>JALYQS010000011.1 GCA_030855725.1 bacterium | reverse complement strand
CTCTCTCATTGAATACTTTTTACCTAGCAGAATGAAGATTTCGTTTCGTTCCGCTTTCTGTATTTTCTTAGCCTTTTTCATTTAAATACTTTAACAGAAGTGTCCTAATTCATTAAGGAAATTGCATGTTAATTCGCAAGAATCTTTTCCTGAGGGTTTATTTTTTAAACCAGATGGTAGTATTATGTATATAATTGGGGTTTCGGGAGATAGAGTATATCAATATACTCTATCAACACCATGGGATTTGTCCACTGCATCTTACGCTAGTAAATTATCTCCTTCAAATGGGTCTTTAGACGCTACCACGGTAAAAGTATTTTTAAAACCAGATGGTAGTAAAATGTATCTTACCGGTTTTGTCTATGGAAGAGTCTACCAATACACACTCTCGACTCCTTGGGACGTATCTACCGCTACTTATGATAGTTTGTATTTTTCTACTGCATCACAAACAACAAACCCTTATGCTACTACATTTAATTCTGATGGAACAAAATTATTTGCAGTAGGTCCAAATGATATAATCCATCAATACACATTATCAACACCTTGGGATATTTCAACAACAAGCTACGATAGCTTAAGTTTTAATGCAAACTCTCGTGATAGTAACCTGTATGGTCTTACTTTGAAACCAGATGACACAAAAATATATTTTACAGGAGCAACTAACGATTCAATCTTTCAGTACTCTACTACAATGGTCTCTGACTCTACTCCACCCACAATTACAAACGTAAACTCAGACAAAGCGAATGGATCATATACTACTGGTGAAGTTATCGACATTGATGTTACTTTTTCCGAAGTAGTTACTTCCACTGGCAATGTGACTGTTACCCTTGAAACAGGTGCTACAGACAGAACATGTACCTTTACGGTGACAAGTGCAACAACTGGAACATGTAACTATACTGTGCAAGCAGGGGATACAACTGGTGACCTTACAGTGAGTACTATTTCTGGAACTATTGCAGATGCATTATCAAATGCCATGGTGAATTTTGTACCGACAACAAACTTAGCGGCCAACAAAGCTCTTGTGATTGACACAACTGCTCCGACAGCACAAACACTTTCACCAGCTGATGACGCTACTAATATTTCTGGCACAGCTAATCTTGTTATTACATTTCTTGAAGCGGTAAACGTGAGTTCAGGAAATATCGTCATTAAAAAAACAAGTGATGATTCTACTGTCGAAACTATCGCTGTGGGTAGTGGTTTGGTCACGGGTGGTGGTACAACGACGATTACTATCAATCCTTCCCCTACGCTTTCGTCGGGTACTAGTTATTATATTACGATCGCCTCGACTGCTTTTGTAGATATTGCAACCAATGCGTATGCAGGCATATCAAATGGTACGACTTGGAATTTTACTATTGCTGACAATGTGGGCCCTATTATTTCACAAGTCACTGCAGTTGCTACGCCAACCAATGACACTACGCCAAACTACACATTTACAACAGATGAAGCAGGAACTGTTTCATATGGCGGTTCATGTTCATCCTCTACAACGTCGGCAACATCTGGTTCTAACACGATTATATTTTCATCACTTTCTGGTGGGACTTATTCAAATTGTACTATCATTGTTACTGACGCATCTTCAAATGCTTCTAATACTCTTGCTGTTACAGCTTTTACCATTGATATTACAGCGCCAGTGCTTATATTAAACGGTAGTGCTAGTATTTCATTAAATCAAGGCGATTCATATACGGATGCTGGCGCCACTGCTACAGATGATTTAGACAATACTGTTTCAGCAAGTGTTCAAACTTCTGGATCAGTAAACACATCGACTTCAGGCACTTATGTTTTAACTTATTCTGTTTCCGATACTGCCGGTAATGCTGCGACTTCAGTCAGTCGTACTGTAACAGTCGCCATAGTCGCTGGTGCGGTATCAGTGGCAATAGTACAAGCCATTAGTGACCGCATACGCACAGAAGAGAATCTCAGAAATACTATTTTGCAAAATTTAGTAAAAAATTCCAGCACTCCAGTGCAGCAAACAAATAGCAACACTCTTACTCTGTTTACCAGAACGCTTGCGTATCGAGGCGCTAGTGATGAAGTAAAAAATCTGCAGGAATTTTTAAATGCTCATGGCTTCGTCGTCGCCAAATCTGGAAGTGGTTCGTCGGGCAAAGAAACCAGCTACTTTGGCTACCGCACCAAACTAGCACTCAGTAAATTCCAACAAGCACATAATATAAAACCAGCTGTCGGATACTTTGGACCGTTAACTCGAAAATCAATTAATGAGATTTTAGCTAAATGACATTTCTAAGTAATTCTGCTATATTCTCTTTATGTCATTATCCATCGGAATCGTCGGTTTGCCGAACGTGGGGAAGTCCACGCTTTTTAATGCGCTTACTAAGAAGAGCGTGCCGGCGGAGAATTATCCCTTTTGTACTATTGATCCATCGGTGGGCATTGTACCAGTGCCGGATGTCCGCGTCGCCAAGCTCACTGAGCTTTCAAAATCCAAGAAAACTATTCCAGCTGTCATAGAATTCGTCGACATCGCTGGCCTGGTAGCCGGCGCTTCGAAGGGGGAAGGCTTGGGCAATAAATTCTTGACCAACATTCGTGAAGTGGATGCGATAGCGCACGTGGTCCGTGTGTTTGAAGACCCGTCGGTAATACACGTGAACAATAAGATTGATCCGATGAATGATATCGGAGTCATCAACCTCGAGCTTGTGCTTGCTGACTTTGAAACGGTATCAAAGAGGCTTGCAAATCTGAATAGAGATGTAAAGCGGGGAGACAAAGATGCGATAGCTGAAGAAATTATTTTAAAGAAAATAGAGGTGGTCTTAGAAGGTGGACACATGGCTACGGTTGCAAATTTGAATGACGATGAAAAGTTTAGAATCAAGTCTCTAAGCTTACTGACGCTTAAGCCAATGCTCTATGTGTTAAATACCTCAGAAGCAAATGAGAATATAAACATAGATAAAGAAATAGAAGCGCTGGGCCTTTCAGTCAAGATAGATACGGTGTTTGAATCTGGTTTTGATGATTTGATAAAGATGAGTTACAGGCTTTTGGGACTCGAGACATTCTTCACCACCGGAGAAGACGAGACTCGCGCTTGGACTATAAAAGTAGGATCCACTGCACCTATGGCCGGTACCGCTATACATAATGACTTCAAAGATAAATTTATCAGAGCAGAAGTCACAGCCTGTGATAAACTCCTCGAAGCCGGATCATACGCCGTAGCGCGCGACAAAGGCTGGGTCAGGACAGAAGGGAAAGAATATATAGTCAAAGACGGAGATGTTGTAGAGTTTAAAATTTAAAGCAGGAATTTTGTGAATTCCTGCCGGTGAAAAGATTTTTTTTGTTTTTTTGCTCGGTTTCCCTCATGAGCTGGAGTCTAATCATCTGCACTGTGAGATATATAATCCCACACCCAAATGATTAGAGAGATGGGCCACAATATCCCATCTAACAATGCTCCAAATTCCGGCATGTCATTGCTTAGGCGATGTGCCGGATATCTGGCTATTGCGAAAAAAAACGCAGGTAATAGCCAGATAGCTAGAAAGTACAACATACAAAAATATAAACACATACACACAACTTTTGCAAGTTTCTTGAATTTAGCCCCCTCTCCTTTCAGGAGAGGGTTGGGGTGAGGTGTGTTAGAATTTAGTTATGCCCCGCCTTATAAACAACTTCCAAAGAAAAGAAATTCGAAAAGAGTTAAGGAAAAATCAAACACCACAGGAAATAATTCTCTGGTCTAAACTAAGGGATAATCAAACAAGGTATAAGTGGAAACGCCAAGTAAGTATTGGACCATATATTGCTGACTTTTACTGCGCCAAGAAACTTCTAGTAATAGAAATAGATGGATCTCAGCATTTAGATAATAAAGAATATGATAAAGATAGAGAAAAATATTTTCTAAATCTTGGAATTAGAACTATAAGATTTTGGAACAATGAGATTAATACAAATACTGGAGGAGTGATGCTGAAAATATTAGATGAACTCAAAAAGCAACCTCACCCCAGCCCTCTCCTGAAAGGAGAGGGGGAAATACACGAATAATTATTTCTTGTCTTTTTCTTTCTTTAATTCTTGGATCTCTTTTAATAGAGACTGTAGAGTGTGTTCTATATACTCAAATTTACTTTCTTGGTTTACTTCTTCCTCTTCGGAAATCTCTTCCACATCTTCTTGCAGTTCGTCGACATCTTTCTGAATTTCTCCGACATCTTCGGAAATCTCGCCGACATCTTCGGAAATTTCTTCCACATCTTTCTGAATTTCCCCGACATCTTCAGAAATCTCATCCACATTCTCCTGAAGTTCTTCAATGTCTTCAGAGACTTCTTCCAAGTCCTCAGAGTGCTGGTTGATAGTAATCTGAATAAATATAGAAAGGTAAATAGCTTCCAAGGAGACTATTGTGGTAAGAATTAGCAGAATTTCTTCAGTAGTGAAGCCAAAAAGACGCAAAGAAAAAATTCCCACAAATCCTATTGTGTGGAAAATTAAAGATTGGGTGGAGCCCACCCAACTTGTTATGTTTCTTGAAAAATCCTTTCGGTTTTTTTTCATCTCTTTTGCCCTACTTACTAGTAATTTTCAGCCTTAATTATTCGCTCGTAATATGATATACTTTTCTCTATGGAAACACAACAAACAACAACTGTGCAAAACAGTAAATTAAACATAGGTTTCTTCTTTCTATCATTAGGAGTTCTTATTACCCTCATAACTTCCGTAGTTTCATTTCTTAATCTGATATTTGCAACACTCGACAAACGATTTCCTGATGTTTTGAACGCCACTTATCAATACGGTTACAATACCTACGACTTCGAAGGTATCCGTATGGCGCTGGCCACTCTCATAATCTTTTTCCCTGTCTTTATAGTAGTGTCTTACTTTTGGAAAAAGTTCACCCAGGGTACTATGGGGCGCATAGATGAAATAATAAAAAAATGGGTAATTTATATAATCCTCTTCCTGTCGGCTCTCGTAATAGCGATCGACTTAGTCACCTTGGTAAAGTATTTCGTATCCGGAGAGGTTACTAATAGGTTTCTACTTAAAGTCCTTGTGACACTTGTTACCGCAAATCTTGTTGGGGCTTACTACTTCTTCCTGCTACGATCGAAATTAGATGCACGCCCAATCTTGAACAAAGTATTTGCAGGTGTTGCGGTCCTGTTTGTAGCAGGTGCAGTAGTGTACAGCTTTTCTATCATGGGATCTCCAGCACAGCAACGCTTGCTACGATTGGATGATCGACGGATCAATGATCTGCAAAGTATTCAATATCAAATAATCAATTACTGGCAGCAAAAAGAAAAATTGCCAGAAAAACTTTCTGATGTCTCAAACCCACTTTCAGGATATGCGTTGCCTCTAGATCCAGAATTCGAAAAGGGTATAAACTACGAGTACATCGTTAAAGACAAAATGAGCTTTGATCTCTGTGCTACATTTGCCCTCCCGATACCAAAAGGTTGGAGAGAATATTCCAATGGCGGCGCAGTAAGACCGATGATGCCGGTGACGTATGAAAAAGGTATGGACACTTCTGTCTCATACCCGTATCCTGGACCATCTGGCATGAACGAATCTTGGAGTCATGACAGCGGACGCACTTGCTTTACTCGCACCATCGACCCGGACATCTATCCACCTTACCCAAAACCAAATTCGCAACCAGTGCGATAGGTATTTTACGGGCCTTTTTACTAACTAAATTCTATTAGGATGAAAAATTACGATCATAAGAAAATTGAATCAAAATGGCAAAAGGAATGGGAGAAGAAAAAAATCTATCAAGCAAGCGATAAATCTAAAAAGAAAAAGTTTTACGGTCTTATAGAGTTCCCGTATCCTTCAGGAGCAGGACTACATGTTGGACATATCCGAAGTAATACCGCTATGGATATTATATCCCGCAAAAGGAGAATGCAGGGATTTAACGTACTATATCCTATAGGCTGGGACGCGTTTGGTCTGCCAACAGAAAATTATGCAATCAAGACTGGTATTCATCCAATAAAAGTTACTAAACAAAATACCGATACATTTCGAAGACAGCTAAAAGAGCTTGGTTTTTCTTTCGATTGGTCTAGAGAAATTAATACCACTGACCCAGCGTACTACAAATGGACACAATGGATATTTTTACAGTTGTATAAAAAAGGTCTAGCATATAAAACAAAAACCACAATTAATTGGTGCCCAAAAGATAAAATTGGGTTAGCTAATGAGGAAGTTGTAGGTGGTATGTGTGAGCGTTGTGGCAGTCCAACTGAAAAAAGGGAGAAGGAGCAATGGATGCTTGCGATAACCAAATACGCGGACAGACTGGATAAAGATCTCGACGAAGTTGATTACCTTGAAAAAATAAAAATCCAACAGCGTAATTGGATAGGCAGGAGTGAGGGTAGTGAAATTGACTTCAAAATAAAAGATAGTGAGGAAAAAATAAAAGTATTTACCACCAGAGCAGATACTATATTTGGAGCTACATATGTGGTGCTTGCTCCCGAGCATGAGCTAGTTTCCAAACTTACGAACAGTATTTCAAACTGGAATGAAGTCGAGAGTTATGTAAAAGCATCCAAAAAGAAAGATGAACTCGAACGTACAGCTGAGGGCAAAGAAAAAACAGGAGTCGAACTAAAAGGAATTAGAGCAATAAACCCTTCTAATAACCAGGAGGTTCCTGTCTGGGTAGGGGATTATGTATTGGTGCAATATGGCACTGGGGCAATCATGGCAGTACCGGCGCATGATGAGCGAGATAGAGAGTTTGCCGTTAAGTATAACTTAGAGGTAACGGACAAACCGCTTGTAGATGCAAAAGAAATTACTTCAAAAGTTGGTGGGAAAATAGTTACAAAATACAAACTCCGCGATTGGGTTTTCTCTCGCCAGAGATACTGGGGGGAGCCGATACCGCTTATTGACTGTGGGTCCTGTGGTTTCGTTCCTGTGCCTGATAAAGACTTGCCTGTAGTATTGCCGAAAGTAAAATCCTATGTACCCACTGGCACTGGAGAGAGTCCGCTCGCGACCATTTCAAAATGGGTAAACGTAAAATGTCCAAAGTGCAAGGGTAAAGCAAAAAGAGAGACAGACACAATGCCAAACTGGGCGGGAAGTTCGTGGTACTATCTGCGTTACACTGACCCTAAAAACAAAAAAGAATTTGCGTCAAAAAAGAATTTAAAATATTTTACACCCGTTGATTGGTACAACGGTGGCATGGAACACACAACACTTCATTTGCTCTATTCTCGTTTTTGGCATAAGTTTCTTTATGACCTCAATGTCGTTCCAACTAGTGAGCCATATGCCAAGCGTACTTCACATGGCATGATTCTCGCAACAGATGGAGCAAAAATGTCAAAGTCATTAGGAAACACGGTAGATCCGAAAGACATAGTTAAAACTTATGGTGCCGACACTATCCGTCTCTACGAGATGTTCATGGGTCCTTTTGATCAAGTAGTGTCTTGGAACACAGAGAGTATGGTTGGCCCTAGAAGATTTCTTGAAAGGGTTTGGAAACTTAACACCAAAGTAGACGTAAAAGCTAAATCACCAAAAGAATTTTTGACTGTTCTTCATAAAACTATTCAAAAAGTATCGGAAGACATAGAAAATATGCGTTTCAACACCTCTGTCTCAGCGCTGATGATATTGTCATCTGAATTTGAGAAGTTAGAAAAAATAAACCCAGAAGATTATGAAAAGTTCTTACAAATTCTTGCACCGTTTGCACCACACATAGCAGAAGAACTATGGCTCGAATTAGGTAATAAAAAATCAATCCATGTATCTGACTGGCCCAAGGTAAATAACGCCTTTCTCAAAGAAAATGAAGTAAAAATTGGAATACAAGTAAATGGAAAAGTTAGAGCCGAAATAGTTTTTAGTTCTGAGCTAGAGGAGGGGGATATAAAAGAACTCGCACTTAAAAATGAAGTTATAATTAAATTTTTGGATGGGAATGTTCCTAAGAAGATAATTTACGTAAAAAACAGACTTATTAACATTGTTTTATAACGATGTTTCGTTGTATCATTACCTAGACAAGCGAAGCTAAGTGTTTATTAAATTAACTTAAGTTTATATTAAATATGTTATCAAACATTTTAGATAGAATATCTTTTTGGTCACTTTTTTTGGTGATAGTGCTTTTGCCTGTTTTCTTTTTACCATTCACTAAAATTCCCGTAGAAACCTCCAAAGGACTTCTCTTGGTGGTTGGATTAGTAGTCTCAATAATTTTCTGGGCCGCAGCCAGGTTTTCTGACGGCAAAGTTGTTTTGCCAAAGTCTCTAATACTTGTTTCCGGTTTAGGTGTTGTTCTTGCTTTCTTTGTTTCAGCATTAGTTAACGGAACCCGAGAAATGTCTTTGTTCGGAATCATGTTCGATATCGGTACCTTCTGGTCAATTTTTACAGCATTCCTGTTAATGTTTTTCTCTTCATTAATCTTTAAAAATAAAGAAAATGCAAAGGTGCTTCTTCTTGGTGTTCTGGCATCGCTGTGCGTAGTTTTCCTTTTTCAGATATTCCATATATTTGCACCTCTGACTTCGTCTTTTGGAGTCCTGAACGGGAAAACGGCAAATTTGGCCGGATCATGGAATAGTTTCGGTTTACTTTCTGTAATGGGTATAATAATTTCTCTTTTTTTAATCGAGTTTTATTCCATTTCAAAAAAGATAAAAATAACATTAGGAATCTTTCTTGTTCTAGCAGTTTTCATGACTATGCTTGTTAACTTTTCTTTGGCATGGGAGCTTCTCGGAATTTTTGCTCTGTTCGTTTTTGTTTATAAGATTTCTTATTATTCAAATCAAAAATCTTTAGAAAACAATAGCCGAAAATTTCCTATTTTTTCTTTTGCAATAGTTTTACTTTCACTACTATTTTTCATTTCTGGGCAATTTATCGGGAATTACATACCTGCTAAATTGGGCATATCCAATATCGAAGCTAGTCCAAATTTCTCTTCCACTATGCACGTAGGGAATGGTGCTATAAAAGATAATCCTGTTTTTGGAGTGGGGCCAAATAACTTTGAGCAGGCCTGGGCAAAATACAAACCATCTCTTGTAAACGTTTCACAGTATTGGAATACCTCTTTCTATACTGGTTCGGGACTAATACCAACATTCTTCATCACTACCGGACTGTTAGGAACGTTATTTTTATTGATTTTCTTTTACATGCTACTTACCTCTGGAGCAAAAAAACTTTTTGTAAGCATGCGGTCTTTAGAAAATGTTGAAATAACAATATTTTTTGTTTCTATTCTATTTTTGACCACAGCTTCAATGTTTTACGCTGCAGGAATAACAATTTTTCTTTTATTGTTTGCTTTTACTGGAGTATTTGTCGGACTATCGGCAGGGACTAAAGAAAATGACGAAATAACAATTTCATTCTTGGAAGATCCTAGAAAAAGTTTCTTCTCAATTCTTATTTTAGTTTTGATAATGGTTACATCTGCCGGGCTTTCCTTTAAATACATTCAGCGTTTTGCTTCTGCTGAATATTTTGGAAAAGCACTACTAGCACAGAATTCTGGAGATGCATTTAGGTATATAGTAAGAGCAATAGAGCTACATCAGAACGACCTGTATTACCGTACTTATTCTCAAGTAGAGTTATTAATGATTAGTGAAATCATTGAAAAAAGCAAAACAAAACAGTTATCAGAAGAAGAGAAGGCGGGTCTACAAGTTCATTATGATAAGGCTGTACAGGGTGCAACACTTGCAACGCAATTTAATCAAAAAAATAGTTTAAATTTTGAATTGTTGGGTTATGTGTATCATACTGTTTCAAATTTTGGATTAACTGATGCTTACGATAAAGCAATCGAATCATACAAAACCGCAGAGAAGCTAAGTCCACTTAATCCAGGTGTTAAGTTGTCTATTGCAAATGCCCTAATTTCAAAGGAGATGGATAAAGAAGCAAAGGAGTCAGTGGCAGCGGCTTTGAATTTAAAACCAAACTACACCGAAGCCTTGATTATGATGTCACAATTAGAAAAAAAAGCTGGTAATGAATCAGAAGCACTTTCTTATGCTTTACTTGCCCTACAGACAATGCCAAACAATAAAGAGCTAGCAGATTACGTGGAATCTTTAAAGAACAACACTGACGCACCTGTACCAGTTATAGATTCCGCTCCAAGCAATCTAAAAACAACTCCACAAGGAAACTCCACACCTAAACAGTAATATGTAGTAAAAGCATGCAGAAGATCTTGTCATTTTTCAGAAAGGAGTACATAAACGTGAATCAGGCTGCTATTCTTTTGGGTTCTTTCGCTTTTATTTCTCAAATACTAGGTTTATTTAGAGATCGATTTATAGCCCATGTTGTGGGTCCGTCCATGGCCTTGGACGCTTACTATACTGCTTTTCGTATACCTGATTTTATCTTTATATCCATCGCATCTCTGGCTTCAATCACAGTACTTATTCCGTTTATTGTTGGTAAAATGAGTGGGGAAATTGTAACCGCAGAGGCAAAAAAGTTCTTGAGTGATGTTTTCACTGTTTTTCTGTTGGCAATAATTTTGGTATCGGGGATAGTTTTCTTAATAATGCCTTACATTGTTGATTTAATTGCACCAGGTTTTGACCTATCAACTCGAATCCGGGTTACCGAACTCTCGCGCATAATGTTATTGTCGCCAATTTTGTTGGGACTATCAAATCTTTTTGGATCCATTACTCAGCTTTATAGAAAATTCTTTATTTATGCCTTAAGCCCAATATTTTATAATCTTGGCATAATTGTTGGTGTGGCTTTTCTCTATCCGCAATTTGGAATAAACGGTATGGCACTTGGTGTAGTATGCGGAGCATTGATGCATTTTTTGATTCAAGCCTTAGCTTCTTCCCAATCAGGTTTTTCACTGAAGTTTTCTCGTAATATTGATTATAAGGAAATAAAGAAAGTTGTGTACTCGTCGTTACCTAGAACACTCGGATTATCCCTCAATAACATCGCGTTAATTTTGATAGTATCTTTTGCCTCTTATCTTAAGGGCGGGTCGATATCAATATTTAACTTATCCCTTAATTTGCAGTCAGTACCTCTCGGTATAATAGGACTTTCATACGCTGTGGCAGCTTTTCCTACTTTAACCAAATCATATTCTTCCGGAAAGATAGATGACTTTAAGGGTCAATTAAAGTCCGCTGCTAAGCAAATTATTTTTTGGTCGCTACCCATAACTTTCATATTCATCGTACTACGTGCGCAGATTGTGCGAGTAATATTGGGTTCAGGGTCTTTTTCCTGGGAAAATACGAAACTTGTTGCGGCTTCTCTTGCAATTTTTTCAATATCAATAGTTGCCCAGGGGCTGATAGCACTTTTTGCCAGAGCATACTACGCGACCGGGAATACTAGGAGACCGCTAGTTATTAATTTCTTTTCTTCTTTGTCGATAGTGCTTTTGTCTTATTTATTGATTTCCGCATTTACTCACTATCCAATATTTAAAAATTTTGTTGAGTCTCTACTGCGAGTAACCGGAATAGAAGGCACTGAGGTCTTAATGTTACCACTAGCTTACTCTTTAGGCACAATCCTTAATTTTATCTTTCTTGCCATTTTTCTCAAGAAAGATTTCATGAGAGGGGAACATTTTATTTCAAGAACTTTTTTGGAAAGTTTAAGCGCTTCGTTTGTGATAGGTGCTGTTTCGTACGTCAGCCTGAACATACTTTCACCTATTTTCGGTACTGCAACTTTCTCAGGCGTCTTCTTGCAGGGTTTTATTTCAGGTGTACTGGGTATTCTGTGCGGAATTTTGGTCCTCCATATATTAAAGAATCAAGAATTTAAAGATTTGCTTAGTGTTTTCAAGACTAAGTTCTGGAACGATAAAGTTATGCCACCTACAGAAGAGAGGCTTTAATTTATAAGGATTCTCTGCTATATTGTAAAGCAAGCCGAAATCGGGCAATTTTATGTTTTCCTTTTCAAAAATATTCAAATATGTGTGGCCACAAATGAGAAAATTTAAGTTTTCTTTTTTTCTATTGTTATTTATCTTTACAATACGAACGGTTCTTGATCAAGTTGTTAGGACTGTTTATTTTAAAAAGATAATAGACCATCTCTCTGTTTCGGGCATAAACCGGGAGGCTTTGTCGGAGGACTTATACTACTTGGTTGGTGCTATTATTTTTATAATTTTTCTAACCACAGTTGCAGCTCGGTCTGCTAAATTTATTTATTTTGCTTTTGAAATAAATGTTATTCGCGAACTCAGGAATTTCTGCTTTAAAAGAATCCAGAATCATTCCTATACTTTTTTTTCAAATACTTTTGCTGGAAGTTTAGTTACGAAGTCTAGACGCTTTGTAGGATCATTTGAAACAATGTTTGATATGTTTCTTTTCAACTTCTTCTCTACTTCTATTGTTTTGATAGGAGTATTTGTTGTGCTAGTACGCGAATCGCTCACCATATCAATGTTTTTTCTTGCTTGGGTGATTCTATACTCACTCATAATCATTTTTCTTTTAAAAAAGAAAGTTAAATATGATTTGTTGGAAGCTGAGCAAGATTCTAAAATAAGCGGACGACTCGCTGACGTTTTCGGCAACATTTCTGCTGTGAAATTTTTCTCATCTAGGGAAGATGAAATAAGCTCTTTTGGTAAATATACTGATGAAGGAGCGAGGAGAAGTAAAAAAGCCTGGTTCTTTTCAGGAAGAATAGAACTTCTTCAATCCGTGTTGGCATTTATAGTGCAAAGCATCGTACTATACGTAATGATCAAATTATGGATCCAAGGAGAAATTACAACGGGTATGGTAGTTCTTGTGCAAACATATATGCTGATCGTGTTCGAGAAGTTATGGGATTTAGGTAATGCTGTCACAAAGTTCATGAAATCTGCCGCTGACATGCAAGAAATGATTGATATTTTGGAAATAACACCAGACATTCTTGACCCCAAAAATCCTGAAAAGACCAATATGAGCAAGGGAGATGTTTCATTTAATAATGTTTGTTTTAAGTATAGCGACGGATATGAGATTCTAAATAACTTTAATTTAAACATAAAGTCTGGCGAACGTGTGGGGCTGGTTGGGCACTCCGGAGCAGGTAAATCGACTCTAACTAAGCTTATCTTAAGATTGAATGATGTTACCTCAGGCTCCATTACTATCGACGGACAAGATATAAGGAATGTGAACCAAGATGACCTACGTAGAGTAGTTTCGTACGTTCCTCAAGAACCAATACTTTTCCACCGACCAATAAGGGAAAATATTGCGTATGGTAAGCCAGAAGCTACGGACGAGGAAATTATAGAAGTATCAAAAAAAGCCCACGCGCACGAGTTTATCTCAAAGTTGCACCAAGGGTATGATACATTAGTAGGTGAGCGAGGGGTAAAACTCTCAGGGGGAGAGCGTCAGCGGGTAGCTATTGCACGAGCAATGCTTAAAGATTCTCCGGTTCTTATCCTTGATGAAGCTACGAGTTCACTCGACAGTGTTAGCGAGCACTATATACAAGATGCACTCAACATTCTCATGAAAGGCAAAACTACGCTTGTTGTAGCCCATAGACTTTCCACGATACAGAAAATGGATAGAATAATCGTACTTCATGAGGGCAAAATTTTAGAGGAAGGCACACACAAAGAATTATTAGAAAAAAATGGTCCTTATGCAGAGCTTTGGGATCACCAGACAGGAGGGTTTTTAGAAGAATAAAATAAATTTATGGACCTAAAAAATATTAGAAATTTTTCAATCATAGCGCACATTGATCACGGGAAATCTACCTTGGCTGACAGAATGCTTGAAATCACTCACACCATTGAGACGCGTAAAATGCGAGACCAAGTCCTCGACTCAATGGAGCTTGAGCGTGAGCGGGGGATTACTATAAAAATGCAGCCAGTGCGGATGGAATACGTGCTAGAGGGTCAAAATTACGTTTTAAACCTTATTGATACGCCGGGGCATATAGATTTCTCATATGAAGTCTCTCGCGCGTTAAAGGCAGTAGAGGGCTCCATACTCCTAGTAGACTCGACTCAGGGTGTTCAGGCGCAGACACTAACTACGCTTGCAATGGCGCGTGACGGTGGACTGAAGATTATACCTGTGCTCTCTAAGATTGATTCACCCCTTTCAAGGGTTGAAGAAATAAAAGAAGAAGTTGTAAATCTGCTTAATTGTGACCCAGATGAAATACTTTTGGTTTCAGGCAAGACCGGCGAGGGGGTTCCAAAGTTGCTCTCTGAGATTGTGCAAAGAGTGCCGTCGCCTGTCACAACACACACCGGAGAGAATACTCTCCGGGCGTTGGTATTTGATTTCAAATATTCTAATCACAAAGGGGTTATAGTTTTCGTGCGCATTTTAGACGGTAAGGTAGGGAAAGGTGACAACCTTTTGTTTTCAGTTTCAGAAGAGAAGTTTACTGCCCTGGAAGTTGGGACATTCTCGCCGGAAGAAACACCTAGGGAATTTCTCTCTGCTGGAGATACAGGCTACATAGTAACCGGCATAAAAAAGCCCGGAATTGCTTCCGTGGGAGATACTATAACTATGTCCAAGAACCCTCTGCCAGCCATTCCTGGCTATGCCAACCCCTTGCCGGTTGTCTGGGCGTCGGTGTTTCCCGAGGACGCAGATGATTTCTTGGAGCTAAAACTATCATTAGGGAAATTAAAACTTTCTGACTCTGCGTTTTCTTATGAAGAAGAATCCAGTGGTTCACTCGGCCGAGGTTTCCGTTGTGGGTTTCTAGGGATGCTTCATTTGGAGATCATAACTGAGCGTCTTCGCAGAGAGTTTAATTTAAACTTGGTTATAACGACTCCGTCAATAACTTACGAAGTTCTAAAAAAGAATAATAAAGTAGAGAAGGTGTACTCTCCGTATTTCTTTCCAGACGACAACGACATTGTCACTGTCTATGAGCCTTGGGTTAATGTGAAGATAATTACCCCACCTAAATATTTGGGCAATATAATGCAACTAATATTTGACCACGAGGGTGAAGTAGGTGAAACAGAGAATTTCGGAGACGCGCGATCTTCGATATCCATCAAGATGCCACTTCGCGAACTTATGCGTAATTTTTTCGATGAACTTAAAAGTACTTCTTCGGGGTACGGGTCTATATCTTATGAGATAGATAACATGCGCGAGGCGAATGTAACCAGGCTCGACATACTCGTGGCGGATGAAGTAGTGCCGGCTTTTTCTAGGGTTGTGTCCAAAAAAAGAGTCGAGGAGGAAGCAGAAAAAGCAGTCGAGAAACTGCATGGTATATTGCCTCGCCAAATGTTTGTGACTAAAATTCAAGGTAAAGCCTTAAATAGAATCATTTCATCACGTACGATTCAAGCCTTTCGAAAAGATGTGACAGGATACCTCTATGGTGGAGACATAACAAGAAAAAACAAGCTACTAGACAAGCAGAAGAAAGGTAAGAAGAAAATGAAAGATCGAGGTAGAGTAAACATTTCTCAAGACGTATTCTTAAAAATGATGCGCTCTGGAGACTAATTTAGGGTAAAGATTCCGGGAGCGTAGAGGAGGACCATACTTAAAATTATGAAGACACACAGTATTTTCCAGATAAACTCTACCTTTTTCCGATGTTTTTTATTGAAAATCATATGTTATAATATAGCATATCGTGAGGGATTTTCAAGATAAAAATAAAAATGGCATATTGAAACGTATATTTTATTCAACCTTCGGTATTGTGTTTTTAAGTTTGCTTGTTTTAGCTTTTGCTTGGGGAGTTGTTGACTTTATGCTCAAGATGAAAGAAACAGTAAAAAACAAAGAGATTGCCGAGTACAAGGTCGTAGAGTTAGAGAAGAGAAAAGAAAAATTGGTCAGAGATATCAATGATTTAAGTACAGATGAAGGCAAAGAAGCAGTATTTCGAGAAAATTACGGGTTAGCCAAAGAAGGTGAAGGATTAATCATCGTCGTTGAGGATAAGAGTGCTGAAGTTATAAAAGATGAAGCAGAAACCAAGGAATTCATGCCTTCTTTCAGTAAATTTTTTAATAGATTATTAGGTAAATAATTAATGTTCCATATTTATGAAAATAATTTTTTTTGAAACACCAGAACCAGAACAAAGTATTTTAAGAGAACTTTTATCCGGTAATGACGTAAGTTTCTTTGAAGAAAAGTTAACAGAAGAAAATGTATCACTTGCAAAGGATGCAGAAGTTCTTTCCGTGTTTATTAATTCTATGTTAAATCAAAGTATCATTGATCAAATTCCAAATTTGAAGCTTATTACCACTCGATCCACTGGGGTTGATCATATCGACCGTGAGTATTGTAAAACTAAAAATATCCTAATCTCGAGTGTACCAGCTTATGGTTCTTATACAGTGGCTGAATTTACTTTTGCTCTGATAATGAATCTTTCGAGGAAAGTTTACCTTGCGAACCAACATCTTCGTGAGAGTGGAGACTATTCTTTTGTCTCCTTCAGAGGCTTTGACTTGAAAGATAAAACATTAGGGGTGATCGGAACAGGTAAAATTGGTAAGAATGTGATTCATATCGCAAAGGGGCTAAGCATGAAAGTTTTGGCGTACGACCTGTATCCAGATGTCAATTTTTCAAAAGAAATGGATTTCGAATACAAAACTTTAAATGAAGTATTGTCTAACTCTGATATTGTTACTCTGCATGCACCCTACACCAAAGAAAATCATCATCTAATAAATAGCCAAAACATATCTCTACTTAAGAAAGGAGTCTATATTATAAACACTGCTCGCGGAGAATTAATTGATACTGACGCCCTTTTTCGCGCTCTAAAAAACGGTACGGTGGCTGGCGCAGGACTCGATGTGTTGGAAGGTGAAAGAGAATTAAAAGAAGAAATGGAAATACTCTCTTCTCTCGAAAAGTCCAGTCAAGTAAAAGATTATAAAACTTTGGTGGAAGACCATGCACTGATTGATATGCCAAACGTAATTGTGACTCCGCACATGGCCTTTTATTCAAAAGAAGCGGAAGAAGAAATAATGAAGACAACAGCTGAAAACATAATAGGTTTCATGAAAGGTGTCCCGACTAATATAGTGAAATAAGAAAGTCCCCAAAAGCCTTGTCTTCGAAAATGTATTGTGCGGGATGGGGTAATCGAAACCCCGTCTAATCCTTGGGAAGGACTCATTCTACCACTAAACTAATCCCGCTTGTATTAAAATATATCTCTATTTTGTTAAGACGGCAAGCATGATATACTAAGTAGTAATTAACAAATAATCAAAAAATTTATGCAAAACGTAACCATATATTCAACCCCGTCATGTCATTTCTGCCACATGGCCAAGGACTTTTTTAAAGAAAAAAATGTAGTTTTTACTGATTATGACGTCGCGGCCGACACAGATAAAAGAAAAGAAATGATTGATAAGTCAGGTCAGATGGGTGTACCAGTAATACAAATAGGGGATAATCTGATAGTAGGTTTCAATAAGCCGGTAATTGTTCAATTGTTGGGGTTATAGCTCGTTTTGTGCTAGATTATATCCATTGCCCCCATAGTTCAATGGATAGAACAGTTCCGTCCTAAGGAATAGATCCCCGTTCGATTCGGAGTGGGGGCACAAAATGTACAAAGCAAGCAAACTGCTTTGCTTGTGACCAAATTGCTAGATTTTATAAAATATTTGTGTTAATATCATCCCCATGGATCCACAATCCAAAGCGTTATTAGAAAAAACATATGTACTTGTTGAAGATAATAACAGAATGCTTAAAAAGGTTCGAAGTGTACAAAGACGGACTGCTTTTTTCCAAATAGTAAAAACTCTAGTTATCCTTGGAATAAGTATTGGAGCTTTCTACTTTCTCCAGCCATATCTCGACGGTTTTAGAGATTTTGTTTTGGAAACAGGGATGACAATAGATAAATTCAAAAGTATGTTGCCACAATAAATAGGAAGCCGAGGTAGCTCAGTTGGTAGAGCGCTCCCCTGAAGAGGGAGATGTCACCAGTTCAACTCTGGTCCTCGGCACAATAATAAAAACACCCCGCAAGCGGGGTGTTTTTATTATACAGATTTTACTTTGATACTATTTTTCTTCTCTTTGTCTACTTTTCTGATTTTAATTGTAAGGAGACCGTGCTTCTCAATTGCCTCAACTTGTTCAGGCTCAACTTCTTGAGGTAGGGAAATGGTGCGTGAGAACTTACCCCAATAGAGTTCTTTAGTGAAATAGTTTTCTTCGTCTATGGACTGCTCTTCTTCGCGCTGACCTTTAATGGTCACAAGATCGCGACCGATGGTTATGTCTAAATCATCATTTTTAACTCCCGCTACCATGGTTTGGATGACAATATCCGTCGGTGTTTGATATACATCAACAGCAAGCTCTGCTTCTTCGTTTTCTTCTTCCATCCAAGTGTTAGTAGCAACCTTCTTTTCAGAGCTAGCTTCAGCTTTAGTTTCCTCTTCTTCCTCTTCTTCCATTCGGATGCTTCCTGTTAATCTTTCAAAAAAACTTCTTTTTTTAGTTGGTTTCATATTTTTTATTTATTCTCCGCTCATTCTCCTTATTTTTTCAAAGAGGAGCATTATGATAATTGTTGTGACCCAAAGGAAAGCAAATACTTTCAAGAAATCACTTCCGTCATTCTTCATTATAAAAAAATTAAACACACTATGCAAGGCAATTGCGAAAATAAGACCACAGAATACATAGACTTTTTTGTTAAACTTATCCATAAAGAAAGATAACCCAATACTAATACCCACAATTCCGCTCGAAATGGTATGAAGAAGAGTAGAACCTAAGAATCTCAGTTGCCCGGTTAGTAAGCTTACTGTGGTTTCTCCGAGGGATAGTGGTTTGATTAAGAAAAACGTGTTTTCAAGTGCTGCGAAACCAAGTGCTGCCGTAATGCAGTATATAGGCCAGTCCAATGGCTCGTCTGTATATGTTGTCTTATATAAAATAACCAGCACTGCAAGGTATTTTATAATCTCCTCCGCCGCGGCCCAGCCAATTAGTTGCCATTCATGTCCGGAAACATGAGATTGGATATATTTTTGGATAGGTAATACTAGTATGACTCCAATCATTCCCATAATAAAAACTACCGTTAAAACTCCCTTTGGTTCTGGTCTCGTTTCTTCTTGTTTGAGCCAAAACCAGAGCCATAAAAGGGAGGGGATGATTCCTCCTAGAAAAGCGAGTCCCAAGATTTTAGGATCGGTTGTTATCATGAATTGGTTTTAGGCCAAGATTCTACCAATAATAAATTTTTATCCATCGGTAACATAGACCAAATTTCTTCAGTAACAAACGGGATGAAAGGGTGAAGTGCTTTCACGAGGGTAATAAGGTGAGTATAGAGCAACGCTTTTGCAGAGTCAGCATTATTGCCTTCGAGAATTTTTTTCTTAGAGCGTTCAATGATAACGTCCGCGAAAGTGTGCCAGAAATAGTGATAAAGCTTTTCGGCAACGAGATAAAACTTATATTCGTCCATTTCTTTGGTTATTTCTTTTATTAAATCTTCCAGTTCTTCTTCCGACTTTTTGTCTTCTTCATCAAGCGGTGGTAAGTTCTTAAAATCTAAATCTTTTGTATTATCTAGCACGAATCGAGTCGCGTTCCAGATTTTGTTTACGAACTTGCTGTAAGCTTTTACTTTTTGAATATCAAATTTACTATCTGCGCCGGGGCCTATGCCTACTATTAATGACATTCGCAACGCATCTGCGCCGTGATCGTTGATAACTTCGATAGGGTCGATTCCATTGTTTAAGGATTTACTAAACTTCTGACCTTTAGCATCTCGGAGCATTCCATGCAGGTATACAGTCTTAAATGGAATATCGCCCAATAAATATTGGGACATTAGAATCATTCTAGCGACCCAAAAAAATAATATTTCGTAGCCAGGGTTAACAACATTAGTAGGATGGTAATTTTTAAAGTCTGGAGAGTCTTTAGGCCAGCCAAGTGTAGAGAATGTCCAGAGACCAGACGAGAACCAGGTGTCGAGGGTATCTTCGTCTTGTACCCAGCCGTCTCCTTCTGGTGCTTCAATTCCACAAAATATTTCCTCACTTCTGTACCACACAGGAATTCTGTGCCCGTACCATATCTGTCGTGATATGCACCAATCACGCAAGTTTTCAATCCAATTAAAATATACTTTCTCAAAGTGGTCAGGCAGTATATTTATATTTCCTTCTCGTACTGATTCGAGCATGAGTTCTTTAAGAGATTTATCTCCACGATCTTTTATTTTTTTATTTACGTTTATGAACCATTGAAGCTTTGGCAATGGTTCAATGGTTCCTCCAGTTCTTTCTGCTGTCGGTAGGTTTTGTGTAATATCTTCTTCTTTTTCTAAGAGCCCTTCTGATTTTAACCACTCGACTATCACATCTCTAGCCTCAGTGGTTTTTTTGTCTAAAATTCTTTCGTCCCCGACAGTCATTTTTGCATATTCGTTGATTACTGGTTTAACGGGTAGTTTGTTTTTTTGAGACATTTCCCAGTCTATTTGGCTGTGTGCGGGAGTTACTCCAAGTGCACCGGTGCCGAAGTCCTTCTCTACATGTTCATCTGCAATAACTTTAATATGAATTGGTACACCGCAGAAAACTTCGTCGTATTCCTTTCCAACAAATTCTTTGTATCGTTCGTCTTCTGGATGCACTGCCACGGCCACGTCACCTACTTTGGTTTCAGGACGAGTTGTGGAAATAGAAATAGGGAAGTTCTTTCCGTATTTAAAAGTATAAAGTTTACCTTTTCTTTCTTCGTTTACTATTTCATCGTCCGAGATAACTGTCTGTCCTTTAGGGTCCCAATTGACTATTCTATAGCCACGATAAATGAGACCTTCCTCATACATTTTCTTGAATGCTGTTTTTACGGCAAAATTTCTTTCATCATCTAAAGTGAAGGCTTCTCTGGACCAATCAAGTGAAGCTCCCATTTTTCGAAGTTGGCCTACAATTGTTTTTCGGCTGTCAGCTACGAATTCATGCACATGTTCTAAAAACTTTTCTCTACCGATTTCTTTTTTCTTTAATCCTTGTTTTTCTAAAATTTTTGTAACCTTTGAGTCTGTTGCTATAGCTGCATGGTCAGTACCGGGAACCCAGAGAGTTTTCTTTCCACGCATTCTGTTGTAGCGAATCATGGTATCCTGCATGGAGTCTTCTAGGGCGTGTCCTAGGTGCAACACTCCAGTAGCATTAGGTGGGGGAAGCACTATAGAGAAAGTTTCTGCGTTAGGATTTGTAATACCTTTTTCTACGCATACATCCGGATTGAAAAACCCTGAGTCTTCCCAGAGCTTATAGATGCGATCTTCAGTGTCCTTGGCGTTGTATGGTTTTAGTAGTTTCTCGTTGATTTCCATACAAACAATATATCACTTTTATTCAATTTCTTAAAGTCTACTTTTTGAAGCCGTAATAAGGTTAAGGAATTGATTAGACAGATTAGTATCTTCCTTAAATGCACCAGTAAAAGACATGGTAACAGTGGGGACATCATGTTCTACCACGCCTCTGGCACTTTCGCAGGAATGCAGCGCGCAGATACGTATAGCACAGCCTCGCGGAGATACTATTTCTTCAAATTTTTTTATCAGAGATTCAGTAAGGTCTTCTTGAATAGAGAGCTTGGCCGTGTAGTGTCTGAAGAGTCGAATTATTTTAGAGATACCTAGAACCTTACCGTCGGGTATGTAGGCGAAGTCTATTGTGCCTATGTAGGGAAGCATGTGGTGTTCACAAGTGCTGGAGAATGGTATCTCTTGTCTAAAGACAATGCCTGTATACTGGGAAGGGAAGACTGTGGTGGAGTCAGGAAACCTTTCGTTACCGCGAGTCATTTCAACCCAGGCGCGAGCAACCCTCGCTGGGGTGTCAGTTAATCCATCACGATTTGTGTCTTCTCCTAAAGCTTCAAGAATACTTTTTACAGCAACTTGTATTTGGTTTTCTTTTTCTTGGTTAGTCATTATCTTCAACTGTCGCATATGCTTTCGCCGTTTCCCAAAGTCTGACTTTCGACGCAGAGATGTTTTTATTTTTTAATATTTTAAATATTTCTGTTGCAAGGTTTTCTGCGGTGGTGGTGAAAGGGAGGATGTCGTTTAAGAATTGGTGGTCCCACTTTTCAAGGATTTCTGAATTCACAATTTTTGATAGGTCGGCGAAATCCATAACCATGCCTTCTTTTGGTCCTTCTTTTATAATTTCTCCCATTACTGTAATTTCAAATCGGTAAGAATGTCCGTGTAGATTGGCGCATTTGCCGTCATGGTTGGGTAGTTTGTGCGCTGCCTCGAAATAAAATATTTTGGTGATACTGGTTTTCATAATTTGTGCGCGATAAGGGATTCGAACCCCTGGCCTACCCCACGTCAAGGGGTCGCTCTACCAACTGAGCTAACCGCGCATTATAGCCTTTCGACTATAACATTTTCTCTTTGATTCTTTCAAGCGCTAGGATAAAAGAACTATTTCGGAGAGTTGTATTTACTTCTTTTGAAATATTGTAGATTTTACGGGCTGAATCAGAAAGCATAGTATTTAATTTTGTGAAAACCTCTTCCTCTGTCCAATGTTCGCCTTTGAGGTTTTGTTCCCATTCGAAAGTAGAGACAGTAACTCCACCGGAGTTTGCTAACACGTCTGGAATCACATGGATACCTTTTCCAAACAATATATCATCAGCGGTCGGGGTGATAGGTCCGTTTGCAAGTTCTAACACAACTTTTGCTTTTACATGGGTTGCATTTTCTTCTGTGATTTGATTTTCAAAGGCAGCGGGTATAAGTAAATCACACTCTAACGCTAGGAGCTCTTGATTTGTTATTTCTTTGACTCCAGGGAAGCCAGTTAGAGCACCAGTAGTTTTCTTGTACTCTTCTAAGCTTTTTATGTCCAGCCCATTTACATCATACACACCACTTTTTGAATCCGAGACTGCGATTATTTTATTTCCGGCATTCTTCCAGATATTTGCAGCATGAAGTCCGGCATTGCCGAATCCTTGAATAACTACGCTGTAACTTTCTGGAAGTCCGACTTCTGTACGAAGGGCTTCTAAGACATAGAAGCCACCTTGTGCGGTAGCAGTGCCACGGCCTTCAGAGCCACCCTTGCCCAAGGGTTTACCAGTTATTACTGCACCAGTTTTGTCTCCTGTTATTTTCTCAAATTCATCTGCCATCCACATCATAATCTCTGGGGTGGTGTTTACGTCCGGTGCAGGCACGTCCTTTTGTGGACCGACGACGTCAGAGAGTCTCTGTATAAAGCCACGAGAAAGCCTTTCCAGCTCGCCCTTTGATAGTTCTTTAGGATTAACTGTTATTCCGCCTTTGCCCCCACCCATAGGGATGCCAGCGACCGCGCATTTAATAGCCATCCAGAAGGCGAGAGCTTTAACTTCATTTATTTCAGTATCTTGGTGGTAACGGATACCACCCTTATAAGGGCCCATCGCGTTGTTATATTGTACGCGGTAGCCTTCAAAGATTTTGGTGGTACCATTGTCCATTTTAACCGGAATTGAAACTCTGATGTCTCTATTTGGTTGTCTCAGTCTCATAACAAATTCGTCGCCGAAATTTCTAAGTTTTGAGACTTTGTCCAGTTGCTCCATTGCGTTTTCGAAAGGGTTTTGCATTTTTGATTTTGTCGAAATCATGCCGCGCAATCGTCCATTAAAGCGCGGCGTATTTTCTGATTTATTGGTCTAATAATTTTTCTAATACCTCAAGTTCTTCTTTGGTGTTAGGTTGTAGTCCTTCTAAAATATTTGATACTGGTATCGCTTCGACTTTCTCTCCTTGTTCAAATGCTATTTTAATTAAATCAGTCAAATAATATTCACCTTGCGCATTTTCATTTTTGATTCTATCGATGTTCTCCCATAACCACTCCGACTTAAAAGCATACATCGCAGGATTTACTTCAAGTACTTCTTCCTCTTCTTTCGTTGCATCTTTGAGTTCTACTATTTTCTCAACTTTGCCATTTTCGTCTCTAATAATTCGTCCAAAGTGGTTAAGCCCTATTCGCCATTCTTTAAAGTCAGGTAAAACTACTGTGGCAAGGGTAATGGTGGCGTTCTTTGATTCATGAGCGTCAATTATATTTAGAATCGTCTCTTTTGATACCAATGGCTGATCAGTAGAAAGTACTAGGATTGTTGAATGGTCTTTGTGTACTGCATTCCTTGCTGAGTTAACCGCGTGTCCTGTGCCCAGCTGTTCCTCTTGGTGGGCATAATTTTTATCGTTACCCAATACTTCTTTGACCCTTTCTTTCATGTGTCCTACAACGATGATGGGCTTAATTGGCAATAGAAGAGTCTCTAGTGTGTCCAAAATATGCTTCATGAATGGCTTGCCAAGGAGAATCGCAAGAGCCTTCGGGCTGTCTCCGCCCATGCGTTTACTTTTACCTGCTGCCAGAATTATTATCTGAACATTGTCCATGTTTTTTGACATAGTATAAATTTACTCTTTTTTAAGAAAAAAGAAAGCGGGTATTTTGTTTAGGTTATTAAGTGCATTTTATGTTAAAATATAAGGATGAGCAGTCAATCAAAAAATATCTTAATATTTCTACTTGTAGTACTGGTATTGGTCATGGGCTATATGGTCATGACTAAAAATAAACAAGATAGCAACTTGCCTGAAACTATAATTATCGAGGAAACAGCAAGCAAAAGCCCAAGTACAAATTGGAAGGCTGTGTCTCCGGATGAATTGGCGGATGTTTTGTCACTAGAACCGGATCTGTTTTATGTCAAAGAATCTGGTCTCAAACTTTCAGAGTCTGTAGATTTGACAGGGGATGGAGTAGACGAAGGAGTGTTTACTGGCGACGGAGGCAATAACAATGTTTCTTTTATTCTGACTACAAACTCTCATGGCACTATAGTTACCACAAAACAGCAAGAAAAAGATGGCAGTTTTGCTCCAGTATCGCTTTATGAAATTGGCCGAGCACAGGTTTACCAAAATTTTAAAATACTTCCTACCGAACAAGGGTTTTATAAAGTGACAATGGACTTTGATGAATCTGCTAACAACACCGAAACTTCACATTTTAAATGTACTAGTGACTCTGTGAATGGATATGTCTGGAACTCTCAAACAAAAATGTTTGTATGGAATCGAGAGATGAGTGCGAAATATACCAAAGAGCTCTGTAAATAATATTTTCTTTCCTTTCGCTGAAAGCTAATTTTATTAGCTTTCAGCGATGTGTACACCCAGCCCAACAGCAGGGTCTACGCATTTCAGTTTTGAGTTTTGAAATTGCTTTTTTTATTCGAATTTCTCTTGTTTCTAATTTCTTGCCAGAAGTCACCCAGCAGATCCATTCGTTGCGTGCTAGAGGAGTAATATCCTGCCAGGTTGCTAGTGCGGTCGCGCTAGATGATAGTGCTGTTAGTAAATCCGCGGGTAATTTATGCACTGTGCCGGTGGCGATTTCTTTTGTGTTAGGATTTTTCATGGTTAGGTTGTTTAAATTTTCGCAAAAGATTATTTCGGCGATTGTTAC
Organism: bacterium; assembly: GCA_030855725.1. GTDB lineage: Bacteria > Patescibacteriota > Minisyncoccia > Phycocordibacterales > UBA9973 > UBA9973. The sequence continues at coordinate 7,225 of JALYQS010000011.1, read as the reverse complement.
AAGCTTAGTTATCAAAACCGAAGCAGGGAATATTACGTTTACCAGAGAGTAACTATTCATAGAAAAAATAGAAAGGGAATGCTTGACTGCGTCAGCATACATTGAACCTAGTGACTCACTCTGTGGTGCATGCCAAGTTTTTCGCATGGTGGGGAAGAATGCGATGAGGTCAATGGCAGTTGCCAGTATTACTGACCATATTGGAATTGTAACAGATTTGGCATCGAATGATACCTACTTAACGACTCCAGGCAGTGAAGAATTACGGAATATTGACACATCTTTTTAAAAGATTATGATGAATTATATTAATAGTTAATTATCTAATTTTAATATGGTAAAGAAAAATTTGTTTTTTGTGTTAGGGGCATTGGCGTTAGTGGCGGTTTTAGGTATTACTACATCTTTACCACAAAGGGTAGTAGCTGCCGCTGCTGATTATTATCTAAAAATAGAGGGTATCAAAGGTAGTGCTGGTGGAGATGCTATAGCGATAGAGTCTTGGAGTTTTGGAGCAAGTAATCCTATTTCTGTAGGTTCAGGTTCTGCTGGTCTCAGTGGTGGAAAAGTAAGCATAAGTAGTTTTAACTTTATGAAGAGAGTTGATAAGTCTTCACCTCAGTTGTTCCAAGCAAGCCAGACTGGAGCTCCTATCAAAAGTCTAACTCTTTCTTCAAAAGTGGGAAAAGAAAATGTTGTCTTGAACTTTAAAGACGTTGTGGTGAGTTCATACGGTTTAAATTCAAGTGGCAGCAAGACTACAGAAAGCCTTAGCTTTACTTATGCGAAAGTAGAGGTTACATGGCCGAAGTCCGCACAATAGATTTTACTAAGGTTACCTACGCAAAAAGCACCAGATAATTCTGGTGCTTTTTTGGGTTATGTGATGTAATTGTATCATTTGCGCGAACTTTTTTCCAAACAAATGACTAATCGCACATCCGTGCGCTAAAGCGCCTCTGTGCGAAGCACAGAGCTTTTCCAAAGGAAAAGTACGGATATGCGAATACAATGCGGACTCGGTTTTGCGAAGCAATTTTCTGGGGAAAGGATTCGCAAAACCTCGGCTACTGATTTTTGAAATTCGGCGGGATTTCGTTTTTGGGTTTTCGCGCGCAGGAGGGGTCTGGGGAGGAATGCGCGCTCCCAAAAAATAAAGGAATCAAATTCAAAATTGTCTCGGGCATAGAATGTGAGCTATTTATACTTCCGTGGTTATTTAGAGTAAGGTGCACCCTCGGCATCCGCCTCGGGCATTTCCGCTAGGGCTACTCGCGCCTAGGTGCCTTTGTGCAGGCAAAGCCTGCGCTTCTTGGGGAGAGGAAGTTTCCTCTCCCCGGGTCGGGCTACTAATTTCGTGGATTACCACGAAATAGTTCCGCCCTCGCCATCCCCACTCCACGCTTTGCATACTAGAGTTTAGTGTGTCGCTTCGCTATGTACCTTTTGAGACTTCGTTTAACTTCGGCGCTCATCCTTTAGCCATGGACGCCACTAGCGGAAATGCCCGAGGCGGAGATGCAAATGCGCTTGACCCTAGTGCGTGCGAGTACGCACGCACTTTGCCCACCCATTCGCGCGCAGGAGAACACTCCCTTAAGAAAACCAGAATTATTTTTTGGAAAGTTCGTGAAGAATTCTACACGGTTCAACAATACGAGGGTCGATAATGTTGTAAAATCCGTTTAATCCGTCGCGTCTAACTGTTACAAGTTTTGCATGACGAAGTAACGCTAAATGTTGCGACACATTCGCTTTTGCAATTCCTAATGTTTTTATTAGTTCCTCGACAGACATCTCTTGTTCACGAAGTAGATTCAAGATTTCAAGGCGCTTTGAATTTGCCAAAATTTTATATATTTCAGCATTCTTTTCATAAGCAACTCGTGGAAGTGGTCGTTTAATCTTCATAGTTTCTAAAGTATGCAACAATCAGGTTAAAAAAGCAATCAGCTGTAATTTGGCTTTGCTTCTGTATACCCCTCTTGATAATTTGCAAACCGAGCCAATGCATATAACACACTCGAAAGACGGTTGAGAAATTGAATACTCAAATCGCTCACTTTATGTTCCTTTTTATCTCGTACAGACACAACTAATCGTTCTGTTCTCCGCGCAATTGTTCGAGTAATGTCTAAATAGGCACCAGTATCTCCACCACCGGCAATTTTGAAAGTAGTAATTGGTGGCAAGACAGTTTCTATTTCGTAAATAACTTGTTCGAGAAATGTAATATGTTCTTTAGTAAGACTTGTCTTTGATCCGGCAAGTTCTGCTTGGATGCAAAATAAGTTTTGTTGAAGTTTTTCAAGAATCACTTCGTAAGATACTTTTTTTGTCTCAATAAATACTGTGTTGTTTACTTTTTTAGAGAGTACCTTTGCATATCCAATCGAAGAATTAAGTTCATCAAGTGTTCCAAGCGCTTCAAAAACAATTTCTGATTTAGAAAGTCGCATACCTTGCGGGCAGTCAAAAAGTTTCGTTGTTCCTTTGTCTCCTTTTCCTGTATACAACATAATTTTATATTTCGCAAAGACCGGCAACACAAGCAAGCTCTCGCTTCATCTCCGTTTCGTCGTCAGTCTCATAAGTGACAATTTTTGAAAAGTCCAGTGAGTCTACTTTTTTCAACATTTCCTCGTACCTTTCTTTTGTAATTGTCTCATACGGAGCAAGCTGATAAACATGATTTGAACGCGGTAAAAATGAGAGACCGCCAACTAAATCCCAATTTTCATATATCCAATGAGCGACACTGATCCACTCGTCTTCACCAACTGAAATAGTCACTGATGGGTTATGTTCTGTAAAATGTTCTTTAACCGTTTTCCAATGTTCAAGCTGTTTGAGCGCGCTAACATCGTCTTTACAAATTGCTCCCTCTGGTGCTTTGACTGGAAATTCAAACACGTAAGTCGAAGCATTTTCTTGCGTTTGACCTACTTCGGGTAGATAAGGCACACCTTGATCTTTGAGCATTTTAAAAAGAGCATCGGTTGCTGAAATACGGACACGGCGAATATAATACGGCGCATGTCGCGGGTGCATTCCGGATGCGCAATCAACTGTCTGCGAAACTGTCCCTGATGGTTTTACGCAAGTAATGCAAGTAGACTGAACGACACCAAAACGCTTTGCGTATTTTTTGTTTATTTCTATAGACAATGCTTTCATTTTTTCAAGCATGTTTCCATTTCGGACAATTTCACAATCCCACTGACCGGTGATCGAAACGCCGAGCAATCTTTCTTTTTCACAATTCTTTTTCCATTCTTTTGAGAGATACGGGAAATATGTCAGCGTTGATTGGTATGTTCCTATGATAGTCGCTATGCGTATTTTTTTGAGTAATGTTTCCTCGGTATCGTCGGCTCGCGCAACAACTTCACTCAAATTACAAAACTGTTTTGATTGAAGAATTATTTCTCCGCATGGGTTAGTTCCCCATGATGGGTACTGATTATTTTCAAATTGTTGCAATCGTCGTTTTGGTAATGTTTTTACAAGTCCTCCTCTGTTAAAAATTCCTCTTTCTCCCGAACCGCTTTTGACAAGTGCCGTCCATTCATCAAGAAATTCTTGCGTTGTCGGTTTAGAATTGTAAACAGCAGAATTATTGGCGAGCATTCTTTGTCCTTCCATCATATAAAACTGACCTTTCTTTGAATCACGAATAGCTTCGTCATCCAAGTCGGAAAGAGAAATCATCGCACTACGCCTGACACCTCCAGCCACCACACATTCTCCGATTTTACAGATAATGTCGTGAGCATCAAGATTGGTGAGATGCCTTCCTTGTTTGCGTAATACCCGCTCGCGAGAAAATTCAATGAGAGAATGAAGTGGCGCGGGTCCAGAACTTTTTCCACCCATTGTTTTTAATCTTGAACCTGCGGGACGGATAAGTGAATAATCAAATACAACATCATTACCCTCAAACCATGTTTTTAGACCAAAGGCAAAAGCATCTGCCCAACCCTCCTTACTATCGGGAATAATATATGAGGGCAGAATTTTACCTGTTTGTTTTCTGATTTGGGGCAAGGCTTGGATATTTTCGCTTTCAACTGACCAGCCAACACCTGTGCCACACATAGAGATATACATAATCTCAGCAAAATCCTGAAAACATTTTGGCGCGATAAATGAACAATTATAAGCACACGCATTTGTTCGGCGCGCCGCCTTGCCGGCAAATTGGAGTAGACGCATGGACGGCATAGTTTCCTGCTTAAGTATTGATTCGCGAATCTCGCTATATTCATCTTCGGTTAATTTTCCGTTAATGTTTTCCCGCATAAAACCCATATAACGATCAACTGTTTCAATCCATGTTTCGCGTCGACCTTCTTCCGAAATCCAGTTTGCATATGTTCGATAATAAACAAACTCAGCAAGTGGATTTCTAAAATACTTTTTACTCTCCGTCACAAGCTCCTTAACTTTTTCCGGTACAAAACCAACTTTCTCTCGCACATTTGCTCGCTCTTTTCGGTAGAGAATATAGGACTTGGCTGTTTGATTAAAATTAGATGCGATGAGTTCATTTTCAACAATATCTTGAATCGTTTCAACGGTTGGGAGAAAATTTTTCTCTTTCCGTTCTTTTTTTAGAAGCATAAGTGCATCAAGTACTTTATACATAACCATTTCAGCATCGGACTCACTCCCTTCCTTAATTGCATTCATCGCTCGTAGAATCGCACGATGGATGCGCTTTTCGTCAAAAGGAACGATTGTACCGTCGCGTTTTTGTATTCTTGAAAGTGCTATGTATATTTTTCTATTTTTCATACTATTCAAATTCTTTTAGGATTAAAAATAGTAATGATCGACGCTGTTTCAAATCTTTTATTTTCAACAACAAATCTATAAAGTGCAGGGCTCAAAACAAATGCAAATGTGATATTTCCAAGAAGGTGCAAACCAGTGAATGGAATTTGTCCGACAAAGGCACTGTAAAGCGTTTGGTGGAAAAAGAGGGGGCCAATAGACAAACCAGTTACTGCGTCAAAGAAAAGAGTTCCAATAATTGCAAATCGGACATAGTTTGCTCTATTTGCTTTGTGATTTTTAAAATAATAGGCTGACCAAAAACCAAGGACGCCGTAAGTACCAGCGGTTAATAGTGTCCAGATTCCTAATTTACCAGTTATCAAGTCAAAAAGTACGATGCTAAAAAATGCAAAAAGAAAACCGGCAAATGCACCATATGCTTTAGAAAACGGCATTTGTGTCGCAAGCACAGGCTCAATATTTGGCGGGCGAAATGGAATAAGTCGAATAAGGAGACATACGATAAAGCCTGCAACAAACTTAAACCAATTCTTTTTATATATATCCATATTGATAGTGCTGTTATTGATAATGCCCTTGCTTTGACGAAAAGAAAGAGTATAATATTTAGAGTTGCATGGTTTCGCAACTACTAAACCAGTATACTCCAAAGTAGTTGGTTCAAGCAAACAGTGGATAACTTTTATTATTAGCCTAATTTTTATATAATATAAATATGCTCAAATATATAATTTTTGAAATGACCTCTGCTTTTGTTGGTGTTATCGCTATTATCCTGATACTCAGGCAACTTTTCAAGTATGCTCATTTATTTAAGTTTTTAAAAAAGAAAGCTATTTTTATTCCGCTTACTCTTCTAGTTGTTGCATTTTTTACAGGATTACTTTCAAACAGAACGTATGCCCCTGATTTTGCTATGCCACTATTTACGCATTCACATGCGCCAGGAGGACTTGCACCATCAATTCCATTCAGTAGCATCATTAATTTTTTTAGATACGAAAATCGTTTTGAAAAAGTAGCAGATATCGGAGCTAATCCAGACTCTATGCCAGCACTAGCTCAAAAATTAGATACTGATGGCATTGTTCATATTTCACTTACAACAAAAGAGGTATTGTCAGAAGTAGCTCCAGGTATTTATTACAATTATTGGACTTTCGATGGCCAAGTACCTGGCCCGATGCTTCGCATAAAAGAAGGAAACACTGTAGAAATTAGTCTCACGAATGACAAGACAAGTTTGCATGATCATAGCATTGATTTACACGCTGTCACTGGTCCTGGTGGTGGAGCGACTCTTACGCATGTAATGCCAGGAGAAACAAAAGCATTTCAATTTAAGGCATTGAATCCAGGTCTCTATATTTATCATTGTGCTATGCCAAATGTCTCAACTCACAATTCACACGGACAATATGGCTTGATATTAGTAGAACCAAAAGAAGGATTACCAAAAGTCGATAAAGAATTTTATGTCGTTCAAGGAGAGCTATACACAATAGGACAAATAGGGAAAAAAGGGCTAGTACCATTTAATGCTGACGCTTTGCTTGATGGAAATCCAAACTATGTGACATTTAATGGAAAAATAGAACAAGCACCTAGACTGCATGCAAAAGTTGGAGATAGAATACGTATTTATGTCGGTAATGGTGGAGTAAATCTCATATCGTCATTTCATGTCATAGGTGAAATTTTCGACACAGTGTATCCAGAGGCAAGTATGGGTGGGATGCTCGAGCGTAATGTGCAAACCACTGCGGTACTACCTGGTGGAGCAAGTATCGTTGAATTTACAGTTGATGTCCCAGGTAAATACCTTTTGGTTGACCATGCTCTTGCCCGAATGAACAAGGGTGCGTGGGCGACACTTGAAGTGACTGGAGATGAAAATCCAAATATATTTAAAAGTATTACTAACGATTTAATGGAGCCTGCAATGGATAAAAATCAACACTAATTCGATCCTGCGCGCGAAAACCCAAAAACGAAATCCCGCCGAATTTCAAAAATCAGTAGCCGAGGTTTTGCGAATCCTTTCCCCAGAAAATAGCTTCGCAAAACCGAGTCCGCATTGTATTCGCACATTCCGTACTTTCCCTTTGGGAAAGCTCCACGCTTCGCGTGGAGGCGCTTTAGCGCACGGATGTGCGATTAGTCCTTTTCTTTGAAAAAAGTTCGCGCAAAGTGTATAATTACATCACAAACAGAAACTTCGGAAGAAGTCAGCGCAAAATCTGGGCGCGCCGAAGGCGCGCTGTATGGAGAGAGCAGGAATTCTGTATTCTGGGCTCGGGCGAATTCGGTGGGTGGGCATGGGTGCAAGAAATGAGACAAGAACGGACTATTCTTTTTTCATAATCCAAAAACATATATGATCAAACCAAAATATTTTCTATACGCGCGAAAATCTACCGAAGAT
>JALYQS010000002.1 GCA_030855725.1 bacterium | reverse complement strand
CCTTGCGGGAATGGATTTTGGATATGAAAAAAGCCACGCAATTGCGAAACACAGATAATTTTTTTGAAATTCGTGACTATTTCAAAAAAATTGGAACGAACTCGCAATTGCGGGACAAGTCCGTCTCTGTCTCATTTTGCCCACCCACCGAATTCGCCCGAGCCCAGAATGCAGAATTCCTGCTCTCTCCATATAGCGCGCCTTCGGCGCGCCCAGATTTTGCGATGACTTCTTCCGAAGTTTCTGTTTGTGACCCTACAGGGAATCGAACCCTGATTACCGCCTTGAAAAGGCGATGTCCTAACCGTTAGACGATAGGGCCAAAATACTCACCTATACTATATTATTTTAATAAAAATGGCAAAACCTGGCTCACATAATTCAACTGCGATGTAATCAAATATTAATTACTTCGTCATATTATTAGTAAGTCGATTTATTATTAATAATTTTATATAGAAAAATATATGAAAACAACTGTTGGCGTATTTGATACGCATTTAGAAGCAGAGAATGTTATAAACGAATTAAAAGCAATGGGAGTGGATTCTAGCGATCTCTCTTATGTTTATGTTGACGCAGAGGGAGATATGCGGGACGACGTATCCAACGAAAAAGTTGGGGACGGTGCAGCAAAAGGTGCCACAACTGGTGCGGTGATTGGGGCAGTTGCAGGTCTAGTTGTTGCAAATGGCCTCTTGCCTGGTTTGGGTACTTTGTTTGTTGCAGGACCTTTGGCTGCTGCACTTGGACTTACCGGAGCAGTAGCTACCACTGCAGCAGGGGCTGCGACAGGACTTGCAGCAGGAGCTATAGTAGGAGCATTGGGGAATCTAGGGATAGATGATGCCGATGCAACTATGTATCAGACTTTAGTTGAAAAAGGAAACGTGCTTGTTGTTGCTAAAACCAAGGATATGAGTGTAAAAGATGTATTTGTCAAAGCCGGAGCAAATGAGATTCGAGAATATGCGGTGGTTTAGTGAATAAATAATAGTTTCAAAATAAAAATTCCCCGCTTTGCGGGGAATTTTTATTGAGTGTTTTTAATTTTAGAATCTCTAAATGCAGAAATATAAAACTCGGTCGCTTGTTTTGCTTCTTTGTCGAACCATAAATGCGGAGTTATTTTTTTGCATAAAAATATTTGTAATTACGTTATAATGTCTTTTTTGCGCTTTCTATTTTATCATCAACGACATGGTAGTTGCCACCGCGTGGTTTGCCAAACCATATATTTTGATATTTAAATCCATGCTTCTTGAGCCACTCTTCTGTGTTTGCTCTGTGTGCCTCAGTTCGCGAAGTAAAGAAGGTGATGATGTGCCCTTCGTCATAAAATTTGTTTACTTTTTCTCTAGTCCCTTCATACTCCTCTGCCGTTAACATACGTTCCGGCTCTTCGTTTGGGATGTCTTCACAAATGGTGCCGTCGATGTCAATCAAGTAATTTCTAACCTCTTTAGGTAATTCTGGTGAAATCTTGTGTCCTTCATTATCAAATTTTTCTAATAAATTCATGAGAACAAGTATAAGTGGAATCTATTTTTTGTGCAATCTTTGTTTAAAAAGCATAGTAAAGGTGCTAAAATAGATCTGGAGGATTGGCAGAGTGGTCTAATGCGCCGCACTCGAAACGCGGTTGGGAGCAATCCCTCACAGGTTCAAATCCTGTATCCTCCGCATGGTAAACTTTTTGAAAAATTTAATAGCGCTTCTGGTTCTGGCAATGATTGTGTTTGTTTTTAAGGATAGAATAGAGACTTCGTATAACCAGATAATGAGCACCTATTTGCCATGCAAGAAACCCATCGTTTATTCCATAGGGTCCTTTGACAAAGAATTCGTCATATCCAAAGATGAATTCTTGAAAGCCATAAAGGAAGCAGAAGCGATCTGGGAGGAACCTTCCGGAAAGGATTTATTTTCCTATACTGAGGAAGTGCACCCGAGTAATTTAGCAATAAACCTGATCTATGATTCTCGCCAGGAAGCAACAGAGAAGCTTCAGAAAATTGATACAAAGTTGGACAATACTCGGTTATCCTACGATGCGCTTAAGGCTAGCTATGAAGCGTTAAAGGTGGAATACGGTAAAGATAAATCAGTGTTTGATGCACGTCTTGCTACTTTTCAAGCTAGGAGAGAGAAGTATCAAAATGATGTGGATCGTGCAAATGCGGAGGGTGGAGCAAGTCAGGAAGAGTACGCTCGTTTACAAGAAGAGCAGTCACAGATAAATAATGAGGCAAGGACTATAAACGAACTACAGGCAAATTTAAATAAAAAAATAATACAGGTCAATGACATGGTTCGCGAACTTAATCAGCTAGCACAATCGTTAAACCTCGATGTAAAGAAGTTTAATGAAATCGGGGGTTCAAATGGTGAAGAGTTCGAGGAGGGGATTTATATAAGGGACTTTAACGGTACGAGAATAAACATCTATCAATACGACAACAGAGCGAAGCTGGTGCGGGTGCTGGCGCATGAATTTGGTCATGCGCTGGGGCTTCTACACATTGAGGACAAAGAGGCCATAATGTATAGGTTAAATTCTGGAACGAGTCAGAAACTCACAGAAGCTGACCTGCTAGAGCTTAATAAAAAATGTGCTTCATGGTAAAATTGCAACATGAATTTTAATGAGTTTCCAAAAAATGGAGGGAATGAACGAGGGGCTAGAATACCTGAGCGTAAGGAGAGGCCCAATTCAACACCTCTTTCTTTTGAAGGTGACGACAAAGAAGATGAAAACTTTGTAAATAAAAATGACCCCGAAAGAAGGTTTACTTCTGTCGAGGATGTACCGGATGAATTCAGTGAGGATGATTTGATAGATATAATCGATAATAATATACAGAATGAAAAAAGGAAGGAATTTGAGGAATTAGAAATTATTGATAACCCAAAAGTGGTTCGCAGTTTGGACGTTGATGGTACCGTTACCACCAAACCTAAATTTACTCGGCTCGGCAAAATAATTCAAAAGGGAATAGTAAGTTCTAAAGGGGTAGGATCAATCAAAAAGAGGTAAGCAAATAGACGGGGGAGGAAATGTAAGTAACTTTCTTTATTTTGCGTGTATTGCTAGATAGATGTCTTCAAGTGCACGCACGGCGTCGCCAGCAGCGATGTTATTTTGATGGTAGAGTACGTTTGTACAGTCTCCGGCAGCCCAGATACCTGGTACTTCAGTTTTGCCAGTCATGGGGTCAATTTTGATTCTGCCGATCTCGTCTAGTTTTAACAAATTCTTGGCAAAGTCTGTGTTGGGGATCTGGCCTATTTCTACGAATATTCCAGAAACTTTCAATTCTGTCTCTGCGCCAGTTTTCTGGTCTTTATAGACAATGCCTTCCACGAACTTTTCTCCTTTTACTTCTAGGATATCTACATTTTTAATTGCCTTAAACTTCGGATTTTTTGAAACTTTCTCTACAGTGACTTCATCTGCTCGGAAGGTGTCGCTTCGGTGAAGCAACGTTACAGATTTACAGTAAGCGAGGAGCTGGGAAGCGGATTCAAAACCAGCATTGCCTCCACCTATAACCACAACATCCATATCGGAGAACAGAGGTCCATCACAAGATGCACAGTAGGTTAAGCCTTTGTGTTCTAGGGTGTCTGCATTTTTGGCTTCTAGTTTTCTGCGACCAGAACCAGTGGAAATAAGTACGGTTTTAGTCTGGAAAGTTTCTCCACCATCAGTGGAAACAATAAAAGTGCCGTCGCTTTCTTTTGTAATATTAGTGACTTTATGTCCTTCCTTGACTTCTAGGTCGGCTCCAACATTCGCCATCACGTGTTTCTTGAAATTTTCAGCAAGTTCTGTTCCAGGAATAGAAACAGAACCAATCCAGTTGTATATTTGCTCTGAAACTACGCTCTGACCCCCCCATTCAGCTAGAACAAGAAGTGTTTTGAGTCTTTTGCGTGCAGCGTATACGCTAGCAGCGGTTCCTGCAGGTCCGCCACCTATAATTATTAAATCGTATGTCATACCAACTAGTATACTATTTTTTATTCCTTCTGAGAAATGCTGGAACTGCGCTCCACTCATCTTCTTCTCCATCGATTATGATTTCTTCAATTGGTTCAGGCTTTCTTTCTATCTTCTTTATAAAATCAGCATTGTTCAAGCTGTTATTTGAATTTGTGTTTTGGCTTTGGATATTGGGTGTGTTTCCGATATTAGAGGAGTTGTTGTTCATATTGATGCTATTGTGTATTTCTTTTTTTATCGCAACAGGATTCTCGTCTTTTATCATCGTTTGTTGGGGGACAGCACTAAAAAGGCTTTTTCTAGGCATATCAGTAGGGAAGTTGGTTGCAATGACTGTAACTTTAAGTTCACCCTTCTTTAATTTCTCGTCGTGAATTGTACCGAAAATAACTTTAGCGTCCTTGTCTATAGACTCGGTGATTATCTTGGCAGCTTCTTGGATTTCTTGGATGGTGATATCGTCTCCACCGGAGATTGCAAAGAGTACACCTTTAGCACCATGAATAGAAACTTCCAGGAGAGGAGAGTTAATAGCTAATTTCGCGGCAGTTTCCGCTCTGCTTTCACCAGTTGCAAGTCCGATACCCATCAGTGCAGACCCCGCGTCGGACATGATTGCTCGAATATCGGCAAAGTCCACGTTGATTATTCCCGGGGTGGTAATGAGGTCAGAAATGCCTTCTACTGCTTGTCTAAGGACATTGTCACATGTAGCAAAGGCATCTTTGAAATTTGTATTTTTGTCTGAGAGTTGAAGTAGTTTGTCGTTCGGGATAACGATGATTGCATCCACCTCCTTTGCTAGTTCTTCAATTCCTTTTTCTGCGAGCTTGGTTCGGTGCTGACCTTCAAAAAAGAATGGCTTGGTCACAACCCCAACTGTCAGTATGCCTTGTTCCTTCGCTGCTCGTGCTACGATAGGTGCCGCGCCAGTGCCAGTACCTCCACCCATTCCGCAGGCGATAAAAATCATGTCAGCGCCCTTAATCACGTCTTGAATTTCAGACTTTGTTTCTTCAGCTGCTTTCTTTCCTATTTCTGGGTTCATCCCAGCTCCAAGGCCTTTAGTTAGATTTTTACCAATGTGAATTTTCTTCTCAGCGAGAGAATTGTGCAGGTCTTGGGTGTCGGTATTCATGGATATAAAAGTAACTCCTTTAACTTTGGAGTTGATCATGTGATTTATGGCGTTTTTACCGGACCCCCCAACTCCGATGACTACAATCCGTGCAAAACTCTCTATTTCTGGGTTTACTTTGGGCATAATGTTTACTTTAATTTAGACTTAATAAATCGGCTCTATAGAGCTATCATAACAGAAAATAAAAAAATGAAAACACCTTGACAAATAATGTCGAAGTGTCGTTATCAGAATATTTATTTTACGGCATTAATTGTTTCAAACTTGATTTTAAGGCACTTTTGATATCTTTCATGAAATTCGAGAATGATCCTTCTTTGTATGCTTCCTTATTTCTTGAATTTAGAAGTAAGCCCAATACGGTAAACCATGCAGGGTCTTTAAGTTTGGTTTTCATTGTACCGAACATTTCGGTGTTACCGACTTTGGATGGGAGTTTCAAGTAGTTCTTGGATAATTCTTCAATACCACGAGTGTTCGCTCCTCCGCCCACGAAAACAATCCCGGCCGGCAGGAGCTCGTTTCTTTTTATTTTTTTTAGATGATTTTCTACAAGTTCGAAAATATCAGTAAGTCGTGCTTCTATTATTTCGTCAATTTTCTTTTTGGAAAGACTTTGAGGGTTGTTGCCCAATTTAATATTCTCAGCCTCTTCAAGGGTAACTTTCATGCCCAGTGCAATGTCGTTGGTTATGTCAGTTCCACCAATCGAGAAGCTGTTGAGCGCGATTAATGTTTCATTCTCAAACACTGCAAGCGAGACCGTTTCAGATCCAATATTAACTAGCGCAGAACCCACTATTTTCTGTTTTTTTGAAAGCGCTACCAGACTTGCTGAAACAGGGGATGCTACTACGTCGATGGTCTCTACTCCAGCTTCCGCTATCACCTCGATTAAATCTTCAAAATGTTGAAGTGAGCAAGTTATGAAGAGCGCCTTCACTTCAAGTTTATTCCCGACGCTACCCTCGAGCCTCCCTAGAACTTCCTTGCCATCTAGACGATAGGCGAGTGGAATTATCTGGATAACCTTTTTGTTGCTGAGGTTTATATTGTTCTCAGAATCTTCCAATGCCTTATGTACATCAAGCATAGTGACTTCACTGTCAGCTTTTGAAACTATAGCGCTTCCAGCACTTGTGTCTGCACGCAAAGTTATTCCGCCGACAGAGACAAATGCTCTATTTATTTTGATTTCGGACGTTTTTTCTGCTTGCTTCACCGCCTTTTTGATCGTAGCAGTAGCATCAGCGAAAGATGTGACGTATCCATGACGCACACCAAGAGTAGGAACTTCCCCAATACCAATAATCTTAGGAGAGCTTTCTCCCTTTACGAATTCTCCTACCACGACTCGCGTCATTGAGGACCCCACGTCTATGCCCACTGAAATATTTCTGATCATATTTTGTTTCCGCTTTTTCCATTATAGCACTATGTTCCATGCCTTTTAAATGAAGCATGCCGTGGATAACTAGAAACCCAAGCAAATTCTTGAAATTCTTGCCAAAGTTTTTATTTTTATTTTTGGATTCTTTTTTTATGACACTCGGGCAGAGGATTATTTCCCCTTCTTTTTTTGACAAAGAAAAAGATAAAATATTTGTAGGTTTATTTTTGTTTCTATACTTAAAATTTATTTCTTTTGAAACTTTCTCGCTAACAAAAGCAACAGAGAGAACGTAGTTTTTACTCAAGATGTCATTTTTTATAAATACAAAAGGTAAGCTGGGAAGCTTACCTTTTGTATTGTTTACTATTGAGATAGTATCTTCCATTTTATTTCATCTTGCCAAGTTTTCGGAGTTTTTCGATTTCCTTTCTTCGGGTGAGTCTCTTTAAAGTACCTTTTTTAACTTTAAGTTTGGATTCCTTTCTTTCGTTGTATCGGTTGCCTTTAACTTTCTGAATTACACCAGATTCTTGTATTCGTCTTGAAAAACGACGCAAGATACTCGTGTTGTTTTCGTTTGGGTTTTTCTTGACCTCAATTACTGTTTTTGACATGTTTCCTATCTTAACATAAGTATAAATTTTAGCAAGTTTGATTTTTGAGGCTTAAAAAGGTAATATTTATCATTATGGATAAAACAGCCGATTATATAACAGCAGAGAAAAAAGAAGCTCTCGAAATTGAACTTGAGCAATTAAAGGGTCCAAAAAGAAAAGAAATTATCGAAGCACTAGCCGCCGCAAAAGCACTTGGTGATTTATCAGAAAACGCAGAATACCACAATGCTCGAGAAGAACAGGGTAAATTAGAAGCAAGGATTAAAGAAATCGATAAGATCTTGCAAGAATCACAAATCGTTACCGTCACCGGAGGCGACACTGTTTTAGTGGGTTCTAAGGTTGTGGTTACAAAGGAAGGAACAGGCGAAGAAGTGACTTATGTCATTGTTGGAGCCGAAGAGGCAGACATGCTAGCCGGCAAAATTTCACACAAGTCACCACTTGGTGTTGCTCTTTTCGAAAAGAAAAAAGGTGATAAGGTTACCTTTACTACTCCACGGGGCACTGTAAATTATAAAATAATAAATGTTTCTTAAAAATTTCCGCCTAACGCGGACAAGTAAATAAAATGTCATCAATTGATGAAATTAGAGATGCTCGATTTAAAAAGTTAAGCCTTTTGCAAGAGAGGGGTATTAATCCATTTCCAGCAGAATCAAAGAGGGAATTATCTCTCAGCCAAGCGCTTGAGAACTTTGGACAATTAGAAAAAACAGAAGAAAAGGAAGGACCGATAAAATGGATTAGTGGACGTATCATGTCTATTCGTGGACAAGGAGCGATAGTTTTCATAACACTCAACGATGGTACTGCTAGCTTCCAGGGACTTTTAAAGTTAGATGTAATAGGTGAAGAGAAATTAAATTTATTTTCTGAAACTGTAGACATTGGAGACTTTGTAGAAATTCAAGGTTCATTTTTCACTACCAAAAGAGGCGAGAAGACTTGCGAAGCCAAGGATTGGAGCATGCTTACTAAAACTCTACTTCCACTTCCTGAGAAATGGCACGGAATTACCGATGATGACGAACGCTATCGTAAACGATATTTGGATGTTCTCATGAATCCCGATTTGCGAGAGTTACTGGAGAAAAAGTCTAAATTTTGGAAAGCCACGCGAGATTTTATGTCACAAGAGGGTTTCTTAGAAGTTGAAACCCCTACTCTCGAAGTGACGACTGGAGGTGCAGAAGCGCGACCTTTTAAAACTCATCACAATGATTATGATATGCCGGTATATCTGCGTATTTCCGTAGGAGAACTTTGGCAGAAGCGTCTCATGGCTGCAGGTTTCCCAAAGACTTTCGAAATTGGTCGCGTATATAGAAACGAGGGCTCAAGTCCGGATCATCTACAAGAGTTTACCAATATGGAATTTTACTGGGCATACGCGAATTACAAAGATGGTATGGAGCTGGTGGAGAAACTTTACCGATACGTTGCGCAAGAAGTTTTTGGTACGACCAAGTTCTCTACTCGAGGACATGAATTTGATTTAGCAGACAATTGGCTGAGGATTGATTATCGAGACACAGTGTTAGAAAAAACTGGCATTGATATTTTATCTGCAACACTGGCTGAGATGGAGAAGAAAGCACAAGAGCTAGGAATTAAATATGATGGCGCTAATAAAGAGAGACTTATCGATACACTTTGGAAGTATTGCCGAAAGACCATCTCGGGTCCTGCCTTTCTTGTGCACCATCCAAAGATTGTTTCTCCACTTTCAAAGTCGTTACCAAGTAACCCTGAACTAACAGAAAGATTCCAGCCTCTTATCGCCGGTAGCGAACTAGGTAATGGTTTTTCTGAGCTAAATGACCCCGTAGATCAAAGAGAGAGATTTGAACTACAACAAAAACTAATTGAACGTGGTGACGACGAAGCTATGATGCCGGAATGGGAATTCGTAGAAATGCTTGAACATGGCATGCCTCCGACTTGCGGTTTCGGTTTCGGCGAGCGTCTGTTTGCGGTGCTTGCTGGTGAGTCTATCCGCGAGACAGTAATGTTTCCACTTATGAAGCCGAGGCAAGAATAATTATTAACTAACTTTTTATTATGAATTTTATTTTAAAATGGTTGATTGTAGCGTTGTCGGTTCTTGGTACGGCTTATATTGTGCCAGGGATCAGTATTACTAGTTTCTATATTGCACTTCTTGTGGCACTTGTGTGGGGTTTGGTTAGTCTTATCTTAAAACCAATTTTACACATTTTAGCTCTCCCGATTACTATTCTTACACTAGGATTATTTTCCTTCGTAATAAATGGGCTCCTTTTCTGGCTGGTCTCCTCGGTGATAGATGGCTTTGAGGTTGATGGGTTCCTTGCTGCGGTCCTAGGTGCTCTTGTAGTATCTGTTCTCAGTTGGATAGGTAAAAAAATCTTAATTCACGACAACGACAAAGATTAAAAACACATAGCTTTAATTCTCAAAAACACCCATCTGGTTATCCACAGATGGGTGTTTTGCTATGTGGGATAGAGTGGGTTACAATATAATGTAAGTGGGAAAAAGTGGGAAATGTGTTTTTCAAGGGTTTCGGGAGTTAATTAAGTAATTTTTAAACATATGTTGATTGGCGAATACATACACACCATAGACGATAAAAACAGAATGTCGTTGCCGTCAAAATTCCGCAAGGAGATGGGAAAGAAAATTATTATTACGCCGGGATTAGATCAGTGCTTGTTTGTGTTTACAGTGAAAGAATGGGAGAAGGTTTCAAAGAAGCTTTCTAACTCAGAGTCCGATTTGTCCTTTTTTTCAGCAGACAAAAGAAGTTTCAACAGATTTATGTTCGGACGTGCAGCAGAAGTAGAAGTGGATTCGATTGGAAGAATTTTAATACCGCCATTTCTAAAAGACAGAATAAATCTTAAAAATTCTGCGGCAGTAGTGGGGGTAGAAGATAGAGTTGAAATTTGGAACGAGAAAGCATGGGAAGTATATAAAGAAAAAGTAGAGAAAGAAGCCGATCAATTAGCAGAAAAGCTTGGCAAAAGTTAATTTAAGGAAAGCAGAATGCAAACAGTGCACAAGACAGTTCTTTTAAAAGAAACAATAGACGGACTAAATTTAGATACCAAGAAATCAGGTATTGTAGTAGATGGAACTTTTGGCGGTGGAGGGCACAGCATTGAAATTCTTAAGAACTTTCCAGAAGTAAAAATTATCGCTATCGATCAAGACAAGAGTGCTTGGGACAAAGCTAAAAGTAAGTTTGTTGGGCTAGAGGACCGAGTAAGTTTTATAAACGGAAATTTTAGAGATATTGCTAAAGTAGTTCACGATTTAAATATTGAAAGCGTAGACGGAGTGCTGTTAGACCTTGGGCTAAGTTCGGACCAACTTGAGAATGCGGGCAGAGGATTTTCATTCCAAAAAGATGAGCCACTCCTAATGACCATGAAGCAGAAGCCAACCAAGAAAGATGTTACAGCAAAAGATATAGTTAATACTTGGAGCGAAGAAACAATCGCTAACATCATTTATGGGTATGCAGAAGAAAAGTTATCTAGAAGAATCGCTAAAGGAATTGTGGATGCCAGACAAAAGAAAGATATTAATACCACATTCGAATTAGTAGAAGTAATCAAGAATTCCGTACCAGCAAAGTATACCAAGGGCAAAATTCACTTCGCTACTAAAACATTCCAAGCATTACGCATAGCCGTCAATGATGAATTAAATGCATTACAACAAGGTTTAGAAGAAGGATTCGAAATTTTAAGAAATGGAGGAAGGATGTCTGTTATATCGTTTCATAGTTTAGAGGACAGGATTGTGAAGAATTTTTTTAAAAAAGTAAAAGAAGAAGGGAGAGTAATTTTAATAAACAAAAAGCCAACAATAGCAGGGGATGTTGAGTTAAAGGAGAACAAAAGAGCTAGAAGTGCAAAATTAAGAATTATCCAAAAAGTTTAAATTAATAATGAAACAGGTAAACCAAAAAATAAAAAGTTATTCCAGCAATGTAAATGTTGTCAACAATAACAATCTACGAAAAAGAGCGGTTCACCATATAATGGTGGTATTTTTTGGTCTGGCTTTATTCTATATTTTAATACTCATGAATATGGTGTGGAATATCGTTGAACGTAAAGCACTTCAGGCTCAAGCACATGATTTGTCAAATCAAGTTGGAGACCTAGAATTAAACTATCTTAAACTATCTGGCCAAGTAGATGCTTCACTATCTCGGGAAATGGGTTTTCGGGAAGTAACCCCTACGTTTGCTAAGTCTTCAAGTACGCTTGGAAGCATAGCTAAAGCTACAAATGAAATCTAATTTTGTTTTTAGGATAAAGATAATTTCTTTTTGTGTTTTAATCTTTGCAGGTGTTTTAATCAGCAAGCTTTTTTTGGTGCAAGTTGTACATAGTCGTGCCTATGCCAAGGAAGCGAACCATCAGTATGTGACCCCTTCAACGGACATTTTTGAGCGTGGCTCAATATATTTTCAAGACAAAAATGGGGAATTGGTATCCGGGGCTACCCAAACCCTGGGCTATAAGTTAGCAATAGAGCCGAGTAAGATAAATGATGGTCAAGCTCTGTATAAACAACTTGCTGACATATTAGAACTAGATCGCGATGACTTATTGTTAAAAGTGTCTAAAAAAAAGGATCCCTACGAAGAAATAGCCAGCCATTTGTCTAAAGAACAGGCAGACAAAGTCACCGCACTTAAAGTTAGTGGAGTAAAAGTTTTTCAAGAAAAATGGCGGTTCTATCCAGGCGGGAACATGGCTTCTCATACACTCGGCTTTGTTGGATACAAAGGTGATTCATTGGGAGGGCGATATGGGCTCGAAAGAGAGTATGACGAAATACTAGTTCGGGATAAAGATAACCCCTATGTTAATTTCTTTGCGGAAGTGTTTTCGAATATCAACAAAACACTTTTTGATGATGACATTAAAAAGGGAAACGTGGTAACAACAATTGAACCTAAAGTCCAAAGTTTCCTTGAAAAAGAGCTGATTGCGGTCAAGAGCACATATAACGTCGATTCCATCGGTGGAATAATTATGAATCCAACCGACGGCTCCATCTATGCTATTAGTGTGAAACCAGACTTCGATGTTAATAATTTTAGAAGTGTGAAATCAGTAGGGACCTTCTCAAACCCAATAGTTGAAAGTGTGCTGGAATTTGGCTCGGTGGTAAAGCCCTTGGTTATTGCGGCAGCCTTAGATCAGAAAGTACTAACAGCAGAGACCAAGTATAATGATACGGGTTCTGTCACTGTTGAAAAAAAACAAATATATAATTTCGATAAAAAAGGCAGAGGCCCTGGAACAACAATGCAAGATGTACTTAATCAGTCTCTAAATACAGGAATGGTATACGCTTATCAAAAACTGGGCAAGAAAAATATGCGCGAGTACATGCTCTCCTATGGAATTAAAGAAAAAACTGGCATCGACTTACCAAACGAAACAAGTGGCTTAGTAGCCAATCTGAATTCACCTAGAGAGCTTGAGTACGCCAACGCAGCTTTCGGCCAAGGAATAGCACTAACCCCCATAGAAATGGTGAGAGCTCTTGCCTCGCTTGGCAACGGGGGGAATTTGGTAGTCCCACATCTAGCAGACAAGATTATTTATGATAATAATACCGAAAAGAAGTTTGAGTACCCAACAACGCCAACTAAAATTTCTAAAGAAACCGCAGCTGAAATAACTCGTATGCTAGTAACAGTAATGGATAAGTCACTAAAAAATGGAACGGCCAAGTTTGAGCATCATAGTGTTGCAGTAAAAACTGGAACTGCGCAAGTTGCTAATAGTGAAGATGGTGGGTATTATGAAGATAGGAATACCCATTCATTTTTCGGTTATTTCCCAGCCTATAACCCAGAGTTTATTGTTTTGCTGTATGCTGTAAATCCGAAAGGTGTTCCTTATGCTTCGCAGACTTGGGCTGACCCATTTCTGCGAATCACAAAGTTTTTAATAAATTATTACGAAGTTGCACCGGATAGATAATACAAACACATGAGAGACACGTGTCTCTCATGTGGAACTCATATGAAAGACACCTTTAAAAAAGTAATTGTAAATATTTTAATATTTGAGGCAAAGCTAGTGTTGGCAAAATATAAGCCAATGATAATTGCGATTACCGGGTCGGTAGGTAAAACATCTACCAAGGACACTGTTTACGCAGTTATATCTCCGTTTGCTTACGTGCGTAAAAGCGAGAAGAGTTATAACAGCCAGATAGGCTTACCGCTTACCATACTTGGTCTTTCTAATGGCTGGAATGATCCGGTGCGTTGGGCGCTGAACATCTTTAAAGGCCTTTGGTTGTTTGTTTGGCCCCATAACTATCCTAAATGGCTAGTTTTGGAGGTTGGGGTAGGCAAGGCAGGGGATATGAAGGAAACAGCTTCGTGGCTTAAGACTGACGTTGTTATAATTACTGCTATTGGCGACACTCCAGCTCATATTGAATTTTTTAACTCACGAAAGCATTTGGTTGAAGAAAAGAGTGGACTTATTAAAACCCTCAAGAGAGACGGACTTCTCGTTTTGAATGGAGATGATGAAACAGTTCTTGAGATGAAGTCAAAAACTAAATGCAGAACTGTTGTATATGGATTCAGCGAGCAGGCAGATTTTCTAGCTTCCAGTGATCATATTCTATACGATAATAAAAAAACAAAGAAGGAAACATTTCCTGTTGGAATAACTTTCAAAGTAGATGAAAATGGAAAGAGTCTGCCGGTCGTGATACAAGGAGTGTTTGGTAGAAACCATGTGTATGCTGGGCTAGCAGCACTCGCTGTAGCAAATGGCCTTAAATTAGATATGCTCAAATCAATCGATGCCCTCCAAAAATACAACTCTCCTCCAGGCAGAATGAAGGTGCTCTTGGGTATAAACAAAACTCTTGTTATTGACGACACATATAATTCATCACCTTTTGCTTGTGAGTCAGCTCTTAATACTTTAGGAGAAGTAAAGACCAGTGGAAGAAAAATTGCCGTCTTGGGAGATATGCTTGAGCTTGGTAAACACACTGAAGAAGCTCACAAAAATATAGGAAAATTCGCAAAAGAAGCAAGTAACGTTTTGTGTGTAGTTGGGCCCAGAGCTCAATTTATCAAGTTAGGTGCGATAGAATCCGGAATGGAAAACAAAGATGTTTTTGAATTTAAGGATTCGGTTTTAGCCGGGGAGTTTTTGAAAAACTTCGTTACACCGAATGACATCATTTTAATAAAAGGTTCTCAGGGTATGCGTATGGAGCGGACTGTTGAAGCAATATTGTTAGACCAAAAAAATAAACAAAACCTCCTCGTCCGTCAGGACAATGAGTGGCTAGCAAAAAAATAATAGCTTATCTTTGAATTTCTACTTCAATTGCTTTTGTCGTATCCTTTATTTCTAACCTTGCATTTTCTTTCGCTTCTCCCTTTACCTCTCCCTCTGTCTTTACCTCTTCTTTTATTTCATTAATTTCTTGTTCCTGCTGCACCGCATTCTTTCTTCTTAGTTCTAATTTTACTTTTGCTTTTTTTTCATAAAAACTATTCAAGTTAGGATTTGAGGTCATTATGTCTCTATATCTGTTTATGCGTTTATTGGATTCGTCGTGGTTATCTTCATTTCTGGATTTTATATTTTCGTTATCTTCGGATATCAGAATATCGGACTTGGTTTTAGTTTCTTTCTTTTCTCTGTCGAATTCTCTCTGGTCTAGGTGTTTTTCAAAGAGTATTAGGTTTTTTTCTAGTCTTTCTTCAGTTATTTTGTCTTTTTTAATAAGCTCTTCTATCTCTTGGAGTCTTCTGTCCGCTAAAAATAAGTCAAAAGTTGCTTTATCTTCCTTGCTTTTTTTTGTCAGCTTTATAACTGGTTCGGTGATGGTGGTCTTGATTGTGTAGAGTAAGTCTCCTGGCAAGCTACTCTGTGATGCGTAGGTAGTGCCCACGGACACAGACAATATTAACACCACAACAGAAGCTAAAACCTTATATGAAAGATGCCATGAGAAAAAGTACGGACTATGAACTGGTGCTTTGTAGGTGTCTGCATGCTTAAGAAGCCTAGCTTTAATATCAAGTTTATTACTCTCATCCAGCTGAAGGTTCTTAAATTCTCTCGCCTTTTTATCAAATTGTTCTTGGCTCATTTTCATATTAATTATTATTTGTCGTTATTAACTAATAACTTTAAATATTTCATGCCTCTATGGAGGCGTACGGTCGCATTGTTGTTGGTGATTTTCAGTGTTTTCGCTATTTCTGTTATATCCATTTCTTCTATTAATTTCAAGTATACGACATCCCTGTATTTCTCGTCCAATCTTTCGATGACCTTAACTGCCATGTTAATCTCGGACCGATTTTCAATTTGTTTGTGGTCAATTCCGCTGGGTTCAAAACCCTGATCTTGGAGACTGTCTAATGATAGCGCCTTTTTTTTGCGATAAAAGTCGACGATTAAGTTCCTGGTAATTTGGTAAAGGAAGGCCTTGGTGTTCTCAATGTCCTTCTTTTCACTCATCGAGTTCCATAGACGAACGAAGGATTCCTGTACCAAGTCCTGCGCTTGCTCTTTATTGCTTGTCTTATAAAGACAAAACCGGAAAATAGCATCAGACTGCTCCTCATAGATGTTTTCAAATTGTTTTTTAATTTCTTCCATTTTACCTGACGTATATGATGCTCTATTATTACAACTTACTATTGAGATTTTGCAAGTGCGCCTTTCAGCTCTTCAATCACATCTAGATTGTTCGGGTTAACCTTTCTGAGGCTTGCTAGGTAGATAGATACATAATCACCAAGGTGGATGTGGTAAATCGCTCGTTCTATGGCTGATCCTCCCTTAGAGTAGATTTCAACGATATTGGGAGTATGTTTTAATATTTCCTGTTTCGAAAACTCAATTCTTTGTGCGGTGCGTACATAATCAGCATGATTTCTAAAAATAACCACTCCTAGGTTGTCAGTTCCACCCTCCCAGCCTAGTAATTCATTGTGATTCATTTCTGGTATTACATTGTACCATGAGAGCATCTTGGAATTCTCATTTAGCTGTTGCTTGAACCTAATTGCAATTCCAAGTGATCCTTCTGGTGCATAGACAATAGGGAACTTACCAAATATTTTTTCTGCGACAACGCTCGCTTCTTTTTTAATATTTTCTCTTTCGCTCTCTATTAATGATATAGCACTTTCCATGTCATTCTTCCACTCGTCTGAAATTACGTTAAAGAAGTTTAAAACAAAAAACAGTTGAATTAACGAGTATCCAATGGCCGCGCGAGGGGAAGACACACCTTCTGCAATAACAGTGTCGGGTATTTTTATATAATTTAGTTTCTTTTCTTTTGCTATCTCAATAACTTTACCTCCGGAGGCGATGCACACAACTTTTGCTCCTTTCTCTACGCCTTCGTTTAATGCATTTACTGTCTCCTCTGTATTGCCGGAGTATGAAGAAACAATTACTAAAGTTTTTTCGCTTACGAATTCTGGTAAAAAGTAATTTTTAGAAACAACTATTGGTACTTTGGATTCTTCCATAACTAATTCAGAAACAATGGTACCTCCGATGCCTGACCCACCCATGCCTGCGATGACCACATTTGAGAATGACCTAAGTTCCTCGGTGAACTCAATTTTCTCCCCAATACTAATTGCATCTGTGAGCTGAACCCCAAAATTTTCTATAAGTTTTTCCATGAAAATATTTTACCATGAAATTTAATTTTTCAATATTTTAATCCCCAAAAATTCCCCGTGGCTTGCCACGCGTTTCCATAAAGGAAAGTTTGAAAACCTTGGTTTTCAAGTTACTATAGAGGCATGAGCCTGAAGAAAACCTACCACAACGTATATGATA
>JALYQS010000001.1 GCA_030855725.1 bacterium | reverse complement strand
CCTATACAACAAACGCTGCCTATACAACAAACGCTGCCTATACAACAAACGCTGCCTATACAACAAACGCTGCCAATACAACAGCTGGAGCATATGGAACAAGTGGTGCTTACCAAGGTACAGCCGGATACATAACTCCAGCATCTTATACAGCTCCTGCTTCTTACACAACAAACGGAGCCACGACAGTATCTGGGGGTCGTACGTTATAATTTGCATTTTACATAAAACATGCTACACTCACTTACATGTTAAAAATCAGGTTACAAAGAATAGGGCGCAAGAATGATCCAGCTTTTCGAGTTGTTTTAACTGATTCAAAGAACTCTGCAAAAAGCGGTAGATTTTTAGAACTAGTAGGAAGCTATAACCCAAAGAAAGGAGAGACTACTTTCGATGGTGAAAGAATAAAATACTGGATAAAGAACGGCGCTCAATTGTCTGACACTGTACATAATTTTCTAGTCCACCAAAAAGTTATCCCTGGCAAGAAAGTCAATGTGCTTCCTAAGAAAAAACCAACTATTTCTAGGAAGGAACTTAAAACAAAGAAATAGATATAAACCCTTAGTTACAGACATGTAGGCTTGCCTATCGACAGGTGGGTTGTGCTATAATACAGAAAGCAGTTTGAGTCGAAACACTGCAGATTAAAAGATAAAATTATTTCAGAATTATGAAAGAAAACGATAAGGAATTTTTAGAATATGTAGTTAAAGCTCTCGTCGACAATCCGAATGACGTAGTAATAGATCGTACCGTTGATGAGATGGGTGTGCTTATTTCTCTCACTGTTAATCCAGCAGATATGGGTAAAATCATAGGAAGAATGGGTAACACTGCGAAAGCAATCAGAACACTTCTCCGAATTATCGGAATGAAGAACAATGCAAGAGTTAATCTAAAAATTAACGAGCCAGAAGGAGGAACCAACGGAGCTCATGCTGGTCATAGCGACCACAGTAGCCATAGTAATCACTCAAGTCCGACACTCAAGACAGTTGACCAAGCAATGGAAGACTTAAAAGGAATATAAGACTTTAAAAGAGAACAAAGGACCCCGGCGAAAGTTGGGGTTCTTTTGTTTTGTGCTATATTAGTCATATGCGTTTCCACATTATTACTATATTTCCAGACATCTTCAGCTCTTACTTGGGGGAGTCTATTTTGGGTCGAGCGATAGAGAATAAAAAAATATCTATCAAGTTTTATAATCCTCGTGACTTTTTACCCAAGACTGAGAATAATTACCGACCTGTAGACGAGCGTCCATATGGTGGAGGA
Source organism: bacterium (assembly GCA_030855725.1). Taxonomy (GTDB): domain Bacteria; phylum Patescibacteriota; class Minisyncoccia; order Phycocordibacterales; family UBA9973; genus UBA9973. The sequence goes on along the minus strand of JALYQS010000001.1, from coordinate 49,201 downwards.
CCCGGCATGGTGATGAAAGCCGAGCCGATACTCAAAGCGGTAGAAAAAGCAATGACGAAGATCAAAGACAAAAAGAAAATTTTAGTAATAAATTTTATTCCGAGTGCCGAAAAATTCACCACAGATTTTGCAAAAAAAGTTACGAAAAAATACACAGATATTATTTTAATCTGTGGCAGGTATGAAGGCATTGATGCGCGAGTTGATAAAATTTTAAAGACTAAAAAGTTCTCAATAGGGGACTATGTGGTGACTGGTGGCGAGCTCCCCGCGATGATAGTTGTTGACTGCATAGCACGTCAGATTCCCGGAGTGCTTGGAAAATTTGAATCCCTGGAGGAAGAAAGAGTCTCCAGTAGTGAAGTCTATACTAGACCGGAAATACTCAAATATAAAAATAAAAGCTACAAAGTACCAAAAGTGTTGCTGTCGGGCGACCACAAGAAGATAGAGAAGTGGAAATTAGAGCCAAAAAAGTAAGTTTTCCCCATAAATTACTTGACTTTTTACTAAAAATAAGTAGTATTGACAGTGATTCACTGATTGAGTAATGGATGGAATCCTGTGTATATATTGTTTTATTACTAGGGTTTTTAACTTAATCATAAATACTAAATAAACTTTAAGAAGCTAAAGAAAAGCACTTTGTTTTTCTTTCTTGTTTTTCTTTAGTTTTTTTGTTTATTTAAGTAAATGCATATGCAAAAAGATACAAAAGAGGTAACAGTGCGTCCGAAGAAGTATTTCGGAAGATACAAAAAGCCTCTCGTCGAGTTTCCAAACTTGATAGAAGCTCAAGTGAATTCCTTTAAGTGGTTGGTGGAGAGCGGTATCGCGGAAGTCTTTAAAGAATTTTCCCCAATATCTGATTATTCAGGAAAAAAGTTTCAGCTCGAATTTACTTCTTTCTCTCTTGGAGAATCCAAGACCCTCGAGAATGAATCTAAAGTAAATAAGTTATCTTACCAAGGGCTACTCAAAGCTAGAGTAAAACTCACAAACAAAATTCTAGGCACAGTCAAAGAACAAGAAATTTTCATGTCGGAGTTTCCTCTAATGACTGCTCACGGAACTTTCATAATAAACGGTGTTGAACGCGTCATAGTCCCACAACTTGCGCGTTCTTTCGGTGTATTTTTTACCGAATCAGAAAGCAAGGGTAATAGATATTTTGGCGCAAAAATAATTCCAGCTCGTGGCGTGTGGATCGAGATAGAGGCAGACGCTGACGGCGCAATTTACATAAGAATAGACAAGAAAAGAAAGTTTCCAGCAACAACACTTCTTCGTGCTATGGGATATCACACTAACGAAGACATGCTTGATGCATTCAAGGAATCGGAAATACTGGAAGCCACAATCAAAGCATGTTTAGCAAAAGATGTTGCAAAAACATTAAACGATTCATATATCGAAATATACAAGCGCCTTCGAGACGGAGACATGGCGACAGCAGACAACGCGCGGGAATTCATTGACTCACTTTTTACTCCAGAACGTTATGACCTTTCTCCTGTAGGAAGATACCGATTCAACAAGCGATTCGAAAAGGAAATGGATGATAAGGAACTTGCTAGACGGACAATTTCCAAGGAAGACTTAATGACTGTTATTAAGAACATTATCCTTCTAAACAACGACCCACTCGCAAAGTCAGACGATATCGACCACCTTGGTCAACGCCGTGTTAGATTCGTCGGGGAAATGCTCCAGCAAAAAGTTCGTACCGGTATGATGCAGATCAAGAGAAACATCCAAGACCGAATGTCTATCGTGGACGTAGATACTGCGCTTCCAATTCATATCATCAACCAACGTCCACTTCAGGCTCGTATTAAAGAGTTCTTTACCACCAACCAGCTTTCACAATTCATGAACCAAGAGAATGTCTTGGCGGAAATGGAACACATTCGTCTTCTTTCTGCACTTGGTCCTGGAGGACTTACACGTGAACGTGCGGGACTTGAAGTTCGTGACGTGCACCCATCTCACTATGGCCGTATCTGTCCTATTCACACCCCGGAAGGTCCAAACATTGGACTTATTGTGCACCTTTCTGTGTATGCAAAAATCAACGACTTCGGCATAATCGAAACTCCATATATCAAAGTTAAAAACGGTAAAGTCACCGGCGACATGGTGTACTTAAATGCACTCGAAGAAGAAAAGTACAACATTGCGCACGCCGGAATCCCTTATGACGATCAAGGTAAAATTACCGATGACAAAGTTGCTGCTCGTGTTAAAGGTGAGCCAGGAACTATCTCTAAAGATGAAATTGATTTTATTGATGTTGCTACCAACCAAGCTTTCTCTATTGCGACTTCCATGATTCCATTCCTAGAACATAACGACGCGAACCGAGCACTGATGGGATCGAACATGCAGAAACAAGCAGTTCCATGTGTGTTGCCTGAAGTTCCGTTAGTTGGAACAGGTATTGAGCAGTTAGCGTCACGCGATACCGGAAGACTTGTTCTTGCAGAAGAAGAAGGTGTTGTATCTTATGTGGATGCTAAGAAAGTAATAATCAGCGGTAAGAAAGAAATAACACACCCACTAGTTAACTTCCTCCGAAACAACAGCTTCTCAGCATTTCATCAGCGTCCGCTTGTCAACATGGGAGATAAAGTTAAGAAGGGTGACGTACTTGCTGATACTACCAGCACTGTTGGAGGACAAATGTCTATCGGACAGAATATTTTCGTTGCCTTCCTTTCATGGTTTGGATCAAACTACGAAGACGCGATTATTGTTTCTGAAAAACTCGTTAAGAAAAGTAAATTTACATCAATATACGTAGAAGAATTTATCGCAATAGTTCGTGATACAAAGCTCGGACCCGAAATCACAACTCGTGACATACCAAACGTTGGAGAATTAAAATTGAAAGATTTAGATGAAGATGGAATAGTCCGCATCGGAGCGGAGGTTCGTGAAAACGACATTTTAGTCGGTAAAATTACTCCAAAAGGTGAAACTGAACTTACCCCAGAAGAAAGACTACTACGATCTATCTTTGCTGAAAAGGCACGTGATGTTAAAGACACATCTCTTCGTATGGAACACGGCAAGCGCGGACGTATCATTGGAGTTAAAATTTTCTCTCGTGAAATGGGGCACACCCTTGAAGCTGGAATCATCAAGAAAATTGTGATTGAAGTTGCTCAAATCAGAAATATCTCTGTTGGAGACAAACTCTCTGGACGTCATGGAAACAAAGGTGTTATCTCAACAATTTTACCTGAAGAAGACATGCCGTATATGGCAGATGGTACTCCGGTAGACATTATCCTTTCTCCTCTTGGTGTGCCTTCTCGTATGAACTTGGGACAGATTTTGGAAATGCATCTTGGGCTTGCTGCTAACACCCTCGGCTACCAAGCTATAGTTCCACCATTCCTCGGAGCGAAACACGAAGAAATAAGTGCAGAATTAGTGAAAGCTGGTTTCCCAGAAAACGGACGAGTAAAATTATTCGACGGACGAACTGGAGAGCCTTTTGGTAAAGATGTTGCAGTAGGGTACATGTATATGCTCAAGCTTCACCACATGGTAGAAGACAAGATTCACATGCGTTCGATTGGTCCCTACTCGCTTATCACTCAGCAACCGCTTGGAGGTAAAGCTCAAGGCGGAGGACAAAGATTCGGAGAAATGGAGGTGTGGGCCCTGGAAGGTTATGGTGCTGCTTACTCACTCCGAGAAATGCTTACGATTAAATCTGACGACATCGCGGGTCGATCTGCGACATTTGATTCTATTATCAAGAATGAAGTTATCAAATCGCCAAACTCTCCCGCATCATTCAACGTTATGCTTAACTACCTGCGAGGACTAGCTTTAGACGTTAACTTAAAGAAACAATAATTATGAAAACTCTAAATACAACTGAATTTGATTCTATTGGACTAAAGCTAGCAAGTCCTGAGCAGATCAAGGAATGGTCATACGGAGAAGTTACTAAGCCAGAAACCATAAACTACCGTACTGGTCGCTCTGAACGTGGAGGGCTCTTTGATGAGAAAATATTTGGACCGGAAAAAGACTACGAATGTTACTGTGGGAAATACCGCCGAATTCGTTACAAAGATATTATCTGTGAGAAATGTGGAGTTGAGGTTACTCGCTCTATAGTTCGTCGTGAGAGAATGGGCCATATTGAACTCTCTACTCCAGTATCACACATCTGGTTTCTTCGTGGAGTGCCTTCTCGAATGAGTATCCTACTTAACATTTCTGTTTCTGATCTAGAAAAGGTTATCTACTTTGCTGGTTACATTGTTACTAAAGTTCATGACGAAGAAAAACAGAGCGTTATCGAAGGTCTCGATAGGGAATACAAAGCAAAATTGAAAAACTCTGTTGATGACGAAACTCGTGAAAAGTTAAAAAACCTCCTCTCAGTCACGAAGAAAGAAATCGCAGAAATCTATGAAGGAAAAGTTTTGAATGAAATTTCTTTCCATCACTACTCACTAAAATATGGAACATGCTTTGAAGCGAACATTGGTGCGGAAGCAATTTATTCTATATTTAAAAATTTAGATCTTGCAAAGCTTAAAGCTCATACCGAAGCAATGCTTGTAAAAGCAAGTACTGCGGAAAAAGATAAAATTCAAAAAAGACTGTCCTTAATCCGTGCGATGACTTACGCCAATATCCGACCAGAGTGGATGTTCCTCACTAACATTCCTGTTATTCCACCCGTACTTCGTCCGATGGTTGCCCTCGACGGAGGACGTCACGCTACGTCTGACTTAAACGACCTATATCGTCGTGTTATCAACCGAAACAACCGCCTCAAAAAACTTAAAGAAATCAACGCTCCAGACGTGATTCTTAGAAACGAAAAAAGAATCATCCAAGAAGCTGTTGACGCTTTGATTGACAACTCTATCGCCAAGCAAAATGATTCTGCGGCAATGAGTCAGTCACAGAAACGACCACTTAAATCTCTTTCTGATAACTTAAAAAGTAAGCAAGGGCTTTTTCGTCAAAACTTGCTTGGAAAGCGTGTGGACTATTCTGGACGTTCGGTGATTGTTGGAGGACCAACCCTCAAACTTAATCAATGCGGTCTACCAAAACACATGGCATTGGAACTTTTCCGACCGTTTGTTATTTCCAAAGTTCTTCAAGCTGAACTCGCATTTAACATTCGCGGTGCAAACAAATTGATTGAGGAGAGAACTCCAGAAGTGTGGGCGATGCTTGAAGAAGTCATTCAAGGTAAATTCGTACTGCTAAACCGCGCGCCTACACTTCACCGTCTCGGTATTCAAGCTTTTAATCCAATTCTTATCGAAGGTAATGCTATTCAGGTTCACCCACTTATCTGTCAGGCTTTCAACGCGGACTTCGACGGTGACCAGATGGCAGTTTATGTGCCTCTATCAGTAGAAGCACAAGCCGAAGCTAGAGATTTGATGGCGTCCAATAAGAATCTTTTAAAGCCCCAAAACGGTGAGCCTATTGCAAACCCTAGAATGGACATGGTGCTCGGCGCTTATTGGATGACCAAGTCTATGGATGGCGAGTTCGGTGAAGGTAAGTACTTCCAAAGTCCTAACGTGGCTATCACTGCTTATGAGTATGGCGCAGTGACTCTACGTGCGAAAATAAAGGTAATGCCATCAGACAAAGAAAAGTACAATAAATTTAACGGTGAGATTTTCGAAACCACTGTTGGAAAACTACTTTTCAATAGTATTTTGCCAAGTAGTTTCGGTTTTGTTACAGATGAAATAAACCAAAAAAGAATGTCTGCCCTCGTGGATGAGTTAATCATGCATTACGGTATCGACGCTACTCCACCTATACTAGATAAGATAAAAGAATTTGGATTTAAATACGCGACTGCTTCCGGTACTACTTGGGGCTTAGACAATGTTAAAGTCCCAGAAGAGAAAGTTGCTATAATCGCTAATGGAAGAAAACTAGAAGAAGAAATTCGTGGTCAGTGGAGTGATGGACTTCTTTCTGATAAAGAAAGATACCAAAAAATTATCGAAATCTGGACTCAAGCAAAGAAAGATTTAGAAAAAATATTACCTAAAACTCTCGACAAAAATGGCTCTGCTTACGACCTGTTTACGTCAGGAGCAAGAGGCTCGATGGGGCAGTTGATCCAGATGAGCGGAATGAAAGGTCTTATCCAGAACAACCAAGGTAAAACTTTAGAATTCCCAATTATTCCATCGTACAAAGAAGGTCTTTCTCCTATTGAATACTTCGTTACTACTCACGGTGCTCGTAAGGGAGCGTCTGACACTGCACTTAACACTGCAAAGGCTGGATATTTAACTCGAAGATTAGTAGACGTCGCACAAGACGTTGTTATCACGGAAGAAGATTGTAGAACTAAAGAAGGTAAGACTGTTACTCACGAAAACATTTCTGGAATCGAAATTCCTCTTTCTAAGAATCTTCGTGGACGTGTGCTTGCAGGTGACTTAAAGGACAAAGAAGGTAAAGTCTCATACAAGAAAGGATTCTTAATCACCAAAGAAGAGGCTTATGTAATTGAAGCTCTCGGTTTCACGGAAGCATACGTTCGTTCCCCTTTGACCTGTCGTACTGCACATGGACTTTGTCAGATGTGTTACGGATTAGATCTCGGGCGCAACCGTCTTGTTGGTCTTGGAGAAGCGGTGGGTATTATCGGAGCACAAGCGATCGGTGAGCCTGGTACACAGCTTACACTTCGAACTTTCCACGCCGGAGGTGTTGCGGGAACTGACATTACTACTGGTCTACCACGTATTGAAGAAATTTTTGAAAAAAGAATCCCAAAGAATCCTGCAGTAGTCTCACAGACGGATGGAGAAGTAATCGAAGTAAAAGACAAAGAAGGAAAGGAAAAAGTAATTAGAGTGCTTTCTGAATCTAAGGCAGACGGAAAGCCAAATGAAATAGAGTATCCAGTATTGTTCCACCGTATGCCGTTGGTAAAAGCCGGCGACAAAGTACACGCTGGAGAACTCCTTACTGATGGATCCGCAGACATTGCAGAGATATATAAATACGGCAGTAAGGAACTAGTGGAAGAGTACATCATCCGCGAAATCAACAAAGTGTACGAACTTCAAAGTGCGTCTATTTCTAGGAAGCATACTGAAATAATAATCCGTCAAATGTTCTCACGCCGAAAGATCAAAGATTCCGGAGAGACTAATTTCTCAATCGGAGACATTGTGGAGAACACAGCGCTGATCGAAGAGAACGAGAGAGTGACAGCGTTAAGTCTAACTCCTGCTAAAGCGGACATTATAGTGCTCGGTATTACGGAAGTATCCCTACGAACCAAGAGCTGGCTCTCCGCTGCTTCGTTCCAAAACACGAATCGTGTGCTTATTGAAAACGCAGTTAAAGGCGGAATAGACTATCTTCGAGGCCTGAAAGAGAATGTTATCATCGGAAGACTGATTCCAGCAGGAACTGGTTTTAATGCCAAGGCAGCATCGATTTCTTTTGAAAAAGAAGATTAATTTAAATATGATCAACTCTCCTGTCGCTAAAATCAAGGAGAGACTAACAATAGAAGAAGTAGTCTCTTCCTACATAACATTGACGAAGGCGGGCAGTACGCTCCGGGCTAATTGCCCCTTCCACAACGAGAAAACCCCTTCGTTTTTTGTTTCACCGGATCGAGGCACATACTACTGTTTTGGTTGTGCGGCAGGAGGAGACATATTTACTTTTGTAGAGGAGTTCGAGGGATTGGATTTTAAAGGGACACTCAAATTGCTTGCAGAAAGGGCCGGAGTGCCACTTACTCCTTTCAACAAAGAGGACCAGAAAAACCAAAGCGAGAAAGAAAGATTGTATGAAGTGATGGAAGAATCAACGAAGTTCTTTGAGAAAAATATAAATGAAAATGTTAAAGTTCAGGAATATTTGAAGTCCAGAGGATTGGCTGAAAAGACTATTAAAGACTTTAGAGTTGGGTTTATTGATGCAGATTGGAGAATCCTGCATATCTATCTTAGAAGTAAGAACTTTTCTGATATTGAAATTGAAAAGGCAGGTCTTACCAAGAAGACGGACAAAGGCTACTACGACAGATTCAGGGGTAGGGTCATGTTCCCTGTGATGGACTCCAGTGGACGAGTAATTGCTTTTTCTGGAAGGATATTTGAGGATGATGGCAAGTCAGCTAAATACCTAAACTCTCCTGAAACCCCAATATTCAGCAAGTCTGCTGTACTGTACGGTATCGATAAAGCTAAAGAGTCTATTCGTAAGAATAATTTTTCAATTCTAGTAGAAGGGCAAATGGATTTAATATTGTCTCATCAAGCAGGCTATAGAAATACGGTTGCAACTTCTGGTACAGCATTGTCGGACGCCACTGTTTCTAAAGAAAATGCAGTCTCAAACCTAGGGCTGATAAAAAGAATATCCAACAATCTTGTTCTTGGCTTCGACGGAGATAAAGCGGGTATTAATGCCACCAAGAGAGCCGGTAAAATAGCACTAGCGCTCGGCATGGATGTAAAAGTTGCAGGTTTACCCGAGGGGGTGGATCCAGCGGATTTAATTTCAAAAGAGGGAAGTGATGCTTGGAAAGAGTCCATAAAAAGTTCAAAACATTTGATTGAATTTGTGTTATCTAAAGTCATTAAAGATTGCGGAAATGATACGCGTAAAGTAGGTAGAGAAATTAAAGAAACAGTATTACCTTTTGTTCACGATTTAGATAGTGCAATAGAGAAGTCTTTCTTCTTAAAAAAGATAAGCGATACTTCTGGAATCCCGACAACTGCTCTACAGGATGACTTGAGTAGCATCGCTAAAGATTTAAAAAACGAAAAAAAGGAAGTGGAGAGTATCCAGGAAACCAAGAGAGAGCTTTTTAGAAAAGACTATATCATAAGAAGATTGCTAGGAATTATGTTTTGGCAGGAAACCCTCAAGAGTCCAATTGTCGATGTCGCTCAGTTAACCGCAAATATAAAGGGAGTTCTAGGCAGTAATTTAGATGAGATAGTTGAGGGTTTAGGCAATAATAAAGAAGATTATATATTCGAAGCAGAAGTTTTTTATACAAATGAGAGTTCTTTATTAAAAGAAGTTAATGAATTATTTAATAATTTAAAAGAGGAATATTTAAAAGAAGAATTAGCAGGTAAGGTAAGAGAATTATCAGAAGTAGAGGAAAGCAAAGATTCGCAAAAAATGAGTGAAGTCCTAAAAGAGTATCAAATTATTATTAACAAGATGGAGAGTCTAAAAAATGAAAAAACCAAAAACTAAAAAACCAAATAAAAAGATTCCAAAACCTACGGCTAAAAAAGCTGTAAAAAAGGTGGTGGAAAAAAAGTCCAAGGTGAAGAAAGTCGTAGCGAAGGCTGTCAAAAAATCTCCAACAAGCATGGTGGTAAAAAAGGTCGCTAAAAAAGCCCCGACAAAAACTACAAAACCAGAAAAGCTAAAGAAGCTAACTTCTGTGGAGAAAAAAGCTGAAGAATTAACTCGCAAGTCAAACGAGCTTATCGAAAAGGGACGCAAAAGAGGCTTTATTACTTACGACGAAATTCTAAAAACATTCCCAGATATTGAAAACAATATTCTATTTTTAGACGAACTCTATGAAAAGTTTGGTGTGGCTGGTATCGATGTACTTGAAGGTGGTAACCTCCTCAACTTGGATACCGACCTCAATGAAAAAGACCTTGCCAAATCAGGAATCCACGACTCTATCCAAATGTATTTGAAAGAAATAGGTCAGTACCCACTCATCTATGCGAACGAGGAAAAAGAGCTTGCAAAGCGCATCGAGCAAGGTGACGTCGAGGCCAAGAATCTGCTCGCTCGGGCAAACCTCCGTCTTGTGGTGTCCATCGCGAAAAAGTATGTAGGTAGAAGTGCAAACTTGAGCTTACTCGACCTTATTCAAGAAGGTAACCTCGGTCTTTTCAAGGCAGTTGAGAAGTTTGATTGGACTAAGGGCTACAAATTCTCTACCTATGCTACTTGGTGGATTAGGCAATCTATCACGCGTGCGCTGGCCGATCAGTCTCGAACTATCCGTATTCCGGTACATATGGTGGAAACTATCTCAAAGTACAAACAAACTCACCGCAGGCTTTCTCAAGACCTCGGGCGTGAGCCTCTTGCGGAAGAGATAGCAACTGAGATGGGTATTCCGGTGGAAAAGATTCACGTAATCGAAAATATTTCTCAAGAAACTATCTCTCTCGAACAGCCAGTAGGGGATGATGATGACAAATCCACTCTCGAGAACTTTATTTCTGATGACAAAATTTTGCGTCCAGACCAAGAATCCTCAAGGAGAATCCTAGGCGACCAAATTCGTGAAGTGCTCGACGAGCTCAACCCAAAAGAGCGTAAAATTCTAGAGATGCGTTACGGACTCATTGACGGTATCCAGCATACTCTGGAACGCGTAGGTGAAGAGTTCGGTGTCACTCGCGAACGCATCCGACAGATTGAAGCTAAGGTCCACGAGAAGCTTCGAAGTCACGAGAAAATTTCAAGACTTAAAAACTATTTCGACTAGTTTCGACTAAATAAAAATCCCCTGAATTCTCAGGGGATTTTTATTGCTACCATTAAGTTATTTTAAAAGTTGGTCAATTTTTGCTTGAACACCGTTAAAGTCTTGTGCGCCATCGATACGGCCCACCACGACTCCGTCCATAAGGATTAAGCTACTTGGAGTACCTTGCACTCCGTTCATTTGTCCATCCATCATGTCAGCATTTATCTTATCTGCGAATTTTCCACTTGAGAGACATGTATTAAATTCTTTCAGATTCAGCCCGACAGCCTGTGCTATCTTAGGAAGATCCTCTACAGGTAACTGGTCATTAGATCTAGTTCTGTTATAAAGCTCGTTAGTATATTTCCAGAATCCAGTGTTGCCACCTTGTTCCCAAGCACACTCAGTAGCTTCAGCCTCATGAAATGCTTTCTGGTGAAGTTGTGCGATTGGGTAGTGTCTGTATGCCCAGGCTACTTGTCCATTGTTTTGCTTTATTATGTTTAGCATAGTGCCATGGAATTGCTTACAGAATGGGCATTCCGTATCAGAGTACTCTACGATGATTAATTTCGCATTAACATCACCCAATATATGTTCGTCTTTTCCGATTGGCCTGATTCCAGCCCCTGCCACATTCTCAGTGTTTTCAGTATTTACTTCCACTCTTTCTATGGTTACAGGTTCTTGTATTGGTGGTTTGCTGTCACGGAGTAAAACATATCCTACAATTATTACTGCTAATACTATTAAAACAGAAATCATTTGTGTGGTTTTACTATTTTCCATATCTTTTTATTATTAATTTTAATATACCTTAATATGCTCATTGTAGCACTTTTTAGGAATATGGTATACTGGGCATAGTAATACCACTTTTTATTGTCGTAGAAGTGTGGGTTTTATTTAAAAGTTAACTTATAAATATTATGTGTAATAATTGTCACGGTTCCAAGGGGGGTTGGTGCGGATGTACTTGTAGTGTAATTATGAAAGCTCTAGTTATTGTTGGAGGAATCAACTGGGGGCTCGTAGGCGCTGGAATGCTCGCTGGAAGTATGGATTCTTGGAATCTTGTAAACATGCTTTTGGGTTCATGGCCAATGGTGGAAGCTATCGTGTATCTTCTCGTTGGGGTAGCCGCCGTTGCTTCTATTTTTGGATGCAAGTGCAAGAAGTGCATGAGTGGGGTTTGCAATGAATGTTTACCGGATGCAAAAGCGGGCGCAGGAGTGAATTCTTCAGAAAATAAGATGTAACGACTGTTTTTCAGGAAAGTCTCTCTTGGATTGCATAGATAAACCCCGTCCCTACTTAAGGTGCGGGGTTTACTTTTTACCCCAAAAATGCTATCTTTAAAGGTATATTATGGCTTCAGTCTTCACCATTATATTTTATATACTGATATTTTTAGCTGTGTACGTACAGCTTTTTTTTCTTGTTACTTTTTTTGAGAATAGGGATAAGATAGTTGTACGCAAGGGTAAAACCCTACTCAGTGTTTACCCAGGAGTAACTGTTATAGTGCCATGCTGGAATGAAGAAAGTACAATAAGCGGAACGATGGAGTCGCTTCTCAAGCTTAATTATCCTCAAGATAAGTTAAATATTTTTTTAATAAACGATGGATCAACTGACAATACGGGTAAAGTAATTAGTGAGTTCGAGAAGTATCCGAATGTAAAAGTTTTTCATAAAGAAAATGGAGGTAAGCATACTGCCCTAAACCTAGGACTCGAAAATACAACTACAGAGTTCGTTGGTTGTCTAGACGCGGACTCATTTACAGACAGTGAATCTCTAGCTAGGATTATGAGCTGCTTTGAAAATAATCCTAAAACAATGGCTGTGGCTCCTTCTATTATAGTGTCTAATCCTAAAAACATCATTCAAAACGCCCAGAAAGCTGAGTATCTAATGTCAGTGTATATTAAAAAAATGCTAGGTTTCCTTGGGGCTATCCACGTAACCCCCGGACCACTTACTATTTTCAGGACGAAGGTTTTTCAAGATTTGGGGCCGTATCACCATGCTCATAACACCGAGGATATGGAAATAGCTTATAGAATGCAGAAATATGGCTATAAGATAGAACAGTGTAACGACGCGTACGTGTATACCAACACCCCAGCCACAGTAAAAAAGCTCTACAAGCAAAGAGTCCGCTGGATATACGGGTTTCTAAATAATACAATCGACTATAGAAATATTTTATTCCAGAAAAAATACGGCAATTTTTCGTTGTTCACTGTACCGGCCGGTATTGTATCAGTCTTAGTGGCGAGCTATTTATTTTTTAGAATTATTCTTAAATTAGTTGATTATTTATATTCAAAATTTGTACTGTACAAAACAGTAGGTTTCCATTTTAGTCCTGAAATAACTTCCTTCGATCCATTTTTTATAAATACGGGAGCATTGTTGTTTATCACTATTGTTTTATACTCTCTAGTAATAACATCCATGGTGCTTGGCAGAAAGATTGCCAAAGAGAAATCTTTTTTTTCTATCAGTATGATTTACTTCTTTGTGGTTTATAGTCTAGTGGCTCCATTCTGGCTGATGAAAGCTATTTATAATACTATGGTTTCTAAGAAACCCGCTTGGCGATAAAATTATGATTGATTGGAAAAAATATTTGATAGTGTTCCTTCTTACATTGTCGCTTTTTCTGACGGCGATATTTTTGAGTAACTATTTTGGCAATAAAAAAATAGACCAATTAAAGTCTATTCAAGATAAGATTGCAATAGACATCCTTTCTTCGGAAACACAATTTTCCCTTCTCTCTGAACTTTCATGTAAAAATCTTGCAACATCCTCGGTGCTAGGGAGTGAGCTCGGAGAACTTGGCCGCAAGTTGGAATGGGGACAAGACAACCTCGGTTCAACAGAAGAGGTTACTTATCTCCGTAAATATTACTCTCTCCTGCAAATCAAGGACTATTTACTCATGAAGCGAATTAATACTCGTTGTAATGTAAAGTCTGCGTTTATTTTGTATTTCTACACCACTGCAGAGAATTGTAGTGAATGCGAAAGACAGGGGATTGTATTATCGAGCTTGAGGGATAAATACCCTGAGCTTCGAGTGTATTCTTTTGACTACAGTACTGATTTGTCAGCTATAAAGTCCATGCTTCAGATATATAAAATCGAAGATACTAAGCTCCCTGCGCTTGTGGTAGACGACGAAGTGTTGACAGGATTCCAGTCCATCGATGAACTCGAAGCAAAGATAAAAGAATCTTTTAAGCTTCAAGAAACACTACCTGCGGAACCCATTAAAAGTTAAGATTATGAATCGGACCCCCTTGACTTATCAACAGAGTAAGATGCAATTTAGAAAATAAAAGCATACAATATTTCCATGAATACAGAAACATTACCTACGACAGAAAACGTTATCCCCAAAGATAAATCGCCTGAAGCAAAACTTAAAGTTAGCAATGAAGTTGCTGATATTGATAAGCAAATAGCAGCATTGCAAGCAAAAAGAAATGAGCTTACAGCACAAGAGCCATCTTCTGTAGAAAATGGTGGAAGCACTCTTGATGCTAAGGACTCCAAACTAGAGGATTTCGGGTTAAAAGAAAAAACACCAGAAGCAAATGCACCAAAAGGAAACGAAGGAAACGAAGGAAACGAAGGAAACGAAAAACCAAAACTTAATGCAGTTGAAATAGGGAAGCAAAAATTTAGCAACACAATAAAAAAAATTGAGGCTACACGACCAAACTTAACCAATTGGCTAAAAGGGGCGAGTGATAAGATAAATAGATTTTCGAATCGGGCAAAAGAATTCGGCAAGAATGCTTTTTTTAGTGCGCTCGCAACTCCAGAAATGTTGAAAGCCGACTGGAAGTCCCTTGGAGAAAAATCAGATAGCGTAGATGATGGGATAAGGAATTGGATAGAAAAGCGAGCGAAACAATTTGCGGAGTTTAGGAAAAGAGAAGCTGAGCTCCTTAAATTTATGAATGCCTATGCCGAAGCAAAAAATGAGGAAATGTTATCAAATGTAAGTAAAGAAATAACAGAGCTGTTTAATGGAATTAAAATATTTGCAGAAGTTTCATTACAAGTTGGAAAGGAGGAAGTTAGTCGCATCAAAAATAACTTTCAAGAAAAAATGGTTGAAGCTCGGCTCAAACGTTTAAAGCAAGGACAGGAAAAGCGAAAAGATAAAATAAAGAAGTTGCAGTCTTCTAAAAAGAGAATCCAGACAATGAGAGTTCAGCGCAATAATTTAGGTCAATTTGTTTCTAATAAAGCAACATAATATTATGGACACACAAGAATATATAAAAGAAATAGAAGAAAGTGAGGTATCGCCAGCAGTAAAGGCCCAAGTTATTGAATTACTTTCCCAAGGCGAGGTTACGGATGAGATACTTGATCAGGTATCTGATTTGATTGATCAAGAGATTGAAGATGAATTTAGAGACGCAGGAGTGATACTTGATTCTGAAGACCCAGAAGTTAAAGTTGCTATAGAGGAGATGGATCAGGAGATAGAAGAAGTAGAAAAAAATATTGCGGAAGATCAGAGAATTATTTCAGAAACACTTAAAAATCTCGAAATCCAATCCACAGAACTCGATCGTCTTGTAGTAGAGGCTCGAATGGAAGAATTAAAAAAACAAATAAGTTCGTAAATATAAAAAATAGCATGAAACAGGAATACCCTTTGGCAAAAAATAACCTGGAGCTACAATTTACTAGAGAAAAGCAAGTCGAAGTTTGCGACGATTTATCTTTTCGTGCAGAGGAATATTACAAAAATGATCTGAATAGGTGTCAAGAGTTTTTAGAAAAAGCTAAAAGCTTAGGTCTTTCCGAGAAAAAAATAAATTTTACTCCAGTTGAACAAATGTATCCTCCAGCGCCATTCTTAATAGAAGAAAGTAAAAAGGTACAAGATGTAATGCAAGAGCTTGGTATTAATCCCTACTCCCAAACTCACACAGAGAACTATATAAGGACTCATGGGGCAGAAAAGTTTTTTAAAAAACGAGAACAGTATGATGATGAGGTGGAAAAGATTACTCACGGTGGGGTGCTCAAATGTGCCTATGGGTACGAGAAATTCCAAAAAGGATATGAGCCTAAACCATACATCATAGTGAGTCCTGCAAGTGGTATTACACAATATTTTGGTGTTCGATGTAAACCAGCAACAGTGGGGAATTATGTGACTCAGAAGGTACAAGAAGTCTCTGAGATACTTGAAAAAATAAAGAAAGTTTCAAATGGAATGAGTCGGACACCATTCATTTCTAAAAAAGAATTTAATAAAAAGTTTGAGGCAGAAGCAGTAGGACTTGTACCCAGGTGGTTAGTTGAGGAAACTTTATTAGGGAATAAAGAAGAAAATCAAGGTTAAACTTTACATATATGGCAAAAGAAGGCGCACAAGAATACCTTAGAAGAATGGCAGATCGTATTAGCCAGAAAGTTCAGCAAACTTCTGCTCCTGCCCAGCAAGCTCCTATGCCCCAGGCAGAAGAACCAATCGTTCCCGTAGAAGAGCCTGTCGTAGAACCGGAGGCGCCTCTGCCTGAAGAAGAGCCGGAGTTGCAACCAGTAGCTGAATTTCAGGTTCCTGAAGAGCCAGAAGCACAAGCAGAAGAACCTGGGATTCCTGTGGAAGAGTCTCTCTTAGAAGAGAAATTGCCTATTCTGGAAGAATATCAAGGCATGCCTGAAGATACCTCAGCGTCAGAGCCAGTTCAGGAAGTTTCTAAGAATTCCATAGAATCTGAGGAACCGCTTCGTTTTTCTGTAGACGAAATAAAAATAGATATGAAGAAACGTCTGGCTAGAGCGCAAATAAGGGTTAGGGGTGGGGAAATTACTTTTGTCGTATCAAGTGAAGAAGGAGATGTAGAGGCAGTCATACCTGTTGACGTTGGACTTAATTATCCATTTTCAATGAAAACATTTTTTTCAGAAAGATTGGGAAAGGAAATTTCCAGTCTGAAAATAGAAAACAATGACACTTTTGTTGTTGAGTTAGGAGAAGATGTTATTGGATTGGGAGAAGATGGTATAAGCTCAAATGAGCAGTTGCCCCATTCCATTGAAGTTAATCAGACTGATAGTGAAAATGAGCCAGATGATTTGACAAAGATTCTCGGTATAAGTCCCATTATTCAGGAAATACTTAACAATCACGGTATCAGAACTTACGGACAACTGGCTTTTACTACAGTTAATCGGCTGCATGAAATTCTAGATAACCATACTGGACCGGTTTGGATATTTGGCGGTGACATAAAGGATTGGCCATCAGATGCAGATATTTTGGCTCGTAAAGATAATTCAGGACCAGATGTAATAGATGCAGACGCAAATAGAGTGGTGCCTGAAACAGGCATACCAAATGAAACAAGTCGTTCAACAGAAGGAGAATTGAATTCAAATACTCCTTATTTGGCTCAATCCTTGATGAGAAAATTCGATAGTCAGAAATATATAAAATTTCAAGGCAGCAATTTATACGACATGACGGACACGGATTCATATCAACCTATTAGAATCGTAATATCAAATACCCATCCCGAAAGAGCCATCCTTGTTCCAACTGATACTGAAGAGGCTTTTAATATGGCATTAAGTATGATGGATGGTTGTCAAGATGTGGCCGAACTACACGGGGCTTCTGCCCCCAAAGGAGTAGGCGACTCTACTTTTTTCATCACTCCTGGGGAAGCTACATATCAAGGAGGGATTTGGAAAGTGACCAAAAAAATGAAGTGGAAATGGTCCTAGAAAAAGTTACTTTGGAGCCGGCACGAGGGTTCGAACCCCGGACATCCACTTTACAAAAGTGGCGCTCTACCAACTGAGCTATGCCGGCTTATTTATTTTGCGAAACAACTTATCTAATCTACACTATATCCATTTTTATTTCAACCCTTCTTCTTGTTTTATCTTCTTCTTTATCTTTTTGATTTTTCTCTTGTAATCGGACATCATTTTCAAAAACTTGTTTTCTTCTTTGGGTTCTACTATCAGATTTGCTTTGCCACCTCTCTTAATTTTCTGTATCCTTTCCTTCGCGATTTTGTATTTATTTTTTAACAGATTTGTGGATAGAATGTAGACTCTAAGAGTGGCTACTAGGGCTTCGTAGCTATATTTTTTTAGATTTTTCTGAGCAGCCCCTTTCACTTCCTCAAAGTCAGGTACTTCAATGGCAAAGTCGTGGGTAAATTTTCCCGTATTTAATATTTGCCTGTTTTTTAATACAACAAGTTTCCTAACGATCATTGTCGATAAAGCAAATAGCGATATAAAAAATGAAGTTAAAAGAATGAACATAGTATTTTGTTAGATTGAACTTCGCTTTACTTCTTTGATTGTTGCCTTAGAAGTATTCAAAAGCTGTTCTATGGTAACATCACCATTTTTAATGAATGATTGATCAAGGAGAGTTTTCTCCTTAAAGTATGTAGCTATCTTGCCTTCGAGCATTTTCTTTTTAATCTCTTCTGGCTTGTCGATGCTCGCTACTTCTTTTTGGAAAATTTCCTCCATAGTCTTCCTAGCATCAGCATCTATTTCCTCTCGAGTGATGTATTCCGGCTTCATGGCAGCGATATGCATTGCAATGTCCTTTGCTAGGTTCGTGTCACCACCTTCTAGGGATACCACTATTGCAGCCTTATTATTGTGTACATAATTTCCGACAATATTACCCGATATCTCGTATACTTCACCAAGCTGGATGTTTTCACCGGTCTTCTGGATTATTGGGTCAATCATGTCTTTCGCTTCTGTTTTCATCTTCTCCACACCTTCGCTTAATGCCTTGGCTACAAGGCTGTCCAAAAGATTAGTGAAGTCTTCATTACGAGAAACGAAGTCTGTTTCACAGTGCAATGTAACCAATACAGACTTATCTCCTTCAGTTTTCACTGCTACAGCTCCGTCTGCGGCGGTTCTGTCGGCTTTCTTAAGGGCAATGTCAGAGCTTGTTTTCTTTAGAATCGCTAGGGCTTTTTTCATGTCGCCTTCAGCTTCTTCGAGAGCTCTTTTGCACTGCATAACCGAAATACCCGTAGCGTCTCTTAACTCCTTAATAAGTTCAGTTGTGATTGTTATCATAAGTTTATGTAGCACCCAGAGTGGGTTTCAAAGGGCGCAGTTAATGTTAATTAAAAATTTACTTAACAGCAGGAGAAGACAGAGATGCCAGTGAAGCGAGGCCTGTTTTGTAGGCAGTAGTAAAAGCGTTTGTGAAAAAAGAAATAGAAGGCATTCCGGCGTCATTGCCCACGATAGGGTAGTCGATACCTTTGATGTTTGTGTCGGAATTTGCTAGAGCAAGAGTTACAACTCCTGACTTTCGTGCTTCGGTGAAGGCGATGTGTTCTGCCTTAGCGTCAATGATAAATATCGCATCCGGGGCTTTTTTAAGGCCTACAAGTCCAGAGTAGTATCGAGATAATTTTTCCATTTTCTTGGCCATAACAACTCTCTCCTTTTTTGTATATTTATCGAGCCCACCTGTAGTACTGTCTTTGCGGTAGTTCTCGAGTTCCATGATTCTTTTCTTGATTTCGGTAAAGTTACTGATAGTACCTCCAATCCAGCGTTCGTTGACGTAGGGCATATTGAGGGCTTCTGCCATTATTCGTACTGCTTCCTTTGCTTCAGGTTTGGTTCCAACGAAGAGGACGACTTTGTTTCCAGCTCCCAAGCTCTCCATATACCCGACGGCGGAATTAAGCATAACTTCGGTCTTTTCGAGGTCGATTATGTCTGTTTTGTTTTTTGTAGCGTAAATATAAGAGGAAACAGAAGGGTGTCTTCTTGTCTTCCCGTACCCATAATGCGCTCCTGCTTCAAACATCTTTTCAATAAGATTTGAAGTGTCTTCTTTGTTTTGGCTTTTTTGCATACGAGGAATTCTAGCAGAAAGGAGGACATTTTGCAAATCAAATTATCAGTTTATATAGCCTTTGACCAAAAGGGTTTTTTCGGGTAAGATGGCTTTATATGAGACAATCAAAACTTTTTACAAAGACTAGAAAAGATGCCCCTGCGGACGAAGTAGCCAAAAACGCTGAATTGCTTATTAGAGGAGGATTTATTCATAAAGAAATGGCGGGCGTATACTCGTTTCTGCCACTTGGTCTTCGTGTGATCAACAAGATCGAAAATATAATTCGTGACGAAATGGACAAAGTTGGAGGAGCTGAAATGCGAACGTCTGTGCTACAAAACAAGGAAGTGTGGGAGAAAACCAACAGATGGGACGACGAAATTGTAGATAATTGGTTTAAAACAAATTTAAAAAATGGAGGGGAACTTGGCTTATCATTTACTAATGAAGAAGCGTACTCAAATATATTAAAACAATATATATCTTCTTACAAAGACTTACCTGTTTATCCTTACGACTTTAAAAGTATTTTTAGAAATGAAACAAGGAGTAAGTCTGGAATCATGAGAGGGCGTGAGTTTTATTGGAAAGCGCTCTATTCCTTTTCCAAGGATGAAGCTGAGCACAATACTTTTTATGAGAGCATGAAAGTTGCTTACCAAAACGTTTTCAAAAGAGTCGGAATTGGACATTTAACTTATATGACTTTTGCCTCTGGTGGAACCTTTTCCAAATTTTCTCATGAATTTCAAACAATAACTTCTGTAGGAGAAGACACCATTTATCTAGATGAAAATTCAGGAATAGCTATTAACAAAGAAGTTTTTACTGATGAGGTTATTGCAGAACTTAAGTTGAACAAAGAAGTCTTGGTTGAACAGAGAGCCGTAGAAGTGGGAAACATTTTTTCATTAGGTGCAAAATTTTCGGAGCCATTTGACTTGAAATATAAAGATGAAAACGGAGAAGATAAGCTGGTGATAATGGGTAGTTATGGTATTGGTTTAGGTCGCCTAATGGGTATCGTTGTAGAAGTTCTTTCAGACGATAGAGGCATTATCTGGCCAGAATCTGTAGCCCCTTTTCATGTTCACCTGTTAGCCCTTGGAGACGATGAAGCTGTGCAAGCCGAAGCAAACAAGGTTTATGAAACTTTAGCTCAAAACAACATCGAAGTATTGTTCGACGACAGAGCTGGAATCTCTGCTGGAGAGAAGTTCGCCGATTCTGACCTTCTAGGTATGCCTACCCGAGTGGTAGTGTCTGCGAGAAGTATGAAAGAGAACGGTGTTGAGGTAAAAAAACGAACAGAAGAGAAAGGGAACGTAATTTCAGTCGACGAACTACTTAATTTACTAGCACATACAAGCTAGACGCTAGGACCTAAATTCATGCTTAAAAAGTTTTATAAAATATTTTCAAATGACATTGGCATAGACTTAGGTACCGCAAACACCTTGGTGTATTTGAAGGGTCATGGCATCGTGATCAACGAGCCTTCGGTGGTTGCTGTCAATCAGAAAACTAACCAGATAGTGGCTGTAGGCGCCAAGGCAAAGGATATGTTGGGGCGCACTCCAGGCCACATTAAAGCGATTCGGCCACTTGTGGATGGAGTCATTTCAGATTTTGAAGTGACTGAAGAAATGCTTTCTTACCTTATAAATAAAGCAGATAAAATGGCCCCGAAATTCTTACGTCCGAGGGTAGTAGTGGGTGTACCGTCTGGAACGACCAATGTGGAGTCACGGGCTGTGTACGATGCTTCACGCAGTGCTGGAGCCCGCGAGGTGTACCTAGTAGAAGAGCCGATGGCGGCAGCTATTGGGATCCGACTCCCGATCAAGGACCCGGTGGGTTCTATGATAATTGATATGGGTGGTGGGACCACAGACATAGCGGTTATTTCACTGGGTGGCATAGTTAAGTCTAAAAATTTAAAGATAGCAGGAGATAAGTTAAATACTGACATCATCACTTATATGCGCGACGAATTTAAAATTTTAGTTGGCGAGAAAACTGCTGAAATGGTAAAGATTGCTATAGGCTCTGTGATTCCTGGAAGTTACATGGAGACAGAAGTTAGAGGTAGAGATCTCTTAACAGGACTACCTCGAGAAGTCGTGGTTACAGATTCTGATATTCGGGAAGCAATTTCTGCTTCAATAAAGGAGTTGGTAGAAGGGGTAAAAGACGTGCTCGAGACCACTCCACCTGAAATACTTTCTGATATTATGCGTCAAGGCATCACTCTTTCGGGAGGCGGGGCACTTATTCCTGGACTAGACCGACTCTTGCAAAATGTATTAAAAATTCCAGTGTATGTGGTGGACGATCCATTGTCGGCCGTAGCTCGTGGTACGGGAGTGATACTGGACGATATTGAATCTTATAAAGATGTTTTGATTGGTAATCAAGATGAGTTACCTCCAAGATAGAAACAAAAAGAGAAATAAAATTCGTAACGTCATTGTAGTCGTTGTGGTTTTTTTATTACTGTTTTACTTTCAGACGGGTGTTTTCCAGTTCCTGTCAGTTGCCCTAAATAAATTCGGCAAGCCGTTAATAACAATAGGGAATAATATTGGATCAAATCTTAAAAATACAGAAATATTTTTTACTTCAAAAAAATCTCTAGAAGAAGAAAATAATAACCTGAAACAGGAGTTGTTAGAATTAAATACTAGCGCGTCAGTTTCCTCTATTCTTGAAGACGAGAATGTTAAATTAAAAGAAATACTTGGAAGAAAAAGCTCTAATGCAAATTTTACTTTAGCCAGTATTTTGTCCAAACCAAACAAATCTATTTACGACACTATCTTAATAGACGCTGGAGCTAATCAAGGAGTTGAGATGAATGATCTAGTTTTTGCTTTAGGTGATATTCCAATAGGAAGAGTGTCTGAAGGATTCAGTGATTCTGCCAAGGTTACTATTTTTTCAACCAGTGGAGAAAAAACAGATATCATGGTAACAGGGCACGATACAATAATGCAGATTGTAGGACGAGGCGGTGGTAATTTCGAAATGATTTTGCCCAGAGACTTTGAATTAGCAGAAGGTTCAAAAGTAACACTATTAGGAATCAATCCTTACCTTATGGCTACAGTTGTTACAATAATTTCCGATCCCCGGGACTCATATAAAAAAGCCCTACTTGCAAGTCCGGTTAATATCCAAGAGCTCAAGTTTGTAGAAGTGGGAATATAATTCTTATGGAATTTAAAATAGAAAAAAAGTTAGAAAATAGTTTAGGTCGTGCCGGGGTTTTGTCGACTCCACATGGAAATATTTTGACTCCAGCGTTTGTTGCAGTGGGCACTAAGGCCACGGTAAAGTCACTTAGCTCGGATCAGGTACGTGAGGTTGGCACTCAGGTGGTGCTTGGTAATACCTATCATTTGTTCTTGCAACCTGGGGATGAAATAGTGCGTGATGCAGGTGGCATAGGCAAGTTTATGGGCTGGCATGGTCCTACGATGACTGACTCGGGCGGGTTCCAAGTGTTTTCCTTGGGTGCTGCTTACGGCAAAGATATGTCTAAAGTTTTAAAGGTTACTGACCCGTCACTTATGATTCCAGAGCGGTTCGATGATTCTGACGCTCCACGACTTGCGAAGATTGGGCAGGACGGAGTGTCCTTCAAGTCTCACTTAGATGGAAGTATTCACTACATTACTCCCGAGAAATCAATCCAGATTCAGCACAACCTAGGCGCGGACATTATTTTTGCATTCGATGAATGTACTTCGCCAGCGGAAGATTTGAAGTATCAACAAGAAGCACTCGAGCGCACGCACATGTGGGCAAAGAGATGTTTGGAAGAACACGTTAAATTAAACATACAGAACAAAGTTGCATTATTTGGTATCGTCCAAGGTGGCCGAGATGAAAATTTAAGAAAAAAGTCCGCAGAGTTTATTTCTAGCCTCGACTTCGACGGATTCGGTATTGGCGGGTCTTTTGCCAAAGAGGACATGTCCACAGCAGTAAAATGGGTCAACGAGATTTTACCGGAAGACAAACCTCGTCATTTGTTGGGTATAGGGGAGCCGGAAGACTTGTTCATGGGGATAGAGAACGGTGTTGATTTATTCGACTGCGTTTTGCCTACACGTTTGGGAAGAAACGGTACTATTTACACAAAAAAAGGGAAAATGATAATTATGAATACTGTGTTTAGAAATGACCACACTCCGATCGAAGAAGACTGCGATTGTTACACTTGTAAAAATTATACCCGTGCGTACATAGCACATTTATTTCATGGCAAGGAGATGCTCGCAGGAACACTCGCTTCAACACATAACCTATATTTCATAGTTAACTTAGTCAAGGAAATCAGACAATCTATACTAGAGGATAAATTCTTTGAGTTCAAGCAGGAGTTTTTAAATACCTATATTAGGTCTAATAAATAGGGTTTACATTCCTGTCAATTCTGTTATTATTGCCTTATTAAAAAGAATTTAATTTATTTCAAGGCTGTGCAACTATGTAGGTAGAGTACAAGCTTTGGTAAAGAAATGGGTATCAAAAATCGGGCTTCGGCCTCAAAAAAATTATGGAAGTTGGGGTCAAAAGATTTTAACACTCAATACTTTGACTACGATAAAGACGGAGATTTGATTATAAAAGAAGGTCATAATATTTATAATGTCCGCTACTTGACGGAGAAGTTTGGTACATCGCTCCAGATTCTCATGCCTTTTGTCATTGAAGAACGTCTCGAGGATTTGATGGACTTGGCAGATAACGTGATCAAAAAAACCGGCTACACTGGTAAATTCTTCTACCACTATCCAATGAAGGTCAATCAAAATAGGGAAGTAGTAATGGCGATAGTCGGCGAAGGGGCTCATCTAGAAACTTCTTCTTATACTGACTTGTGGCTTATCAAAAGGATGCTCGAGCAGGACAAATTCAACCCTGATATTCGTATACTTTGCAGTGGGCCGAAGAACGACGCATACATCAACTTGATTGACGATCTCCAGCATAAAGGTGTTAAAATTTTCCCGCTTATCGAAGGACCGAGCGAGCTTAAAACTCTCCAGCACTCAAAGTTCAATGTCGGTATCCGACTCGATATGCCAGTAAAGGCGAGCTCTCATTGGAACAAGCAGTTAGACCGTTTCGGGTTCTCTGCAAAAGAAATTTACGATATGGGTCCGTTCAAGAATTTGAAGATACTTCACTACCACATTGGCTCTCAGATAGAGAAACCGATGGATATTTTGATTCCTATAAAATACGCGCTGAATGTGTATTTCAAATTAAAGAAAATCAACCCTTCTCTCGATACTCTTGATATCGGCGGTGGTATGCCGATACCCTACACTCGCACCAAGGGCTACACCGTGGATAAATTAATGGAGAAAGTTTTTGAACTTTTGAAAAGCGAGTCCGACAAGCACGGCATGCCACACCCTAACCTTGTATGTGAGTGGGGAAGATATGTTGTAGCTCCTGCCCAGATTACAATCTTTAAAGTCATAGATACTAAGCCTATTAACAAAAAGAAAAACGATGCCAAGAAATGGTATGTCATCGACGGGAGTTTTATGAATGACCTTGCCGACACTTGGGCGATAGATCAGAAATGGGCGATAGCACCGGTCAACAATAAAGGCGACGACACATTAACTCAGGTATGGATAGCCGGCTCTACTTGTGACTCAGATGACGTGTACCGTGGGGTAGACAACTCTGTAACACTCCCTGACTATAATCATACCGAGAACAATAATGACCCTATGTACCTAGTAGTATTCGATACCGGAGCATATCAAGACGCGCTTGCTATGAACCACTGTTTAATCTCTCATCCTCAGCGGATAATTGCAGAAAATGGGCACATTGTAGTCGCACGTAAAAGAAGTACACCAGAAGAAGTTGGTAGAAATTTGGGTTGGAACGGTGGAAATAAGTAAAATGTTTATTGAGTTATTAATTTATGAAGATAAAAAATATTTTAAAGTACACACTTCTCTTTGCTTTATTGATTGTTCTTGCGTTACTTTTGATACTTAAGCTCGATACAAAATCCCAGAAATCTTCTTTGAATGAAACTATCGAAACTGATTATACGAAGGATGCAACTCTTGCTGGCACTCTGCTTAAAATCGAGATTGCTAAGACACGAGCAGAGCAAGCCCGAGGGCTCTCTGGTAGAAGTGAATTGAAGGAGAATGAAGGGATGTTATTTGTTTTTGATCGTCCCGACAAGCATAAGTTCTGGATGAAAGACATGAACTTCGCCATAGACATGATTTGGTTAGATAAAGACAAAAAAGTTGTTTTCATTAAAAGAAACACTGCCCCAGAATCTTACCCAGAACTATTTGGTCCAAATGATGACGCTCTGTATGTACTCGAGGTAGCATCAGGATGGAGTGACAGACATAGTCTTAAAGTAGGGGACACCCTCCTATTTTAACAAAATAAAAACCCCGCAATTGCGGGGTTTTTATTTTGTGTTTACTTATCTTTGTACTACGTAAGTTGTTGGTTGAGCCAGTCTCCTGATTACCCAAACAACCGCAAGGATTACAAGTAGTAGCAGTAACCATCCGAAGATATTATTTGGTAGGAAATTTGCTCCAAATAATGGGTTAGCAGCTAATTTTGTATCAGTATTAGTAAAGTCTGTATTGCTTGTGTTTGTAGTAAATACTGGATTTGTAATAAGCTGTCCTTGGTTTGTTGTTACCATTGGAGCTTGAGCTTGTTGGTTGTAGTTTGTATTTACTGCAGTAACATTAGTGCTGTAAGTTTGGAAACTTCTGTCACCACCTTTGAGTGTTCTACCACCCACTACCGCTACTGCACGGAAGTGATATGTTGAATTTGGGTTAAGTTGGGTAAGTGCATTAGAGAAAGGTGCGCTATAGCTAGTACCCAAGTCAGTCATTGGTGTGGTGTTTCCATAAGCTGTAGTAGGACCCCATTCGAAATATCCTTGTGAGACTTGTCGGTTAGGGTTTGTTAAGACAGCACTTAAGATAGCTCCGTTTGAGGTGATGTTACCCACACTCACTCCAGAATTTGTATTGGTTGTATTTGTATTATTGTAATTAGTAGGTACGTTATTGGTGTATCCAGTATTACTGTTACTAGTATTACTTGTTGTGTTGTTAACGTAAGATGTTGTTAGATTATTATTGTTGGTAGTCGTAAAGGAAAGTGTCTCTCCTTTAGCTACTGTTCCATTGCTAGCAACCGCTCGGTAATAATAAACATTATTCGGATTAAGCCCCAAAACCTTGTAACTAAATGGGATTTCTCCAACATAAGATCCTACATAGGTATGAGGTGTTTCACTGAAATAGTTCATGTTCACATCGGTGCCGTATTCAAACCAAGCTGAAGTCGCTGTTCCATTCGGATTTATTGAAGCGTTAAGTATTGCTTCAGTTGCTCCAGGTATCACAGTGTTATTGTAATTATACTGAGCATTTGCTGAACCTGTAGCAAACACAAACCCCGCTAGTGCTCCCAAAATTATTAAGTTTTTTATGGTATTTTTCATGGCTTTATTGTATCATGTTAATATAACTTTGTCAACGACTAGTGCATACTCCCGTTCGATGGTGGAGTCACAACTACTTGAGGACGTGAACTATTGGATACCATTTTTATAGCTAATAATATTAGAAGGATAAGAAGTAGAAGTAGAAGCCATCCTGCAAGAGAACTTGGCATGAATCCATTAGTACCACTAAGGATTGTCGCGCCAGCGATACTGCCAGTAAGGTTGTCTACGATTGTGTGTTCAGAGTAGCTGAATACTTCTTCTTGTTTTAGATCGCCTTTATCTCCCATGTAAGAGTACACAGCCTGTGACGCTATAACTATCTTTTTGAATTCTGCATCCATGCGAACTTTGGTGGTGAATGTCATACTTCCTTCTTGACCTGGAGCGAGATTGCCGATGTCCACGATGACTGCATTGTCTACTGAAGAGAAGACTCCTGTTGTTGATTGTAAGAAATCTAATTCCTTAGGGAAGCCAACTCGGAGTAGTACACCTGTCAGATTAGTAGTTGAGGTCGCATTCTTCCAAGTTATTGTACATTGGATAGTGTCACCGCGTTGTACGATTTGATTATTACAATTTGTATCTAAGAATACTAAGGAAGGCTTAGAAACGTTGGTTTCGATGTTTGTATTGGTTACTAGAGTTGTATTTCTGTAAGCGATACTTGGACCTGGAACAGTCGCTACTCCAAGTACTACCCCTCCTCCAGTTCGGAAGCTTACGATGTCGCCATAAGCTACTGCGCCATTTTGATTGGTTACTACTGCACGATAGAAGTAAGTTGTATTTGCACGGAATTGATTGATAACACTTTCAGAGTAAGGGTTAGATGAACCACTTCCGATAAATCTACTTTGAGTAGTGCTTCCTAGCGCTCGTGTTGTACCCCATTCGAAGTATCCGCTTAGCGCAGAGTTAGAATTATTTTGTAATCCTAAGCCATTTAGTCTAGCAGAGTTTACCCCTATGTTCGTAGCGAATGTTGTGATAGCAGTTATAATTTGAGGTGCTGGCGGATATGAACAGTTAGGATATGTACCGATTTGTCCACTTAGGCAAGTAGGTGCTGGAGGATATGTACAGTTAGGATATGTACCGATCATACCTGCTAGACAAGTAGGTGCTGGTGGATATGTACAGTTAGGATATGTACCGATCATACCTGCTAGACAAGTAGGTGCTGGAGGATTCGAACAGTTAGGGTATGTACCAACCATACCACTTGGGCAAGTTGGATATGAACAGTTAGGATATGTACCGATTTGTCCACTTGGGCAAGTTGGAGCGGGTGGTTGTGCGCCGACAGTTACTGTTATAGTTGCAGAGTCACTTCCGCCAGGACCAGTACAGAATATATTAAAGAAAGTAGTTCCAGTTAGGCCAGATACAGTTTGAGATCCGCCAGCTGTGCTCTTGTTGTTAGCCCATGAAGTCGCTGGATTACTATTCGCTACGCAAGAAGTTGCATTAGAAACTGTCCAAGCAAGTACAGTTGACCCGTTGTAAGCAACAGAATTTGGATTAGCGGTAAGAGTTACATTTGGAGCAGTCGGTGCTGGAGGCCATGTACAGTTAGGAGGTGTGCCGATCATACCACTTGGACAAGTTGGATATGTACAGTTTGGAGGAGTACCAATCATGCCACTTGGACAAGTTGGTGCTGGAGGCCATGTACAGTTAGGAGGTGTGCCGATCATACCACTTGGGCAAGTAGGCGGGGGAGTAGTTGTTACTGTTACCCAGACATAATCAGCCACGCCGTTACATGTGAGGGTATATTTTGTGGTCTGTGTAGGGGACACTGTTACTGGTCCACCATTCCACGCTTTTGAACTGCTCCATTGTGATGTTGAAGGAAGTGCATTTGCAGTACAACTTCCAGTCCATCCGGTTACTGTCCAAGAAAGTTGAGATGTTTCTCCTTGAGTTATAGATGTATCACTTGCGTTTAAGTTTACACTAATTTGTGGAGAGGTTTGAGTAACTGTAACAGTTATGTAAATAGTCTGAGAGTTTACTCCGTTGCTTGAACAATAAACTCCAAAAGTTGTATTTTGATAAAGTGGTGGAGTGTTGAAACTTCCTGAAGGGTTTTTGTTGCTACCAGCCCAACCAGTTGTTCCGCCATTTGTACCAACACAAAATGACGCATTACTAGATGTCCATGTAATGACACTATAGTTGCCGGCTGGCAGAGTACTTGGATTCGCTGATAAAGAAGTTACTACAGGAGCACCTCCACTACCACCACTAGAAGGAGGTGGAGGAGTGTTGCTTACTGTAATTGTTATATAAACAATTGACGACGCTTGGTTCTGACTGTTTACGCAGTAGATACCAAATGTAGTTGTTTGGGTAAGGCCGACAACTGGGAAGCTGCCAGAAAAACCACGCTGACCCGCCCAATTAGCTGAGCCACCAACACCTTGGCAGGATGTAGCGTTTGTCGATTGCCAATTTAGAGTGGTGCTTTCTCCACTTTGTATACTGCTTGGATTTGCAGAGAATGAAGTAACTGCTGGTGCCACTGCAGAGGCTGTCTGCATTCCAACTACCAATAAGCTAAACACGAATCCGACCGCTAATAAACTTTTTATGAATTTTTTCATATACTTTTTTCTTTGCTTCCGTTTAAAACGGTTTAGCGTTAATAATATTATTAATGAGTTCAAATCTACAACTAACCTATAATTTCTGACCTTAGCACAATTTATTCTAAGTGTCAACCCCTTCAAGAGACCCCTCGAGATTTTCGAAGTCCTATATGAAATTATTTCTACCAAATTTTATTGGTATGTTAAGCCTAACTTAGGAGAAGTAAGGGGGGGCTTTTATCCCTCGCGACTACTAACATGGGTAGGCTCAGGAACATTAGGTAATCATCTGCCATTCAAGCCGTCTCCATGCTTAGAATATTACAAAACATCGATACCATTGACTTTTCTATTCAAAAATGGTATGATGCAAGTCGATTTAAGCTCTTTGAAAATTTCACGATTTTGATCAGAAACAGCACTTTGCGCGTTTTTTTTCGACTAACCTAAGCTTTTAAGAGAAAGTGGTTATCGATTCTAAAATTCTCAAAACGCTGTTTCTGATTACATGTTTTTTCATGTAATTTAGACTCAGAAAATTAATTCAGATATTTTCAAATTTTCAACTTTAATTTTACATGAAAAAATCACTCATTCTGCTCGCCCTCGCTATTTTCGCGACTGGCTTAGCTTTTGCTCAACCCTGTTCGCACGTTTTCTCGCAACCGCCAGAAAACTTCTGCGACTCCACGAAAGTGTGGGTGACCGGGCCCGCCGGCACCTACCACGTAACCGCCACAGGTTTCGGCAGCTATACGCTGACCAACAACGGCACCTTCCAAGTGACCGTCACCGACAATGGTAGTGGTAATGGTACCGCCACGGTGACTAACTCAAGTGGTTGTGTCACCACCGGAGTCTTTGCCGTATTCCACGGCCCGACGGTAAGTATTACCGGGACCTCACCGACCTGCGGCCAGAGTAATGGCAGTGCGACCGTATCCGCCTCGGGCGGCACCGGCCAGTACAGCTACCTGTGGAGCAACAACCAAACGTCCGCCACTGCAACGAACCTCGCCGCCGGCACGTATACCGTGACGGTAACGAACATCGGGTTCAATGCCTGCACGGCGACTGCGACTGCGACGCTTACTTGTACGCCCAGTCCTTGCAACATGTGGCTTCAAGGTAACCCGACGCCTACGACCTGTAACCAGGCCAATGGCTCGATCAACCTGACCGCCAACTCTGCGACTGGCATGGTTACTTACGATTGGAACGATGTTCAGGGAAACAACAATTCCCAGAATCGCTCCAACCTTCCGGCCGGCACCTATTACGTTACCGCGACCGACGGCACGGGTTGCACCGCTTCGACCAGTGTGGTCGTAAGCAACCAGCCCGACCAGACCGCGCCACAGATCACCTGTCCTCCCACCCAAACGGTGGCGGCCAATGCGAACTGCGAAGCCGTACTGGGCAACTACGCCAGTATGGCCAATGCCAGCGACAACTGCGGCGGCACGCCGACCAAAACGCAGGTTTCCCCGAATATGGGAACCATGCTTCAGCTCGGTTCGCACTCCGTCACCCTCAAGGCGACGGACGCTGCTGGCAACTCCTCGACTTGCGCCTTCAATGTGCAGGTCGTCGACCAAACGCCGCCCACCATTACCTGCCCGGCCAATACGACGATCAACAGTTCGGCCAGTGCCTGCAGTGCCGTATTTAGTTACGGAACGTCCTGTACGGACGATAACTGTGGCACTCCGACGTTGACCCTGACCAGTGGCCAACAATCGGGCTCGACCTTCCCGGTCGGCACGACGACCAACGTATGGCGCGCGACGGATGCGGCCAACAACAGCGCGACCTGTTCGTTCATGGTAACGGTCGTCGATCAAATCAAACCGACGATCATGTGCCCGGCCAACATCGTTCAATCCGCGACGAGCAATCAGTGCGGGGCCAATGTGACGTTTTCCAACGCCACGGCCACCGACAACTGTGCGATTCAGACGTTGGTAAAAACCACCGGCCTCGCCAGTGGCTCGAACTTTCCGGTAGGGCAGCTCAACGTTGTGACTTACCAAGCCACCGACAACGCCGGCAACACCGCGACCTGCAGCTTTACCGTAACCGTGTCCGACAACACCGCGCCGGTGATCACCTGTCCGTCCAACCAGACGACGGTCGTAAACGCGAACTGTTCGGCCAGCTTGCCGAACTTCGTAAGCCTTGCGGCAGCCAGCGACAACTGTGGCAATATGGCCAAAAGCCAGTTCCCGGCAGCCGGCACTTCAGTGAATCTGGGCACCACCCAGGTCTTGCTGACCGCCGCCGACGCCGCTGGCAACACGACCACCTGCTACTTTACGGTGCAGGTTACTGACCCGACTCCGCCTACCGTAGTGTGTAAAAACGCCACGGTGAACCTGAATCCGGGCGGCTCTACGAGCATCGCGCCGGCAGACGTTTTCCAAAGCGGTAGCGACAACTGCGGTACGGTAAATATGGTCTCGGTTTCGCCGAGTACCTTCACTTGCGGCAACGCCGGTGCGAATTCCGTCACCCTGACCGTTAACGACGGCCACGGAAATACCTCGACCTGTAACGCCACGGTGACGGTGATTTGTACTCCGGTTAATCCCGGCTGCAATCTTATCGTCAGCACGACAGTCGAAAGACCGACGTGTAACCAAAGTGACGGTACTATCTCGATTGATGCCTCTGGTGGCACCAGTCCGTATAACTACGACTGGAGCGACATCAACGGTACTGTAAATATACAGAACCGGGCGAATCTCTACGATGGTGCTTACACCGTGACCATAACCGACGCTACTGGATGCTCAAAAGTGAAGACCTTTGAACTGATCTGTAAACCTGTTACGACCACAGGCTGTCCATTGGCAGCGTTTACCAACGCTACGAACGCTACCTGCGGCCAAGCCAACGGCTCCATCGATCTGACGGTGACGGGTGGTACCAGCCCATACGCTTACGTTTGGAACAATAGTTTCACCGGCCAGGACCCCAGTGGTCTTTCCGCAGGCAACTACTCGGTCACCGTGACCGACGGCGCCGGTACCACGGCCACCCAGATTGTGACCATTGCCAACATCGGCACGCCACAGACGTGGTATGCCGACAACGACAACGACGGGTTCGGTAGCATGACGACCACCATATCGTCCTGCAGCCAACCCTCCGGCTACATCGCCGTCACCGGCGACTGCAACGACAGCGACGGAGCCATTCACCCCGGCGCACAAGAAATCTGTGGCAACGCCACGGACGAAGACTGCGACGGGGTCGCACAAGGTTGTGGACCGAATCCACCCTGCGCACCGAACGGTAATTGGGTGGATAACAATCAAGGAATCCTCTACAACGAGGTTGTTTGTTTGTCAGATTTGACGGGAGTGCAGACCATTCTGTTTGCCCCTCCGTTCAGCACCAACAGATTGTGGGATTCTGGCTCTGGACAGAACGCAACCGGGGATCACAGGGTAATCATCAACGAACTGGGGCCGCAAGCGCACTCTCTTCAGTGTTTAGTGAATGGGGTTCAGACCTACATTTGCTGGTCATGGGAGGTTGTCAATTGTGTGAGTCCTACTGATGATCCAGATGGTCTCGGCAACAACGTAAATGTTTCGCCAAATCCTTCTTTCTCTGACTTCCTTGTGGAGTTGGCGACTGGTAAGTACACCGTAGTGGTGAGCAATTCGCTCGGTCAGACAGTAAAAGTGTTGACTGCGACGGGGGATTTTAACCTCGAAGCTGGCGACTTACCAGCTGGGGTTTATGCCTTGGCAATTACTGACGACACTGGCTTGCGAGTGGTCAAGCAAATCGTGAAATCAAACTAATTTTTAACCAGCGCAGAAAAAACAATTAAAACTGCACTGAATCATACAACTGGGCGTTTCGGATTATATTCGAGACGCCCTGTTTTTTTTGCCAATTTTTCAATTTTTACTTTATATATTCAACCCGGCCGCTCTCGAGTGACAGGGTAAATAGAAAATCCCCTGGGTTTTACTCCCGCCGAGGCGTTGCCTCGGCGTATCGGCAGGAACACTTAAAAAGACAGAACTCTTGCTCTCTTACTTTATTCCATTTGAGAGAAATTTAACCATTCAAAAAGTTCTTTCTTGTGGTGATTCAATTTTTTAAAATATACAGGGAAGGGAACTGTGTTTAGGATTTCAAAACTGTTATCTTTATACTCTCTTATGCTTGAATAAGGATACTTGAATATGTATTCAAGTAAGACCGAGCTGTCTTTTCTTTTATTAGTCTTCCAACTTTTATCAATTATTTTTGCTGGATTCAAGTGTATGTAGGAGTATAGATATTTTAAATATCTGTCTGTTTTTGCATGAGTGGATTTGAACACACCTTCATAGAGTTTTCCTGTACGAATGTACTTTTTGTTAAAATACATTGTGTAAGCAGTCATAAGTTTGAGCATGTATTTAGAAATACCACCCTCTATGTTTTCGTGTATTAATATATGAAAATGGTTTGGCATAAGACAGTATGCTCCGATGTCGACTAAAATTTCGTTTTCATCTGTAACTTTTTCTGTCTTTTTATTTCGAGATCTTATATTACCTGACGAGTTGCACAAGAGCATTAACTTTAGAAAGTGAGTATAATCTTCTTTATCTAGGAATATTTTTCTCTTCTCTGTACCTCTATTGTAGAGATGGTAGAACTCGCTCGGAGCGAAAGATGTTTTTCTTAAACTCATAGGATAATTATATCTAACTCCTACCGCCGAGGCAACGCCTCGGCGGGTTTGGCGGGTTTACTTATTTTGTTTTGTATTTTATAATAAAGTAAGTCCTTTGTTGAATAGTTACGCCCTGCTTCGGTAGGGTGAGGAAAGTCCGAACACAGCCCCGCTTAGGCGGGGAGAACGGTAGTGGGTAATACCCATCTAGAGCAATCTACGAGGTGCGAGCAGAGACGCCAATGCCGAAAGGCTAGGGTTCCTGGATTTATTCAGGAATAGTCTCGACGGTAACGTCGAGGGTGAAACGGCTAAATCCTTACCTCTGTGCAAGATCGTGCCCTGCTTAGGCAGGGAGAATCGCTCGAGTCTAATGGCAACATTAGGCCTAGATAAATTACTATTTGCAAAACAGAATTCGGCTTATAGACATAGGACCAAATATGAAAAACCCTCTCGAAAGAGAGGGTTTTTCTATTGCCCTGTCGCTCGCGAGCGACAGGGCTTGCAATTTTATTTCAAGTATGCTATAGTGTCTTTGTGAGTGTAGGGTAAAACTTACATTTAATCGTAATCAACATAAGTGCCGCAAAAAACGCCTTCGGGCGTTTTTTGTTTGCCCTGTCGCTCGCGAGCGACAGGGTTTGGTGCTACAATATCCCCATGCATCCCGGCATACAATCATGGAAGATTTTAGTCACTTACGCGTACAATGCTTTTTCTATTCCTTTACTTTTAAAAACTCTCTTCGCTCCCTGGCAACTGGATAAGGCGGAAGGTGCACATTTCGATCTATTGCAGAAAATTGTCTTTGCGATATTTTCCCGGGTGCTTGGCTTCGTGGCACGTATAGTGCTCATCGTTTGTGGCCTGGTGTTTACGCTCTTAGTAATTCTTGCTTTCCCTGTATTTTTTATTTTCCCAATCAAAATTTCTCGCGAATATTTAGAGAATCTAGGCAGTATCGGTGCACCTCTTTCATACGGCAATACTTATAACTTAAACAAGCACAGCATGGACTTGATGACCTCAGGCGATTTCGAAATTCATGGCAAGGAAAAGGCTCTGCGTATGATTGAGCGCGGACTTTCAAAAGACACCAGCCACAACGTCCTCGTCGTGGGGGACACAGGTGTGGGCAAGACTTCACTCATTTCCTATCTCGGACGGCTCGGTCAATCCGGGCTATCCTTCGATGGCATTCATCATCATCGAGTGGTCACGCTCAACACTGAAGGCTTCAACATGGAGGACTTCGATAAAATCTTGGTCGAAGCCGAGAAAGCGCGGAATGTAATTTTAGTAATAGAAAACATACATCTCTACACAACTCTTTTTGAGAGGTTGATGCCGTACTTGGAGCTGCCGCATTTAGGAATAATAGTTACCACTGACTTTGCAAATTATGACCAGGTAGTAAAGGCACATCCGGAATTCCTTTCTAAATTTGAAAAGGTGGACCTATTAGAAACTAATTTTGACGAGACTCTCGCGATACTGAAGAACCACGCCCATCTGACACGCACATATCTAGAACCAGACGCATTCGAGGAAATAGTCAGACTCTCCAGCAGATTCATCGGTAACCAACCACAGCCTATGAAGTCCATCCTAATTCTAGATGAGCTACGCGCTTTGAGAAGGAAAATATCAATCGAAGATGTGCGACAAGTTGTCTCTGATAAAACCAATATGCCCATAGGTGCCATGAGCGTAGACGAGACTAAAGTCTTAGTAGAGCTTGGAGATAATATGCGCAAGAAAATAATCGGTCAAGACGAAGCGGTGAAGGATGTGTCCGAAGCATTAAAGCGTCTACGTACTGGTATCAGTGACCCGAATAAACCTGCGGGAAGCTTCTTGTTCTTAGGGCCAACCGGAGTGGGCAAGACCTACACCGCCAAGGTTCTCGCCGAGAGTTACTTCGGTAGGAAAAATTCTATGATAAGGTTCGACATGAGTGAATTTTCTCTACCGGAGTCAGTAATAATTTTCTCTGACAGATTGTGTTCTGCTATCGAAGAGGCACCGCTTTCGCTGGTGTTCTTCGACGAGCTGGAGAAAGCGCACCGGGGGATTCACCAGCTACTTCTCCAGGTGCTCGATGAAGGTCAGCTTACTCGGGGGTCAGGAAGAGTGGCGAATTTTAAAAACGCGATAATCATCGCTACTTCGAATGCTGGAAGTCAGGACATCATAGGTGACCCAAGTATTAGTAAAAAGTATTTAATGGATGTAATTATAAAAAATAATATTTTTGCTCCGGAACTTTTGAACCGTTTCTCCTCTATTATTCTCTTCTTACCACTGACTCAAAAAGATGTGAAGCGTGTGTCCGCACTTCTACTTTCTGAATTCGCCGAGCGAATCTTGGCAGACAAGAATATCACCTTGGAGATAACTGATGCATTGATAGACAAAGTTTCTACAGCCGGATTTGACCCCAACTTCGGCGCCCGCCCTATCAACAGAGCTATAGAAGAAATAGTACAGAATAAAGTGGCTGACTTCATTATCGCAGGAGGGAAGGGGGATTTGAAGATTATGTAAGGACGACCTTTTTACCCCGTCATATTTTAAGTATTTGTTCTCTCGTGTTAAAATAGGATAAATCAAATAAAGCCTATATTTTATAGCATTTTTCCACTTTGCACCTACTGGCACAGGGTGAAGCTCGTCTACCCTTATAGGGGTTGACTTTTTTACATAATTATGCTATATTGCACAGGTTAAATTGTATCTTGACAAAATGGCATTTAGCCGGTCTAAAACCTTCTAAAGCTCCATAAGTTAATTTAAATCCGCTTGAAAAATAGGGGATCAAATTTACTTCGACCTAAGCGTCGGAGTTTTCATCGGACCAAGTGTCCAATGATAAAGTTTAAAGAGCGAGAAAAATTGAGAAAGTCATATTTGAAATTTTGAGATTTAAGAGGCAGAAAAAATAATTTAAAAAACTTGAATTATTTTCTCTGCCTCTACTGAGGTGAAGAACACACTTGATATTTTGAGTTTTGTTGGTCTAGGGCCACAGAGAATGGATGCTTTAAGTCCTATTCTCAACAAAATAAAATTTAACAAGTGTAACTTATTTTTCACATCCATTCTCTAACGGCTTCGGCCAAAACTTTTTCAACATGAAACTTTTTCAAATTCTCGCCGCGATTCTGATTGTGTTTTTTAGCACTCAGTCTAACGCACAAGGTTGTGTTGGTGTTCACATTTCCCAGCAATGGGTTTGTGCGGATGCTACCGCCACTGCAACTGCCTACCCCATCGGGGGGACGGCACCATACACCTACAACTGGTCGAATGGCGACACTGGTCCGAGTGCCTCGGGATTAATTCCTGGGCAACACTACGTGACCGTGACCGATGCCAGTGGCTGCTTGCACGTCGAGACGTGCGTGGTAGTCACCCCGGAGTGCTGCATCTACATGGAAACGGCCATCAACCCCGACGGTTGCCAGCCCGGCGGCCAAGGGTCCGTGGCGATTCTTCAAATCGGCGGCGGCCATGCGCCTTACAAGGTTCACTTGCCCGACGGCACCATCAAGGTCACCAACGGAAACACGCCGGTGCTTATTACCAACCTCGAAGCGGGCGATTACATTATTACTATCGAGGATGCGACCGGCTGTACCAAGGACGAATACGTGACCATTACCGCTACCAACGGCCCGATGGTCAGTATTTTCGCGCCTGCGATTCCGTGCGGTAGTACTTCGACTACGATCACTACGACGGTAACTGGCGGCCCGGTAACCTACCTTTGGAACACCGGCGCGACCACGCCTAATCTAACCAACGTCGGTCCCGGAGCGTATACCGTAACGGTTACGAATTCCGCCGGCTGTACGATGAGTAAGACTACCGTGGTGGCGGCCATTGCCCAAGTCTCGCTTCAAGCGACGGCTCAACCGACCCACTGCGGCGAAAATGACGGTGTAATAAACTTTACGACCAACGGCCCGTGGGCCATCAAGGTGGAAGCACCTAACGGTGCAAGCTATAGCCTGATGGGCCCAACCTCTACGATTACGAACCTGCAACCCGGCGCCTATACGGCAACGGTTACGAATGCCGCCGGCTGCATGGCGATGCAAACAATCGTCGTTGAGGACAGTGAACCAGCTGAGGATCTCATTCTCTGCAAAGCAAGCTGCTACCCCGAGGGAATCTATGGGATTCAATTTACCCAGACGACCGACACGACCTTTACAGAAACGGTGAATGGCTGTCAGCGCGAAGTGGAAATCCACTTCATCCGCTTGACCGGCGTAAACGTTACGTCGTTCATTAACGCCTGCTACGGTAGCTCGGTCACGATCAACGGTGTAACCTACACGACGGACGCTACCGTCCCCGTGACGGTTTTCGGTTCGTGCGCGAGCACGGTGACGTACGTCATCGACTTCGGCCCCACGCCGACCACGACGAATCTGTCCGCGCTGGAAATCTGTGGCAACATAGATACCACGTTTACGCTCACCAGCGTGACGGGGTATGCGAACGGTTGCATATCAACGATCACCACGCAGCAAATCGTCGTAAGCAAAATGGCGGATACGACCATCGTCGGCGCGGCCGAATACATCTGTGGCGATAGCGCTCACGTGTACAATCACCTGGATAACGTGGTCGTCGACAACGACAACTGCAAACGTACCCTGTACGTTCATCCGGTGTACGTGACCGCCTACATCGATACCATAATCCAAGGCCCAGCGCAGCAAATTTGCGGCGACACGTCCATGGTAGTCCAGGTGTTCGATACGGCTTTCATCGATCAGGTCAACTGTCGTCGTGTAATCACAACTTACATGCTTACGGTCGTGAAGAACACCCTTGTCCTTACCTCCGAAATCCTTAACCCGCTTTGCTTCGGTAATGCGAATGGGAGTATCGAGGTTATGGTCGACGGTGGCGAGGAGCCGTACACCTACGAATGGTCGAACGGTTCCATGACCTGGAACCCATCCGGCCTTTCGGCTGGCATGTATATGGTAACCATCACCGACGCGAACGGCTGCACGACGGGCGCGAGCTTCATGCTCGACCAACCCGACAGCCTCGTTATCGCGCTCGTCACCGACACGGTGACTTGTGCGCTGAACGATGGCGCGGCGAACCTGACGGTGACAGGCGGGACGCAAGCTTACAATTATTCGTGGACTGGCCCGAACAGCTTCACCTCGACGAACGAAGACTTGGCCGGCCTTAACGCCGGAAGTTATGTCGTTACCGTCGAAGATGCTAATGGCTGTGCGGCAACGGAGAGCTTTACGCTCCTCATGCCGGATTGCCCAGGCATCACCGATAGCTGTGATATTAAAGTTTATTCAGTCCCGGGGGCCGATGGTCCGCGGGTCGTCGTTCAAAATCTCACCTTAACCGGCGAGTTGACGTACGAGGTTTTTACCGTGACCGGTGAAAGGGTCGCGAGCGGAAGCCTCGGCGATATCTCGCCCGGCTTCACTTTTGATGGCATTGTGGAAATGCCGGGCTTGCAGTCCGGTATGTACTGTATTCATTTTCATGTCGGTGTGTGGCATACCGGCGCCAAATTCACAATTTCAAATTAAAAAAGTGATGAAAAATAGTTTTTTAACCATTCTGTGGGGAGCTCTAATGCTCCTCACAGTTCCGGGGTTCAGTCAGGACCCGGCTCGTAATCCTGACAAAGTTTATCCGCCCAAACCTTCGGAGATAGAGGATTGCGATCGGTATGGTCGCCCCTATTGTTCGCTTAAACGCAACAAACCCACCTATGACCCCCACGCGGGCCATTTTTACTCTCTGATTTGGGCTAAAACCGGTTTAGCCGGCCCCAATCCGAGTCCCGCTGATGCGATCTCTGCGGTGGATAGCACTCAGACCAACAGCCCGGAAAAAAGACTGGGTTACAACACCGCTATTTGCGCAGTCGGGACTGAGCAGTGCCTTGCCGTGGACGACGACCTGACCGAATTCATCGGTCGTCCATGGTGCCGTTACAATGACCTTTTCTTTTTATGGATACAAGAAGACTGCAGGAACGTACGTTTCGTTCCGGATACGTTGCAAACAGGGAGGGGAGTAATTCCCTCGGACCCCAAGATCATCTACCGAGATACAGGAAAGGTTAAGATCGTTTACCGTGATACAGGAAAAGTGGAATGCTGCACGAGCAAAGTGGAAGTGAAAATCGAATGCTGTGAACCCGGCAAGTTCAAGTGGGTTGAAATATACCTGGCCCTGGGGCATCGCACTACCTTTTCCACGGACTTGTCGCCCGAATACGACGTTTTCGGTATTGGAGCTATTCAGTATTTCGGGGATAGTTCAATGAACGGTGCATATTTTGTTGGAAGTGAAGCTTTTTTCCTTTTGCGGAAACCTTTCATTTGCCCGGAGGGCAACTGTCATGAGTTCACGGATAAAAACTTCCTTTCCCCGGCCGTCAGATGGGAGGTGTTTGGAGGACGACGTTTCGACGTATGGGACACTAAGTGGCATTTGGATCTTTATACCAAATATACACTTATCCAACCTCGTACTGCTTTAGAAAACAGATGGTTCTTACCCAAAAAGTCTGGGTGGACCGTAGGTTTCAATGCGGTTTGGGAACCGGTAAACGGCGTCGAAATAAAAGGTGGACCACAGTACGACCTGTTCTCTAAGCAAGGAGGCGGAATGCTTCGCGCTGATATCTCTTTTTCGACGATTGCTGATGCAAACAAGAAGCGTCAGCAACGTGATAGCACTCGCGGTGCTGAACGTGACAACATCCGGCGCGCGGAACAGCTTCGGCAAGACACGGTCGAAGTTGACAGCTTCCTCCGGACTTCCCCGATGTCTATTTTCAATCTTATCGACACCACTTCGACCGACACGCTGTCTAACAACGACACGCTTCAAAATCAAGAGTCCAAACGATTTTTGTTCCTTACGTTCAAACCGGAAGGACAAAAACAGAAGGAAGAACTGAAGCAGGCGAGAACGAAAATGCGGGTTCTGCAAGACCGCTACAATTTATTGCTCGCAGAAGTGCAGCAATATAACGTATCGAAGTGGCGCGAGTTCAAACAAGTTCGCACCGATCTCTACAAAGCATCCAAGAGGCTTGACCGGCTCGAGGAGAAACAACGAAAGAAAGCCGAGAAAGAAAAACCGGCAGCCGAATAATCACCCGGTGATAAGGTGATCTGTAATTAGCGCTGGTGGGACTAGTTTCCCACCAGCGCCGCGAAGGGGAGCGTTATCTCCATTGTTCTTTTAATTGTTTTTGTTCAGAGGTCATAACTGAGCACAACTTCATCGGGCAAAAGAGCCTGACTGCTTCCAGCGCCTCGGGCGCTGGAAAATTCCCAAGTCCATCTGGGATGAATTGAGATGATGGACAAACCCGACATACACCACGGGTCATTTGGTGTCAAAATACAGCAGATGTCTGCTGACAGTTCTTCAAGTTTTTTCAGTTTTTACAAAACTGTATGTGAGACATTTGGTCTGAATGGACGGAAGTTCAAAAGACTGTTTCGACAAAAGAGTCGAATTCGCTCATATTGAAATAATATACAAAAGCCCGGCGCATCTTCGTGATGACCGGGTTTTTTTGCGTCTAATTTTATGCTTACAGCGCCTCGGGCGCTGGCTGTAATTTTAAAACTTTGATACAATTTATATATGAGAAAACAAACCATTGTTACTAATGAGTATTATCATATTTATAATCGCGGAGTGGACAAGAGAGATGTATTTAACAATAAAGAAGATCTGGAGCGTTTCATTGAGAGCATTAAGGAGTTCAACCAGGTTGAAGTTGTTAACAGTATTAGGGATTTAAAAAAGTCTAGAACAGGACAGCCAGCGCCCGAGGCACTGGCTAGGAAAGAACCACTGGTCGCTTTTGTTGGGTACTGCATTAATCCAAATCATTTTCATTTCATGTTGAAGCAATTAGTCGATGGTGGTGCAGCAAAGTTTATGCAAAAATTGCAAGCTGGATATACTTCGTATTTTAATTTAAAAAATAAAAGAACCGGCTCTTTGTTTCAAGGTGCTTTTAAATCTCATTATATAAGTAACGATGATTACCTTAGAAGGCTCTTGGGTTACGTGAATAAGAATCACAAAGTGCACACCATACCGAAAGAAAAGTATTATTTAGTTTTTGCGGGTGAAAATGAATACAAAAACAATGAGTTTGAAATTATTTCAAAACATGAAGGAGAAAAAATTCTAGAATCTTTTGGGGGAATTTATGAGTTTGAAAACCATTGTGAAGAAATTGTTTCTATAATTCGTAGAGAAAGAGGAAAGCTTTCTTTGTTGGAAGAGGACGAATTACCTTTACCTTCAGCCAGCGCCTGAGGCGCTGGCTCTCAAGGACCTCTCTTGGAGGAGATTTATAGGGGTATTCTGGTATATAATGAAAATATGGAAAATGGAGCATTAGGTAGGAAGCTTTTAATTACGGCTGTTGTGGTCTTGGGGGTTTTTAAATATGTTGCTCACAACCCAGACTCTGTAAAGCTAGAGCTAGATGAAAAAAAAGAACAAGATTTGTCTGCTCGATTGCTAGACCTGCAGAAAAAGCACAATGCCTTTTCTAAAGAAATAGACCCTGAAAAAAGAAAAGTAATAATGTCTGGCGAAGAAATCCGAGAGATGAATGAATTGTATATTTTTACACATTACAAACTAGCTCAAAAGGTGTATCAAGAATATGACATACCTGCGTCGGTCGTTATGGCTCAAGCGTTGAATGAGGGTGGGGCTGGGTCTTCTGATTTGGCTCAGGAGGCGCATAATAATTTTGGTGTAAAGCACTGGGCACATTCTCATAAAGAATTTGAAGGTCAAGAAATAATTCTAGACGAAAA
This sequence comes from bacterium, assembly GCA_030855725.1. GTDB lineage: Bacteria > Patescibacteriota > Minisyncoccia > Phycocordibacterales > UBA9973 > UBA9973. The sequence continues at coordinate 6,116 of JALYQS010000001.1, read as the reverse complement.
AGGGAAGCCTTGTTGTATAGAGCACGAGGACAATGAGGTTTATGACCATTTTAAAATATACAAGGATGACGAAGAATCTTTTTTAAAAGGTTATGTCGGTGTGTTTTATAAAGATTTAGACAATAAAATTAAAAAGGAGAGATACGAGAAATGTTTTGACTGCGGGGATGTTCCGAAGTGCTGGGCATATGCCATAAAAAAGGCAGGGTATGCTACTGATTTAGAATATTCACTAAAGCTCATAAAATACATGGATGATTATGATTTGTATAAATTAGATAAAGGAATGGATTATATCCTAGAGGCAAAAAAATAATTCTTGGGGTATAATATCTTTATGGATAAAGATGAACTAAAGAAAAAGTTAACGGAAGAGGAGTATCGCGTGACTCAGGAAAAGGGGACAGAGGCACCGTTTACTGGGAAGTATTGGGATGATAAAAATAAAGGAAAGTATGCTTGTAAAGTTTGTGGGCAGGCACTCTTTGATTCTGAGACAAAGCTTGATTCTTCTATTGGTCCTGCTGGTCTGCAAGGGTGGCCGGCCTTCGAGGATGCAATTCCTGGCAGTGTAGAATTTATCCAGGATGATAGCCATGGCATGAGTCGCACAGAAGCCGTATGTGCCAATTGCAAGTCCCACCTAGGGCATCTCTTTGACGACGACACCAGCACAGGGAAACATCTGTGTATAAATTCTTGCTCGATTGATCTGGAGAAAGAGGGTTAGTCGAAATTGTAACTCTAGTTGCAATTTTATTGGAATAATATAAAATAGTTTTGTTAGTTTAGTTGGGCCCTTAGCTCATCTGGTAGAGCACCTCATTTGCAATGAGGGGGTGGCAGGTTCGAGTCCTGTAGGGTCCACAAAAAAAGCTAGCCGTCGAAAGACGGCTTTTTTTTGTGGACCCTACAGCAAGCAAACTGCTTTGCTTGCGTCAGGAGGAGAAAAGCTTTTCGTTATGAGCGAGAAATTTATTTCAAGCTCATCGAAAAGGTATACTGTCCCCGTAGGGGAAGAGTCCTGTTTTTCTGCGACGGCGAGAAAAATATTCCTAGCCACAAGTGTTAAATATTTGCGGCGGCGTAAAAATATTCCTGACCCAAAAGGATAGGGAAGAGTCCTGTTTTTCTGCGACGGCAGAAAGTTATTCCTGACCACAAAGCTTGACTCGTGTATAATGTAATTTATGAATTACGAATTCTACACTAACTCGAAGAGAGCATGGAGGTCTATGTTTCAAGAAATCGAGAAGGCGACTAAGTCTGTGTATTTAGAGATGTATATTTTTAATTCCGACACAGAGATGGATTTCTTGAATTTGCTAAAGAACCAAGCTAGAAATGGAATAAAGATAAAACTGATCCTAGATTCTTTCGGTAGTATTGAACTTTCAAAAAAGTCCATACAAGAATTAGAAAGTTCCGGTGTGGAGATTTTATTCCTGAGCTACTTTATGCATCGAATGCACAAGAAAGTTTTAATTATTGATGAAAGGGTAGCTTTCCTAGGAGGAGTAAATATCCATAAACAAGCGCTAAACTGGCGAGACCTAGCAGTAAAGATACAGGGCGGATTAGTGCGTCAGATGGTGTACATGTTCGCAAAGGATTACAAATACGCTGGCGGTAAGGACTCTGAAATCTTGATTAAGAATAAAAAGATTATTCACAGCAAGATAGGGAACTGGGTTTTCGAGCATTTTCCTGCAGTTAATAAATTCCGTTTGAAAAAGATATATAAAGAAAATTTCGAAAGAGCTACGAAAGATATAACACTAATTACACCTTACTTTATTCCCAAGCGTTTCTTGACTGGACTCCTACACCAAACTATTCTTCGAGGTGTTAAAGTCACCATTCTGGTACCAGAAGATACAGAATATATTATTTTAAATAAAGCCAATTATTTCTACATGACCAAGTGTGTTGCACTCGGAGTCAGCTTCTATCTGATGCCAAAGATGAACCATGCCAAAGCGATGATCATAGACAACAGAGAAGCAATAATTGGTTCTCAGAATTTAGATTTTCTTTCTTTTAACTTTAACTCGGAGGTAGGTGTATGGTTTAAAGATGATAATACCGTGCTTAAAATAAAAAATATAGTTAGCGAATGGCAAAGAGAATCTAAAGTATTTAAACCGGAAGAGTATAGACTAAATATATTTGAAAAGATGTTAGCGCATGTCTTGAATTTCTTTGTGATGCTCATATGATATAATGAAAACAAGCAATCAAAATGAAAAAGCACACCAGTAATCCAAAACGCAAAAATAAGTTAAAAGCTTTTCATAAACTTTTTGTTACAGCGATTGTTGGCGTATTTATACTCGCATCTCTCGTGGTCTTTTATTATAAGCTTGATCCAGCATTACTCGCCAAGCTCTCTTTCTATATTGATTTAGCGAATCCATCTGTGAAGATTGTTAGAATTCAGGAAGGCTGGCGTAAAGAACAAATAGGAGAAGAACTCGCAGAAAAAATCGGCTGGGACGAAACAGAAAAAAGTACTTTTATTAATGCTCACATTGCGCTGAATACTCAAGACTTGGAAGGTAGGTATTTCCCTAAAACCTATCTCTTAGACAAGGACATAGACCCTGAGACGGCGAGCGAAATAATGCTTGAAGAATTTGAAAAACAAACAGATAAAATCAAAATTCCCGCATCGAAGCAAATAATAAATGAAGATACCGCACTCAAAATAGCATCCCTTATTCAAAGGGAGGCTGCGGGTAAGCACGACATGCGACTAATCTCCGGGATTATTTGGAATAGAATTTTCAGTGGCATGAAGCTTCAGATCGATGCCACCCTTCAGTATGCAAAGGGGAGTGAAGAAGATGGCTGGTGGCGTCGGGTCAACTCTGTGGACAAGAAGATAGAGTCGGAATACAACACTTATCTATATGAGGGGTTGCCACCGGGGGCTATTGCAAACCCTGGACTTGAGGCAATCAAGGCAGCCTACAATCCGGAGGAAACAAAGTGTATGTTTTATTTGCATGATAGGAATAGAAAAATTCACTGCGCAGTAACATATGAAGAGCACAAACAAAATATTGCTACTTATTTACAAAGTCCTAAGTAAAAAATCACCTCATTTTGCTGAATGAGGTGATTTTTTACTAAATCTTAATAAAGAAAATGAATTAGTATTTAACAAGCAAAAGAACTCCAACAGCGATAGCCGAAACTGCGGTAACTACGTTTGAGTGTCTAAACGGTGAGAAATGGCTAATACCATAGGAAAGGAAGAATATAACTTCAGCGAGAGTAAGTAATGACATATATCAAAAAGTATTTAAAATAAATAATCGACCTTTCGTAAATTATACCACGAAAACCAATGTGATTTTATTAGTCTAGCTTGCTACATCTTCATCAAGAACTCTTTGGTATCCATCTTGGTCTTGAGCGGAATAGTGATGTCAAAGGTAGTGCCTTCTTTTTCTTTGGAGTGGAAAGTAATAGTGCCCTCGTGCGCCTTTACATATTTTCGGCACAAGTATAGGCCAATCCCGCTTCCGGTACTAAGCTTCTTCCTCGCGTTAGTAGCGCGGAAAAATTCTGAAAATATATTACCTTGCTCAGATAGCGGTATGCCTATGCCGGTATCGCTCACACTGAGCTTGATGGATTCTTCATCGTTTCGTAGTGTGACTTTCACCTTATTGCCTGGCGTAGTGTACTGTAATGCATTTTCTAGCAGATTCTCCAGTATTATGCGAAGCCTCATTACATCTACTTCAATCTTTTTGTCTGAATCGATGACTAAATCAGAAAGTATACTTACCTCTTTCTTTTTTGCTCCCAGTGAGTACCTTTCCAGTGTATCTGAAATCAGGCTCTTGATATCCGCAAGCGTTAACCAATCCCTGGAAATTTCGAGTTTGCCTACATTGAGTAGGCTTATATCGAGGAGATTGATCGAGTGCATAATACTGGTGTGGACGGATTTGGTCCCAGTTTCTAGCATTTTCTTGTGCTCCTCAGATAGAGTATCTGCGTATCTGGTCTTTATCTCGTCAATCACCCAGCCGGTTGAGGTGAGGGCGGTCCGCATTTCGTGAGTGATGAGTGTAATAGCTTCATCCCGAACTTTGTCGTTTTGCTTGTAAAGACTAACTTTTTGGAATTCCACAATGAACATAGAGACCAAGAGACCGACGACACTCGTTAGAGCCAGAAAAACGAAGCTATGGTGTTCTATCAAATATATCGAAGGGAAGGAAAGCAGAATAGTTCCGCCTGTTGCCCCACCGATTATCCCTAAAACATAAGAGATAAATTTTTGTATATTTTCGTTCATTAGATAGCGGGGATAGATCCTAGTGTGTCTTTAATTTTCTGTCTTGCGAATATTAATGATCCGAGGATGATAATCGGAGAGAAGAAGCTAACTATTATCCCTGTAAGTATTGCGCCTGAGAGCATTGATCCAGTTGCCACCACGCAACAACTTATTACTCCGGTCCCGCCACCTAAAGCTTTTACTTTAAGCCATTTCTCGGTAGTGCGTATAGCAAGATAAATCATGAATCCGCCGACCACAAAGCCGTTGACCACAATATCGTACCACAGTGAGAACTTCATCAGATCCATCTGTCTTTCCGGGGTCTGCATGAACCAGATAAATATTGCTAGTACTACGGCCAAAGATAACAAGAAAACTGCCTTGCGGGTTCCTTTGGAAAAAGAACTTAGCGGGAACTTCAACATATAAACTGACCCGATAAATATAGCCAGCGCTGAGATGTTACTATAGATCATGCTATGAGCATGCATGTGGTACCCCATAAAGAACATGTTTATAGCCTGGTACACTAGAAAAGCGAACAGCGCTCCGACGAGCTCGTTCTTTTCCTCGCGGACCGACTTCCACAAAAGCCCCGCGCAAAATAAATAAAAAACTCCAGAGAGCATCATTAAGAATGCTTCAAAACTAAAACCCAATATAGCCGGACCCATTGATTCCATTTGCATAATGTTTTTATAAAACCCGATGATTAATACAATATATTATAGTCTCCTCATAAAACATTAACAATAGTGTAAGGAAAAGGCTCTGCTTTTCGTCAATACTTATGTACATTATTAATAATAACAATAAATATTATGCACAACGAACACGAATCGTACGTAGATGGTTATAAAGCTAAGCTAAAGGAGATTGACGCAGAAATGCGCCAAGCGGAAGCCAAGGATCGCGCGCAATTTGAAGGTGAGCGAGATAATTTTAGCGGTGAACTTGATGCCTGGGGCGATTATGCTGAAGGCAAGTGGGACGAATTTACCGCTAACATCGAGCAGGGCTGGAACAAACTTGAAGGAAAGTGGAGAAAAGAAGTCAACGAATAAACATTCAAAATGTTTTACCTATGTTAGGCGCACAAGTTTGCCACGGCGCTTGATGATGTTTTTATAATCCCATTGGATTGCTTTGGCTTTCTTAAGCCAACGTTTTAAGTCACGGTTGTTTATCTGCCCTGCTTCCATATATCGAAATTCTGAAGCCTTAAAACTGCCTGTGAGTGCGAGATTCTTTTCTTCAAAGGACTGCCCACTCCAGAATAACAATCGCACGCAGTCTTTGAGCACACCATAGCCTGCCACAGGATTACCATCAAGGAACCATACTGGTGAACCGTGCCAAACTTTACTTTCTGCCTTTGGAAGACCGAATTCAATTTCCTTTGCAAGTTGTACGCAAATTGTTTGCCAATTTTTACCCTGCGCTTTATTGTATTTAGCAATGTCTTTATTCATACACTAAGAATACCAAAAAACATCTAGAATTAATAGATGTTTTTGTGGCCAAGGAGATAGGTGTCAAATTTATCTAACAAAAACAATATGTTGTTTTTTATTAAATTTCTGCTAATATATAGTAGTTCTTTGGTTTAATTGAATATATTCGGGAGTAGCTCAGCGGTAGAGCGGTCGCCTGTTAAGCGATTGGTCGTAGGTTCGATCCCTACCTCCCGAGCAAAATTAAAAATCTCGTACTTCGGTACGGGATTTTTAATTTCTGTTTATGGGTTGTGGGGTCGAACCGCGGGCCGCAGTCTTCGAAGAGAAGACGTAGGTTTCGAGCATATTAATGCGAGAGG
>JALYQS010000008.1 GCA_030855725.1 bacterium | reverse complement strand
GTATCATATACGTTGTGGTAGGTTTTCTTCAGGCTCATGCCTCTATAGTAACTTGAAAACCAAGGTTTTCAAACTTTCCTTTATGGAAACGCGTGGCAAGCCACGGGGAATTTTTGGGGATTAAATAATCGAGGTGGTGAGCCTTCTGTAAGAGAAGGCATTCTGTGTGTTTGTCTTAATAACAGAGATAAATCAGTCTTATTTGCAAATAAACCAAAGGTCAACACCAAAAGAATAATCCCTAATAGAACATTATTTCTTATCGTTGAACTAAATGTCGACTGGTGACATTCAAATTCTGATGAGGAAGCATGGTGGTCGGCTTGTTGGCTGTGTGCGTCAAACTCTAATGAATTACAGGAGGACAACAAGAAAAACACCGAGATTAAAATAATTATCGGAAAAACTAAGCTTAATACCAATTTTTTATTATTCTTAAACACTGTCGATAATTATAGCATATTTTAATAATATGGCTCAAACAAAACATCGGTACATACTATATTTTTTAATTTAGTAAATTTATAATTTCTGAACGAGCTGTCTCTGTAAAGAGACAGCCTATCATAAATTATATCATCTCTCCTTTCTCTTCCAATTTCATGTGATGAATCACTCCTACTTGCATCCAAATTGCAACGAGCATAAGAGCGAAAGTATCCATAAACAAATGAGCTTGGTTAAAGCCAAATGTCGCACCATTCTCCCCCGCATTCCATGCTCCTAAAAGCATCACCACTCCACTCAAACCAACTAAAACACTAACTACATGCATTACTTTTGATAATTTCATATGATTTTATTTTTTATTTATTAAACTTATTAATAATACTTCGACCTATTTAGTATTTATTTAAACCACTGGGCTTTCCAAGACGCCATCTGGGTAATTTCACTATTCTGTGCTGAGATAATATCATTTGCTAACTTTAATATCTCTGGACGTTTTGAAACTTTCAATGCTACTTCGGCCATAGCTATGGCACCTTGGTGATGCACTGTCATCTCCTCAATGAAAGCTTTGTCGAAAGCATCCCCAGTCTTTCCATCTATCCCTGACATCATTTTATCCATACTGTCGCTCATGCTGTGTGACGAAGATTCGTTATTATTCATATAATTATCGCCCATCATGTTTCTACCTCCCATTCCAAAACCTCCAAAACAAAACGAAGCTAGAACAAAACCTAAAACGACACCTCCTATGCCTACCCACACAACTTTATTTTTATTTTCCATATAATTTTCTTAATTAACTAACTTTAATAATTTCGACTTTTATAATTTTTTAATAATTCTCGCCAGAAAAAGAATCCTGTGATGTATATCGGTATCGCGGTAAGAAGTCCTGGATAATATCCCCCGACGCTGAGTGCCTGATAAAGATGATGCAATTCGTAGACGAAAACCAGCCCAGGGATAAACATCAGTCTCAAGTGCCATTTCGGCCCAAGTAAAAACAAATAACTAATAACAAGCATAAGCCAGAGCATGATTTGGAATAAAATGAACAGTGCTTGCATAGTCGGCAAAGTTGCAAGTTTCCCAAATATAAATGCAACATGCGAATCATTTTTGTAAAAACCGGTAAATATTTCTTCCAATCCATGCAGAATGAGCAAAAAAGTGGACAAGAGAAATATATTTTTTAGTTTTTGAGTGATCATACTTATAATAAATTTTTATAACTTCATCCCCTTAATTCTTAATGAATTGCCGACCACTGACACCGATGACATGGCCATGGCAAAACCAGCAAATACTGGAGAGAGGAGCCAGCCGAAAAATGGATAGAAAAGTCCTGCAGCCAGCGGAATGCCTACAATGTTGTAGAAGAATGCCCAGAAAAGATTTTGTTTTATGCCTCTCATAGTAATCTTTGAAAGCTTTACTGCTTTTACAAGCTTTGAAATATCTCCATTAAGAAGTGTGATTCCTGCTGACTCTATCGCAACATCTGTGCCTGTACCCATCGCAATGCCGACATCAGCTTGAGCAAGTGCAGGGGCATCATTGACGCCGTCACCTGCCATAGCCACGATTTTACCTATGGACTGTAATTCTTTTACTTTTGCCAGTTTATCCTGGGGCAATACATGCGCGATAACTTCATCAATACCCACAAGTGAAGCAATGTATTTAGCAGCTTTTTCATCATCCCCTGTTAGCATGATGACTTTTATTCCTAGCTTATGTAGGTCTGCAATTGCTTGCTTAGATTCAGGTTTTATTTCATCAGAAACCATTATGAAGCCGAGGACTTTTTCTTTTGTAAATAAAATAACCGGTGTTTTTCCTTGCTTGGTGTACTCTTCAATTTTTGTTTCATCAAAACTTATTCCTAAATCTTTGACTAACTTTACGTTTCCGACAAAGTATTCTGAGTTGTTTACTTTAGCTTTTAGTCCCTTGCCTTGCATGATTTCAAAGTCTAAAGTCTCAAAGGTCTTTATGTTCTTTTCTTTAGCGTAATTTATTATTGCATGAGCTATAGGATGTTCTGATTTACTTTCAAGCGAGGCTAAGATTCCAATAAATTCTTCGTCCTTTAATTCTGAAAAATTTTGAATGTCTACCAGGGTCGGTTTGCCTTTAGTGATAGTACCAGTCTTATCTACTATAACTGTGTCTACTTTGTGAAGCTTTTCGAGGGTGGCTGCATCCTTTACCAATATTCCCTCGCGAGCACCTTTACCCACGCCAACAATGATAGCAGTAGGTGTAGCAAGGCCGAGCGCACATGGACAAGCGATGACTAGTATTCCGACAAAAGAAGTAAGACCATACGAAAGTGCCTGCGCAAAGCCGAGATACTGACTCCCAATGATAAGCCAGAGAGCTAGAGTGACAAATGATAATGCTATGACTATCGGCACGAATACAGCAGATATCTTGTCAGCTAGTGCTTGAATAGGTGCACGGGACCCCTGTGCTTCTTCCACCATTTTTACAATCTGTGCAAGCAGTGTCTCCCCGCCGACTTTCGTGGCTTTAAATTTAAATGATCCGGTAGTATTGATCGTGCCTCCAACGATACTGTCCCCTACTTTCTTTTTCGCCGGCATCGGTTCCCCGGTGACCATAGACTCATCTACAAAGGACTCTCCCTCTGTTAATTCTCCATCAACGGGAATTTTATTTCCAGGTTTCACTATTATTATATCTCCATGAACTACTTCGTTAATAGATATCTCGACTTCTGCCCCAGCACGCACAACCAACGCAGTTTTCGCTTGCAGGTTTAGAAGTTTCTCAATAGCGTCACCGGTTTTTAGCTTGGAGCGAGTTTCCAGATATTTCCCAAGGGCAATGAAAACGATAACAATAATTGTTACATCATAATATGTCTGGTGTACATTTATATAAGGCGCGAGGCTTTCTTCAAAAGCGGTCACCACGAAACTATAAAGAAATGCCACAGAAGTACCGATACCTATGAGGCTATCCATATTTGCTTTCCCATACCTCAGGAATCTGTAAAATCCGAGCAAGTATGGCTTGCCGATTACGAACAATATATAGGTTGCAAGTATTGGTAGCAAATGATGGAAAAATTCAGACACAGCATATGACATTTCCTTCACCATACCGAACTGTGCCAAAATATCCCAAGCCATTACAAAGATACTAAAAATAGCGATCGGAATTGCAAACATAAGTTTGCTTTTCATCTCCTTCAACTCAGCTAATTTTTCTGATTTGGTTTGATTTAAGCCAAGATGTTCCCGGTGTTCATCTTCTGACATCCCCATCTCGCCTGCAGACATACCTGTATGCGCAGGTAGATTTTTCATATCATGTGCTTCGTGACTTTTTTTAACTTCTTTGGGTATTATAAGGGAGTATCCTAGTGGCTCTAACTTCTCGTTAAATTTTTCTGGGCTTGTTTTAGTTATATCAAAAGATATCTTTGCATTTTCGGTGCCTGGGTTTACCTCAATTCCTTCTACCCCATCGAGCTTTTTAACGGTTCGCTCAATGATAGACGAACAAGAGGCACAGTGCATTCCTTTTACTTTGTAGATTTTATTATGGTTCATAATTGTTTTCTCTTTTACTTTCTTTTGAGCTGATACACTTTTAATATCTCTTTGGTGGCCTTGTCCGTTTGCCCGCTCTTAATTTGATTAACAACACAATGACCTAGATGTCCTTTTAAAAGCTCGTCTTCCACTCCTGATAAACCTTGTTTAATAGCAGAAGTCTGGGTAATAACATCAATACAGTATGTGTCTTTGTCGATCATATTCTGAAGTCCCCGTACCTGTCCTTCAATTATTTTCAGTCTTTTAATTAATTTTTGCTTATCTGTTTTCATATCTAAAGTATATACCCCCCGGGGGTATATGTCAAATAACCCCTAATCCCTGAGGCATATGTTATGATTAGTCCATGATCGGAAGCATCAGAGGTAAAGTAACTTTGAAGGGAGACAGATTCGTCTTCGTTGAAACTGTTGGCGTGGGTTACAAAATATGGACTTCCCAGGAAAATTTGAATAATTTGTCTAAGACCACGGAAAGTCAGGAAGTATTGTTCTATACACACACTCATGTGCGCGAAGATTCGCTGGATCTGTATGGGTTCTTGAGCTACGAAGAATTAGACTTTTTTGAAATGCTAATCAATGTCTCTGGCATCGGACCCAAGGGCGCACTCACTATTTTGAGCGTTGCCACCATAAATACACTGCAAAGGGCTATCAGTACAAGTGATATCCCCTACCTTACCAAAATCTCCGGCATCGGAAAAAAGACCGCAGAGAAAATGGTCATCGAACTTCGAGACAAGGTTGGTGCAGTAGAACAAAGCGGGGTGCTCCAAGACGAACTCGATGCCCTCCTCGCGCTCCAAACCCTCGGCTATTCTCAGAACGAGGCACGCGATGCGCTCAAAGGTCTCTCACCCGAGCTCGATACAAATAAAAAGATCAAAGAAGCGCTGAAAGTGTTAGGAAAGAAATAGTGTCTTCTTATTTTTTGAAAAAATAATTCTTTAAACCCGTCGCAGTGAGGGCAGACATGTCTTTGTAGGCCTTATGGCGGAATTTAGCATTACCAAATCTGTAGATATATCCGTACTCTATTAGTATCGAGCGTACGTTTTTATCCAAGCTACCGTGGGCGCCAAGTGCGATGAGCTTTTGGTCTGGTACTATCCCTTGTGTTTCATAAGTACTTATAGAGTATTTTTTGCGCAGTTGAGTAAAGATTTTCTCTGCTAAACTAACACTGTCTTTGCTATTTACGAGTTGTTCTTCCGGAACGTAGATATTAAAACCTTTATATTTTCCCATAGCCCATTTGGTGGGGCGAGCGTAATCATTGAAATGCACATGCACCACGGCATCTATCTTGTTTTCATTCGCCCACTTGTTGATGCCATAAAGCTTGATGGCGGTATCTTGATTGACTGCATTATGTGGCAATCCCTGTACCTGTACAACACTTCCATTTGCCATTTTTTCGGCCATCTGTTTCTTGGAGTTTTCTTTAAACGCAATTATTTCTTCTCTTTGTTCTACAAAATAATTTGCGAATTCTTTAGTATGGCCTTTACTATCACGCGTTATATACACCTTGAATCTTTTGTCTTTCTTAAGAATACTGTGAAGTTCGGTGGCGAGGCGTAGATTCATATCCGCTTCTTTTAAGTTTGCATATTCGGCACCGACGGACTCATCGTCATGCCCGGGCACAATTAAGATCCTTTTCTGCTCTACTCCATAAACTGTGATAGGATAAAGGTTAAAGGATATAAAACATATTAAGATAATAATGGAGAATTTATTCATATATCAATTATACCATGCCGGAACTACCAGAAGTGGAAAATTTAAGAATCGGACTTGAGAAAGCAATCCTTGGACAGAAAGTTTTACAAGTTGAAGTTAGGAATACAAAAATAGTCTCAGGTAAAGGCAACATCCGTACTGCTTCAAAAGGCAAAGCTGAAGAATTCGCGAAGGGTCTTAGAGGTGAAAAATTTACCACTGTAAAAAGGAGAGCAAAGAACCTCATCTTTGAATTAACTCATGATAAAATCATTCTTGCCCATCTTAAAATGACAGGGCAATTCGCTTATCGAGCAAGCACCGGGAAAAAAAATGTAACTGGTGGACACCCTATTGAAATTTCCGAGAGCACTCTGCCCAATAAACACACCCATATAATTTTTAAACTAGAAAAAGGCACGCTATATTATAATGACACTAGAAAGTTCGGCTATGTTGTCTACTTCAAAGATAAAACTACTTTCGAAAAAGAAAACCATTTTAAAAAGTTAGGACTAGAACCTTTGGATAAAGACTTTAGCCTTTTATATTTGGCAGAAAAGTTAAAAAGTAAAAAAAGTAAAATTAAAGCGGTGTTAATGAGCCAGGACGTCGTGGTCGGAGTTGGGAATATTTATACTGACGAAAGTCTTTTTGAAGCAGGGGTTCTGCCCACACGAAATGCTTCAAGCCTAACGAAAAAGGAAGTAGAGAAGTTACATTCTGCAATAACAAGAATACTCAAGAAAGCCATCCAGGTTGGTGGTTCCTCCGTGGCCACTTATCGTCTACTCGATGAAAGCCAAGGTAATTACGCCAGAGAACACAAAGTGTATGGAAAAGCTGGTAAAGATTGCCCTAATTGCCGTAAGCCATTACAAAAAGTACTAATCCAAACCCGCACAACTGTATTCTGCCCCCGTTGTCAAAAATAATAGACTTAGAGATAATTTGCTATACTTAAAGTAATGAAGATGAACAAGCAAAAAGGTTTCGGGGTGCTGTGGCTAATATGTGTGGTCGTGGTATTGTGGTTTCTTTGGTATTACAGCGGAGGGCCACAAAGATACAATGACTATGAGGGACCCTACATAAAACCACCACCACCTATAGGAACTGGCGAAACATACGGTCCCCCTTTATAAAGTTCCGAATAAAACTACGCCTAAGGCCACCGAAACATTTAGGGACTCTTTTTTGCCGTACATAGGAATCTCTGCGATAACATCACATTTATTTAAAATGCTTTTAGATATTCCTGTAACTTCATTGCCTACAATGAAAACATTTTTGCTACTTAATTTAACTTTCTTGTAGTCTACAGAACTTTCTGACTGCTCTACAGCAATGACGGTGAAACCATCTTTTTTTAAATTAGAAATTAAAACGGGTAAGCTTTTCTTTTGTTCCCAATCTACAAACTCCTCTGCTCCAAGCGCTGACTTGGTCAAGTCATTTCTCTTTCTGCCGAATCTATCTAGCGGCGTGGGAGTATACCCAGTAAGGTATATTTTATTCACCCCAGCTGCGTCAGCCGTCCGAAACATTGCGCCGACGTTTTCCACACTTCTTACGTCATGAATAATAACTATCGTTCCTTTTTTCATTTTAAAAAATTCTTTGCGCGCATGTTTTTATGATAATTAATCGCAAATCTGTGCGCTTCGGAGTTTGCGAGAAGTATCTCACTTTTGTACTTTCTTATCAAATCTGCATCCCCTTTTATTTCTTTAGCTTTGTGCCTGTCGTCTTTGGTCACCGCAACGATATTGGTTTGAATGTTTCTCTCTCTTATAACTTTTTGGGTTACACTAATCTGTGCGGTGCTTCCGTCTATGACCACCATATCTGGAAACCTCCATTCACTGTGGTTAAATCGACGATCTAAAATTTCAGACAGAGCTCTTGTATCGTTGGCTCCTGTTTGGTTTTTTATCTTAAATTTCCTGTATTCGTTCTTGCTCACTTCCCCATTTTCAACCACAATCATCACACCCACCATGTTTTTACCGCTCATGTGTGCGATGTCATAGGCCTCTATTCGGAAGAGAGAATTTATATGATTTTCCGTGTAGTCATTCTTTATCAAAGCCACATCGTTGATATGCTGGAGTGCAAAGATTTGTCTTTTTATCTCGCCCGCTTTTTCAAATTCTTTTTTCTTTGCATACAGCTTCATTTCTTTTTCTAGATTTTTCAAAATAGACTTTTTCTTTCCCTCAAAAAACAGCTTTATGTTCTTGATGTTTTTTAATAAGATTTCCTTTTGCTCGGGAGCAAGTTTGATTTGTTTATAGAATTCATATGTTCCCTTGATTCGAGACTTCTCATCTAAGAATGGAAATATTCTTCGTATAAGTTCGAGTGCTGTTCTTAGCTGTAACCCATTTGGGAAAGGACCGTAGGTTTTACTATAGTTTTCTTTGATTAAATTCTTGCCTCTGACTGTCAAAATTCTAGGTAGTTCCTCACGAGTAATACAAACATAATTAAAACTTTTGTCGTCCTTTTCTTTCGTGTTGTAGTAAGGCTGATATTTTTTTATCAGGTTCGCCTCCAAGATGAGTGCTTCGAGTACGCTGTCTGTCCCTTGCCACTTTATTTCGCCCGCTTTGAAAACCATATCTATTAAAAGTGGCCCGCGAGTGTTTATCAGGTCAGAGCTAAAGTAACTCCTCACTCTACTTTTAAGAGAAGTGGCTTTACCAATATATAGGACTTTTTTATCTTTAATAAAAAAATATACTCCGGGTTGTTCTGGTAATTTAATTTTCTTAAAATCACTTAGTTTCATATTATTTCTTTTTTAAAACTTTCTTTAAATACTTGCCTGTGTAGCTCTTAGCATTATTCGCTACATCTTCCGGTGTGCCTTTGGCAACCAAGTTTCCTCCATTTATTCCACCTTCCGGACCAATGTCGATCACGTAGTCAGAGCACTTCACTATGTCTAGGTTGTGTTCAATCAAAACGACAGTATTACCTTTTACCACAAGCTTATTTAAGACCTCCAGTAGTTTCGCCACGTCGTCGTAGTGTAGCCCTACAGTTGGTTCATCAAGCAAATAGATAGTTTTTTCTGTGTGTGGGCGATAGAGCTCGCTCGAGATTTTTACACGTTGTGCCTCCCCCCCCGACAGAGTTGTCGCTGATTGGCCGAGCTCCAGATATCCAAGTCCAACATCCATGAGTGTGGTGAGTCTGTCAGAAATAGCGGGGATATCTTTAAAGAAAGCTAGACCTTCCTCCACAGTCATCCGGAGTATTTCGTAGATGTTTTTCTTTTTATATTTTACAGTTAAAGTTTCTTTGTCGAATCTTTTACCGAGGCAGACATCACAGGTCACATACACTGTCGGCAAGAAATGCATCTCTACTGCTATCTCTCCATTCCCTTCACAAGCTTCACAGCGTCCACCTTTCACATTGAAAGAAAACCTATTCGCCTTCCAACCCCGAAGTTTAGCGTCTTCGGTCTCAGCGAACATGTCGCGGATATGAGTAAAAGTGCCGGTGTAAGTAGCTATGTTTGACCTTGGTGTACGGCCTATCGGGGACTGGTCGATCAAAATTGCGCGAGACAAATACTCAGTACCCGTAAAAGATGAGCAGTTAAATACTTGTGCGGTGCGATATTTTCTCTCATATCTTGCTTGCAAATTTTTATATAAAATTTCATACATGAAAGAACTTTTACCAGAACCAGAAACACCCGTAATAGAAGTCATCACCCCGAGTGGAACTTCTACATTTAAATTATTTATATTAAAAATCTTTCCGCCAGCTACACGTAGATGACCTTTGGCTTCGCGACGCTTCGTCGGAATTTCGATTCTAGTTTCATCACGCAGATATGCCAGTGTCCGAGAATTGTTGGTGTTCTTTTTAACTGTTAGTAAGTCTTCTAAATAACCAGAAGCCACAACTTCTCCTCCATGCACTCCAGCCTTCGGCCCTATATCGACGATGTAATCAGAGGCATAGATAGTATCCTCGTCATGTTCCACTACTAAAATAGTATTTCCTAAATCACGTAGGTTTAAAAGCGTTTTAATCAGCCGATCATTATCGCGCTGATGTAGGCCTATGGTCGGTTCGTCGAGCACATACAGTGCCCCGACAAGCCGTGAGCCAAGTTGAGACGCGAGCCTAATACGTTGAGCTTCCCCACCAGAGAGAGTGTTCGCCTTGCGGGATAGCTGTAAATAGTCAAGCCCGACGTCTAGCATAAATTGCAAACGAGCCTCTATCTCCCGAACCACTGGCACAGAAATTTCTTTTTCTTGCTCGGAAAGTTTTAAATTTTTAAAAAACTCGTGGGCGTCTTTGATAGAAAGACTCGCAAGGTCCAAAATATTCACTCTCTTTTTATGGGATTTATCCTTTTCATCTTTTAACTCTGCAAAAAGAAAAACATTCAACGCTTCAGGACGAAGCCTTGCGCCATGACAATCATCGCACGGTTCGTCACCACCAAAATACTTGGAACCGAGTCCGTTACAGGTGGGGCACGCCCCGTAAGGAGAGTTGAAAGAAAAAAGTCTCGGCTCGACTTCTGGAAAAGAAAAGCCGTCGTTTTTACAAGCAAACTTTGCTGACATTACAAATTCTTCCTCGCCAATTTTTATACTTACCAGTCCGTCTGCTTCCAATAAAGATCTTTCCAGTGCCTCAGAAAGTCTCATTCTTGCACCTTCTTTGTTGTCGCTAAATTCGTGGACAGCAAATTTGTCGACTAAAATGTCGATGTTGTGCGCTTTGTTTTTTGATAGAGTTATCTGCTCGCGAAGCTTCTTCATCGCACCATCGAGACGTATTTCCGAAAAACCTTTGCCGAGTAAGTCATATAAAAGCTGGTAGTATTCCCCTTTTCTGCCACGTACTACCGGAGCAAAAATACTGATTTCAGCTTCATTCCACTCCACTCCCATGACAGACTTGTTGTTTTTTTTGTTTTTACTTAAATTATTTACCTTCTCTAAAATGAAATTTAAAATTTCTTCATTGGAAAGCTTCTTGATCTCTTCCCCACACTTTGGACAGTGCGGGTGCCCAATGCGCGCGTACATGACACGCAGATAGTCGTATATTTCTGTAATAGTCGCCACAGTCGAGCGGGGGTTGTTGGATCGAGACTTCTGATCAATAGATATAGCTGGTGACAAGCCCGTAATCTCATCCACGTCCGGCTTGGGCATTTGGTTTAAAAATTGTCGCGCATACGAAGACAAGCTCTCCACATATCGCCTCTGCCCTTCGGCAAAGATAGTGTCGAAAGCAAGCGAAGACTTGCCTGACCCGGAGACACCGGTAATAACCACCATTTTGTTGCGTGGCATTTCTACACTAATATTCTTCAAATTGTGCGTCCGCGCCCCTTTGACAACAATAGTATCTATGTTTTTGTTTGTTTCTTTTTTCATGTTTTATCCTGTCTAGAACAGTGCATTATAACATAAATTTCAACAAAAATCTCTTATATAAATAGCGAGACCCAACGTGAGTTAGTTCTCGCCGTTGGGCCGTGTGTTTTTATTCGATATGGCTTTTTTGTTTTATTCCGATAGGTAACACTGGCGGAACTTTTCATTGAGGCGGCGGACCTCTTTAAAATTACCCCGTTGGATGGCATCCTGAATTTCGGCCTTGTCGCGGGCAATTTCGTAAATTTTTCGCTCCTGCTTTTCCAATTGCTGAACCTGCACATTTACTTTGGAATCCAACTCGGTGTTGATTCCTTTTTGCTGTTCCAGCGTGGTGATGGCCTCTTCGTAGGATGCGTCAAGCTCCTCGTAAGCGGCTTTTTGGAGCTTCAGCTCCAGTTCTGTCGTTTCAAGCTCTTGACGGGCTGGGCGATCGGACAAATAGATTCCAATACAAGCCAATAAAAGCAGTGCGATAATAATAAATCCAGTTTTCATACTGAAAAGGTAAATAGGTGAATGTTGCTAGCCCTTGCGCGGTGCCGTTTACGACTCTTCTAGAATTACAAAGAGTGCATTAGGTTCAAAACTAAACCCAAGGCACTCTTTGCAAAAACTATTTTATTAAGAACATATAGTTCCAAACACTACCAGAATTATTGAGACTTGTCAATCCTTCCCCTTAGCACACCTATCTCGTCTCGGAGGATGGCTGCGGTCTCGAAATCGAGCTCTTTTACAGCTTTGCTCATCTCCTTCTCTTTAATCTTTATTATCTTTTCATATACCAGATTACTACGTTCTTCGTCCGACATATGAAGCTTCACTTCAGTAACACCGTCTTTCTTGGTAACTTTAGTCTTATCTAATTTTAATTCTTTCGCATAAGCTTTCTTAAATACTTCCAGGTCAATGTTGAGTTCCGCATTCACTGCCTTGCCATGTTCGCTTTCCATCTCCTCCGTAATGTCTTTAATATTTTTCATTATCGTCTTTGGAGTTATACCATGCTTCTTGTTGTATGCGAGTTGGGTATTTCTCCTGCGCACAGTTTCTTTAAGTGCACGCTCCATAGAACCTGTGATGCTGTCAGCATAGAGAATTACTTTCCCCTCACTGTTTCTCGCGGCACGGCCTATGGTCTGAATGAGTGCTGTCTCACTGCGGAGGAATCCTTCTTTGTCTGCGTCCAGAATTCCAATGAGTGCAACCTCCGGCAGGTCCAGCCCTTCACGTAGAAGATTAACCCCTACGAGCACATCGTAAACTCCTTTTCTAAAATCGGTAAGAATTTTAATTCTGTCTAAGGTCTTTACATCACTGTGCAGATACTCGGATTTAATTTTCTTGTCTTTCAAATATACGGACAAGTCTTCTGCCATTTTTTTAGTAAGCGTAGTTGCCAGTACTCTAAAACCTCTTTTAATGGTGGCTTCAGTTTCTTGAATGAAGTCTTGGATCTGACCTTTATAATCTCCCTTTTCCTGAATTGGTCTTATTATTGTTTCCGGATCAACAAGCCCTGTCGGGCGAATGATCTGCTCCACTATTTGCTCGCTTTGAGTACGCTCTTGGTCGCTTGGGGTCGCGCTAGTGTAGACAACTTGGCCTATACGCTCTTCAAATTCAGGATATTTAAGTGGTCTGTTATCCTTCGCAGAAGGGAGTCTGAAACCGTATTCTATAAGGGTTTTTTTGCGGGAAGCGTCACCAGCGAACATGCCTTGAAGTTGAGAAAGAGTGACATGAGATTCGTCGATGATGGTTAAGAATTCTGGTTTTCCACTCTTGTCGTGAGGGAAATAAGAAAGCAATGTCTCTGGCGGTTCACCTTCTTGTTTTCCTGAAAGATGTCTAGAATAATTCTCAATCCCAGAACAGTATCCCACTTCTTTTATCATGGCGAGATCATAATTTGTCCTGCGTTTTATTCGTTCAGCTTCTAAGAGCTTACCTTCTTTTGCAAAATATTTAAGTTGCACAGCTAACTCTTTTTTGATGTTGGTAAGTGCGACTTTTGTCTTCGCGTCTTCGGTTATGAAGTGCTTCGCTGGGAAAATAAATGTTCTTTCTTCGTCTTTTATGATCTGCGAAGACACTGGATCTATTTTTGTTATTTTAGAAATTTTACCGGCCGAAAGTTCTATCTGGTACATTAGAGTCTCTGACACCGGCATAAACTCTACCCTAGAACCTGTTGCTCTAAATTGCCCAGAACTTAAATCTGCGTTCGTGCGCTCGAAATGAATCGAAACGAGTCTTTTCATAAGAGCAAGCCTGTCCATCGGCATTCCAACTTCGAGTTTGATATTCGTCTTTTCATATTCTGCCGGACTTCCTAATCCGTAGATACAAGACACCGACGCAACTATTATTACATCCCGACGAGTAAGTAGTGCCTGAGTAGATGCATGACGAAGCCTATCTATTTCTTTATTAATACTCGCATCCTTTTCGATATAAGTATCTGAGACTGGCATGTATGCTTCCGGCTGGTAGTAATCGTAGTAGGAGACAAAATAGTGTACCGCCGCGTCTGGAAAAAACTCTTTGAACTCCTGAGCGAGCTGAGCAGCCAGAGTTTTGTTGTGGGCGATGACCAAAGTTGGCTTGTTGTGCTCTAAGATTACGTTTGCCATGGTGAAAGTCTTGCCCGTGCCAGTCGCTCCGAGCAAAGTCTGCTTCTGCATTCCCTTCCCGAGTCCATGTAGCAACTCGAAAATAGCCTTGGGTTGGTCACCGGCGGGTTCAAATTTACTCTTTAGTTTGAAAATACTTTCTTGATTTCTAGACATATTTACTATATTATCACACTACGCGCCCGTAGCTCAGTCGGTAGAGCAGCTCCCTTTTAAGGAGATGGTCGAAGGTTCGATTCCTTCCGGGCGCACATGGAACTATATTACTTTCTTAGCATTATTCTAGTTGCATCAATTCTCCAAGCTGTTACCGGCTTCGGTGGAGCGCTGGTTGCGGCGCCACTTTTACTTTTGTTTTTCGACAAAACAACGAGTGTGGTGTCCTTGGCGTTTGTCAGCATCGTCATTAGCGCGCTTTTGCTCTATAGTATTCGCCGTCCGATAAATCGAAAAACTTTCTACGATCTTTTCATCCCAAGCTTGATCGGGCTACCGATAGGACTCTTAATCCTAAACAATTTCAGTTCTGGCGATTTACGCATATTCGTCGGTGGTTTGGCTTTAATATTTGCTATACTTTTATTTTCAAAAAGCATTACTATACAGAGTTCTAAGTTGAGGCGCATGTTTGCAGGATTTTTCTCAGGAGTACTGCGAACTTCTGTAGGGCTCAACAGCCCGCCAGTAGTGCTACTGCTTGCCTCCGAAAATACAGATAAAGATGAGATGCGGAAAACTCTAGCTTTCCTTTTCTTTTGGATGAGCGCACTTTCAGTTGTTCTGTTCTTCTTCACTGACCATTTAACTGGTACTGTCTGGCGTTATGCGCTGTGGAGTATACCAGCGGCGCTCCTTGGTGGATGGATCGGAAATGCAATTTCAAAAAAAGTATCTCAGAAAGGATTTATAATCAGTGTACTTGTACTTATCACTGCTTCTCTATTGGTTGCAGTTTTTTCTAGTATCAAAAGTTGGTAACCTTTGGTTTTGTATTTAGAAAATCTCCAACAAGAATTGCTCAAAGGTGGCCTCGTCGTCGAGGCCTTTCTTGCGAGCTTCGGGGAGTAAATACGAAAGCTTGTTTGCAATGTTTTTCAATTCGACTTCTTTAAATTTGGTAAAGTTTTTCTTTAAAATCATGTCTTTAACTTTCCAAAAAAGCACCCCCACGAGCTCCTCCATTCCCACTCCCTTGTCCATCGCTTGTCTGAAATATATCCAGAGATTTAGTTTGTCTTTGTCCGCTAGAGCGTTCGCCAAGAGGAAGCTGTCGAACTTTTCTTTTTTCTCTTTGGGTAGCTCGAATAAACTTATTTCTGCTTTATTTTTTTTAAACACCTCGAGCGCTGGCTTAAGCAGCTTCCCTTCTAGAAACACGAAGTTATTGTTGGAATCTGCCAACAAGCCTAGTTTCTTTAAAATGAATTCCCTTTTTTCTTCTCTGTCCAAAATACTCTGGAATACTACTGCGCATTTGGTAAAAAAAAGCCCGGCGCCAGAATAGAAACTCTCAATCTCCATTTCATTGAAGTTGTTGTGATTGACGGTAAAAACCTCTGTCCCTTTCGGCAGAGAATTTATAAACTTCTCATAAGATTCTATTTTCTTTTTCGCGTCGTCTCCGGCAAAAAGGTGTATCATGTTTAGAATTTAACCTGCTTCTTGTATTCTAGATACGGTTTACCATATTTATCTTCGAGAATAGACTCGTGTTTATTTAGAAAGAAAAGCTTGGTAATAACAAAAGAAATAATAGTAAGAACTATTACAAATAACGCATTAAGGATAAATCCAAATCCGAGGATTAGAAGAAAGAGCCCCCAGTGGGTTGGGGTGCGAGTATAGCAATACGGACCTTTGCAGAAAGTTTCTTTGGTCACCGTTTTTACTTGGTCCAAGTTGCGCGAAGTGTGTTGAGCCCAGAATATAATCATAGAGGCGGTCAGAAGCATTAGAAAGCCGGTCGGCATCATGATAGCTGTCCTAAATATTTTATCTTGAAAAGAAAGGTCTAAAACAACTCCGATAATCAGAATAATAAAATAAACTAAGTAAGAATGCGCAAGAACGCCATGAACTTTGTGTTTCGAATGTTGGGTTAAATCGTTAGAATTAAGTATATCTAAATTGTTATTTTCATTTGCTTCCATATACTTAGTATAGCAAAAAAATAAGAGAATCTTTCACCTATAGCAAGGACCGTCCTTGCTATAGGTGTGATTCAATAAAATAATCTTCAACGAAACCCTTAAACGATTTCGCATCTCCAAAGTAGTCCGGAAAGTTTTCTTTATTTAAAATATTTTTCTCGACCCTGTTTGAATTGTTTATGTTTGTAATAATATAATCAAGGTAACTTGAATATCTATATGTTTCAAGAAATTTTTTCATTTCATTTGATTCCTTTTTTATCTTGTCTGTCCAACCAGAGAATTCTATATCGAGACAATTCAGATGTATATATGCAAGCAACTGTTTTAAATAATTGTCACTTGATCCTACGAGCTTGGACTTGAACAATCCCCCGAAAAGTGCCCCGTGTCTTTGATACTTAATATTAAAATACATTGAATACCCTGTACCCAATTTTTTCATAAATTTTGTGATTCCTCCATCTACCTCTTGTCTTACGAGCAAATGAAAGTGATTAGTCATGAGACACCATGCACCTATAGACACCAGCGATTCTCCTTTATCCACCACTAGAACTTCGTCAAATGTTTTGTGTGAGTGATTTATAAGATTATCTAAACGAAGAGATTGCTCCTTGTTGGAATTAGCAATATATAAAAGCATAATTAATCTTTCGTAGTCATTTTTTGATTTAAAAATAGTTCTTTTGTCTACTCCTCTATTATATAAATGGTAATATTCGCCGGTAACAAATCGATCTTTTCTTAACATATTTAAACTATATTAAAATAACGGACCTATAGCAAGGACGGTCCTTGCTACGCGAGGACGGTCCTTGCTACGCGAAAATAAAAAACGGTGAGCCCAGCATATGCCGAACTCAACCGTTCTAGAAGTTCCCCTTACAGTCCATTTAGGAAAGCCCTAGGGGTATTGGGCTTATTCAAGAATCTCTAATCTTTCTGACAGTGGTAATGTTTCTTTCTCGCATTGTTCCACATAGACAACAAAGCAGATTAAAAGAATTCCTGCTAAAAGTTTTCTACCGGACAAAAGGATCAAAAGGATGCCTCCGAGAATTAAAAGGTACTTGATGTACCAAATTATCACAATCAGTCCCACAAATGCAGTACCAATGGTCGCTGAATTTAAAGGAATCTTTTCTGGTATTTTCATGATTAAGGGGTTTAAGAGTGACCGACTACTTCTCCTTCGTGCACGTTGCTGGCAGAAAGACCTTTACGGTGAACTGAATACCACTTACCACTTGATGCCGGATCAATCATGTTCGCGACAGCCAACATCACTAAGATGAAAATCAGAGCAGACCAGAATATTTCAGACCATGTCCAAAGCCATGCGCGGTCATAGATGAAAACAAACAGCCATACTGCAAAAATTACGATCATCGCAATCAAAGCAGTTATGGTCTTAAAAAAGTTGACCACCGCTCCGATTACTGCCCGACCCCACGACAACTTCGTAAAGAACTCAGTCATACTGTCATTCCCAAAGCGTACAATTACGAACGCCAGTACAAGGACAACAATAAGAAACTTGCCTACGCCGTTGAGAAGTTCGTATAAAACAGTCAATATCCACGGACGGCTGGCTTCATCTACCAGATTTCCGGACTTTTTCATCCAATTGCGAAACTTTGCGGCTTTTTCGTATGCACCGGCTGTAGTCGAATCAGCGCTAACGCGATTTAATTCTTCTAAGAATTTACCATTCAGAAGGTACTCTTTCTTTTGAAGATCGTCTAACCCTAAAAGATCGAGCACTGAATCTTGAGTAGCGACGCTTTTCGTCGAGCTGCCGTTGGGATGGTTTTGTTGTGCCGCGAGCAATTTCTCCATAAGTGCTGCTTGCTTTTCCATTTGCTGTTGCATTTGGGCGATTCGCGGATCTTCGATATTGGTAGCAACTCTGCGTACAGGCGGGGCCGGAGGGTTGTAAGTTCGGGTTCTTTCATCTACAACCGCGCTTTTCCCGTAAGGAACTTTTCCTCTAGGAAGTGTCATTCCTTGATAAACGATTTCTTGCAAATCTCCGAACGGTATATTGGCACTTGGTCCAAGCATTACTTGCAGAAAAGTTCTATCCGGAACATCAACTACTCGCGGAAAACTTCCTTTAGTAAAACGGAAATTGTACTCCCCAACGGGGGCGATTTTTTTAATGTTCTCCACCCCGCCCATGTAATCGCGGAGTTCTTGAGCTTTGGTTTGTTGGGCACTAAGAAGCTGTGGCAGTGCCATGAATACCATCATGGCGAAAACTGCCAATGTCATTAGTTTTTTCATGACAGAGTAAAGTTTTTTTGTTTTGTGGCAAAACGCCGAAGGTGGTTATGAATTATTTTCTTGTAAATTCTCTGGCGAGAGCTCCTTTGGTGTACTCCATTGAGTAGTACACTTCTGAAAGCTCTATTGATCCGTTCTTCTTTGCAGGATTTTTTACGATCCTGCCATTTTCAAGACACCAGCCGTCGAGAGGTGCATTCTGATAATAATTGCTGGGTTTATCAGAATCCTTACTATAAATAACGAAGTCTTTCCCTGACTCCATTTTGTACATAAGCCCAGGCGCGAACAATAGCATCTTAAAATGCAGAGCGCTACTCAACTTAGGACGTCCCTGCGCATTCCAAAATCGGAATGCATATTGTTCCATCGCTGAGTTTAGTAGTTCTTCGTCATGCGTGCGGGCAGCAAAACGGATATCCTCCATACTAAGGGTCTTTCCTTTGTATTTGGTGTCACGCCCAAGTCCAGTACCGGTTAATTGTATTTTACCAGTTGCTTGTGTTGGAATAACTGGACTGATGATGAAAGGATCTCCTGTGTCTTCGGTGTAGCAGGCAAACTCAAGATCCACGCGTTTAATACCGAGGCTGTCGGCAATTTTTTGGGTAGATTCTTGGATTTTCCGGTGTTCTTCTGAATCCCTTACATTCAAGGACTCCTTATACAGGAGTATTTGAAGTAGTTGACTGTCTGTTATTGCAACATTTTTTTCCAATAAAATTGGATTAAGAAAACTATCATCGATATAGATAGCGTACTCGCGCAATGTTGGTGCGCTCAGCTTGAGTACTAGAAAAAGTAACCCTGCGCCGATCAAAGCACTGACGATATTGTTTTCGAGAGCATTTTCATAAAGATATTTCCAGAGTCTGGAAACTGTTTTTCTCGCTAATCTTATTAACAGAAGGGTAACGAGTATTATGAAAAATGCCCCTAGACCAAAGTTTTCGACTTTGACCAGAATAGTTGCTATTTTGTTGACGAAGCCGGGAGTATTAACCCATCTATCCACAAAAAGAAGCAACAGCAGTAGCACTAATAGTGCGCGATAGAGATGTTTCATGATATTGCTTTTGAAGTGAGATGTTGAATTATCAAAGACAGGTAGCAGTGTGCTACCTTGTCAAACAAATGTTCAAGGTTAACCATACCGCTTATATAAAGATTTGTCAACTATTCAGTTTAGATTCTAAATTTAATTCTTTGTAAGCTCATAAAAAAATTCCCGCTCCAGTATTATCTGAATCGGGAATTCAATAAAGTCAAAACAAGACCTACGTATAATAACACCGTCCACATGTGTAACATATATGGAGAGTAACCACGAAATATTCACCAATAGCGATCGTACGAGTAAGAGAGTTTTTGCCATTGTGCGAATCACACTTCTTTTTTTTGTTTTTGTTAATAGTCTTAAGATCTAACCGAAGGTCTTCAATCTTTGGATACGAGCTTTTTATGGCCATGCTTATTTTATTTTAGTGAAAAAACTTGTTCCTTATAGGATTACCACAGATAGAGTATTTAGTAAAGGAACGACTTTCTACTTCACCTCTCCAAAGTTATCCCCTGATCCGTAGTGGACGATAAGAGGAATGTCGGTTTTATGTTTTAAGAAAGATCTTTCAAGAACGCCTTCCATGGCGCTGTCTATAACTTTTGCAGCTTTCTCTAGTGTGCTTTCTTCTATCTCGTAGACTAGCTCGTCGTGGATCTGGAGCATGAGGTGGGTCTTGTTCAAGATTCCTGCTTTTTCCAAATCTTCTTCTGCATACCTTATCGCAAGCTTGATGATGTCTGCGGTGGCAGTGCCTTGTACCGGTGCATTTATAGCAGTACGCTCAGCCATACTTTTGAGGAATGGGAGCCTAGAATTTATATTTGGGAAATATCTCTTTCGGCCGAAAAGAGTCTCAGTATAGGTATGCTTCATGGCAAACTCTTTTACACTCTCAAGATAATCCCTTACGCCTGAAAATTGATCGAAATAATTATCGTAAAACTTCTGCGCTTCTTCGCGAGTACCGCCGAGATTCTTTCTTAAAGCAGAAACTCCCATACCATAAATAATACCGAAGTTTATCACTTTCGCTTTGCGACGCATTTCAGTATCTACTTTATCTATTGGCACTCCAAAGACACGACTGGCAACCCCGGCATGAATGTCTTTCCGTTCGCGGAAAATCTCGGTCATGTTTTTATCCCCCGAGAGCATCGCCACAACTCGAAGTTCGATCTGAGAATAATCAAAGGCAACTATTTTGTATCCTTTCTGCGCTACGAAGCCGTTTCGGATTCTCTTGCCTAAGCCGCTTTTGATTGGCAAATTTTGTAGATTGGGATCTGTGGAAGAGAATCTTCCAGTGGATGACCCTGCCTGCAAGAACTTAGCATGGAGGCGTCCATCATCCCCCACCATCTGAGGAATTACATCTATATATGTGGAGAGTAATTTCTGAAGTTCCCTATATGCGATGATTTCTGTGATTATTGGGTTTGCTTCCTCTAATTCTTCTAAGACAGAAATCTTTGTAGATAAATTTCCTGAAGCGTTTTTCTTTTTAGTATTCTTGATGCCCATCTTCTGGAACAGCACCTCGCCCAACTGCTTTGGAGAATTGATATTGAATTCCGTCCCCGCCATCTTGTAAATCTTCTGTGTCAGTTTATCCAGCTCGGTGTGATACTCTTTTGCTAAATCTTTAAAATATTTTTGATCTATCAAGATACCGTGTTCTTCCATCTTTTTAATTATTGGAATTATTGGCTTCTCTATTTCTTCATACACTTTTTCTAAATTGTGCTCTTTGAGTTTTTTGAAAATGTATTGCCGAGCTTCTGAAAAAGAAGAGGTCTTCGCATATAGCAAAATATCATCTAGCTTTGGATTGGATATGTCGGAATTAATGAGCCAGAGAGCAACGGAAGCCTCCTGAAGTTCTTGTTTATCAACATCAATCTTAGTTGCCTGAGAGTCAGGAAGATTTTTCTCGGGTCCTCGGGTCAAGTCACCAGACCAGCTCGAAAACCCTTCCTGACTCTCAGGATTAGGAATTAAACTTGAAGAAGAAGCAGTAGCTCCATTATTAAAAAAGCTTTTTAAGCGAGCGAGCATGCTTCTAAATTCAAATTTGGCAAACACCTCTTCTATTTTCTTAAGGTCGGCACTTTCCCAAAATGTCTTTTCTGGTAGTTCGAATTTTATTGGCGCATCTTTGCGAATAGTCGCAAGAGTTTTAGAAAAAAGTGCTTCTTCTTCGTTGTTTATTATTAATTCAAAAACTCTCGGGGTAATGCCAATGTCTTTAAAAGCTTTCGAGTCTTTCTCTTTCTTGAAGTGCTTATAGATGTCCTCGATGGTACCAAACTTCCCGATCAGGATTGTTGCTGTCTTCTCCCCAATACCTTTGATACCTATTATGTTGTCCGACGGATCACCGCGTAGGCCCTTGTAGTCGGGCAGAAGTTCGGGCTTGAAACCAAATCTCTCTACAACTTTTTCTTCATCATATAAAATAGTGTCGGTGATTCCTTTCTTGAGCGTGTAGACTTGCACTTTCTTGTCATCTATCAGTTGCATCGTGTCCATATCCCCTGAGGCAATAATAATATCCAGATTTTTATCTTTTTTGTATTGTTCGGCAATAGTCCCGAGTACGTCATCGGCTTCGAAACCCGGCGCGTCATAGATAGGAATATTGAACGCTTTGAAAATTTCACGGGAGCTGATGAGCTGAGAAATGAGTGCGTCGTCGATTTTGGCACGGCCGCCTTTATACGCATCATAGGCCTCGTGTCTAAATGTTTTACCGGGAAGATCGTAACAGGCCACAATGTAGTCTGGTTTTAAATCAGAAATAATCTTCATAAGCATATTCGAGATCCCGTAGAGCGCACCGGTTGGCTCTCCTTTTGATGACAAGAAATCAGGCAACGCGTGGTATGCGCGGTGGATTATGGCGTGGGCATCTAGTAGTACTAGTGTCTTTTTTAGCTTTCTTGCTTCGGTATCTTTAGACATTATGCGAATTATAGCATTTTACTGTATAATAAAGCCTAAATGGCAAAATTCGACGAAGAAAAGCAGAACAAACAACTAGAGGACTTGCGCCTGGAGGAAGAGGAGCAACTGGTGGCAATGCTCGCTGAATCCAAATACAGCCTCCCTTACGTCAACCTTTACCACATGGGTATAGACAACGAGGCACTCCGTGCTGTCTCTGAGGCAGATGCCCACGAACTTAAAATTGCCCCTTTTAGGTTGGTAGGTAAAAATATCAGTATAGCTCTTCGTTCTCCTGGTCCCGAATTAATAAGTAAGCTAAAGGAAGAGATGGAAAGAAAAGACTTGGTTCCGGTTTTCTATATGACTTCTATTGGAAGTATTGAGAAAGTGTGGGAAAGATACCAAGAACTTTCTATGGCTGAAAGTTCAAAAGTCGGAGGATTAGATGTTTCCGCAGAAGTCTTAAGAGAAACAGCAAAAAGTATTGAAAAGATACAGGATATAAATGTTTCTATTCAAAAGTTAATGGAGGACACTAAAACTCACAAAATCTCACGCTTGCTTGAAGTCATTCTTGCCGGAGCAATAGCCATCAACGCATCCGACATCCATATAGAGCCTGAAAAAGACAGAGGCCGGCTCCGCCTACGACTTGATGGTGTGCTTCAAGATGTAACGTTCTTTAACACCAATGTTTATAACTTATTAAATTCTAGAATCAAGCTTCTTTCTGGAATGAAGCTAACTTCAACTAAGGCACAAGACGGAAGATTCAGTATCACCGAAGGAGCAGACGAAATCAGTATTCGTACCTCCCTTATCCCTGGAAGTTATGGTGAATCTATCGTGATGCGTATCCTTGATCCGAAATCAATTCAAATAGAACTAGAAAGTATTGGTATAGAATCTTATCTTTTCTCAATTATCAAAGAAGAAATAGCGAAACCAAATGGAATGATCCTGGTTACTGGGCCTACTGGATCCGGAAAAACCACAACTCTTTATGCATTTTTACGTAAAATATATAATCCAGAAATAAATGTAATTACAATCGAAGACCCTGTAGAATACAGGCTTGTCGGCATAACTCAAACCCAGACAGATGCAAAGAGAGATTACGGATTCGCCCAGGGGTTGCGAGCTGCACTACGTCAAGACCCAGACGTCATCATGGTTGGAGAAATTCGTGATGCGGAAACTGCGGAGATTGCTGTGCAATCCGCTCTTACTGGACACCTTGTATTCTCAACACTGCACACCAACAATGCGGCTGGAGTAATTCCCCGCTTGATTGATCTTCAGATCAATCCAAAAATACTAGTGTCAGCACTTTCTTTGTCTATTGCCCAAAGACTCGTTAGGAAGCTGTGTCCTTTTTGTAAAAAGGAACAATCTTTCACCGACAGAGAAACTAACACTATCAAACAAATCCTAGCGGGGATGAAAGAAGAAAGTAAAGACATTGCGAAATATGGAATAAATGAGAACGAGGCTTTTAAAATGTACGCACCGGTTGGTTGTGATAAATGCAATACAACTGGATACAAAGGAAGAATGGGAATATTTGAAGCTATAAAAACAGACGAAGCTATTGAAAAAATAATGCCGACCAATCCTTCGGAGAGAGAAATAAAGAAAATCGCAAGCACTCAAGGAATATTATCAATGCGTCAAGACGGAATTGTGAAGATTTTAAATGGGATTACTTCTTTTGAAGAAGTTCAGAGTGTGGTAGATTTAAATGAAGAGTAGAATAAATAATTATGAAAAAATTACAACTAGTATCAAAAACAAAAATAAAATCAAAACCTCAAAAAGTATTTAAGGAATTTAAAAACAAAGATGGTAAGCACTTTAAAGTGGCAATATTTGGTAGTTCTAAGATAGAAGAAGGAGATATTGCTTATGAAAGAATACGCCATCTCGCTGAGATGCTTGGGGCACAAGGAATAGATATTCTGACTGGCGGGGGTCCGGGCCTTATGAAAGCTGCCAACGAAGGTCATGTACAAGGAACCAATAAAGCTAATACTCACGCCCACTCTGTTGGTATTGGGGTTCGCCTTCCTTGGAATCAGGAATTTAATGATGCTGTGGAGTACAAAGAAAAAATGAGCAGATTTTCAAAAAGATTAGATGAATTCATGTTGATGAGTAACGCGGTAGTTGTGGCTCCTGGAGGACTTGGCACTATGCTGGAACTTTTCTACACTTGGCAGTTGGTACAAGTGCACCACATCTGTGATATCCCGATAATTTTAATGGGAGAACAATGGGGAGGACTGTTGAAATGGATAAAAAATGAACCCTTGAAAACTGGCTATTTAGAAGAGAGAGACTACAAGCTTGTTTTCCACGCCAAAAACTCCAAACAGGCAGTGGAAATAATAGACGAAGCGTATGAACATTTCAAAAAAGGTGGGAAGAATTTCTGTTTGAACTACGAGATGTATCGCAGTAAATAAAACCAGAAACAAACAGAAACAAAAAAAAAGCATTAATCTCTAAACAATCCTTTATGGGCTATGCCCGTAAAGTAACAAATTCTTGAAGGATAGACCCAGAGATTTAAAAAATACCAGGACGTCCTACGCAAACTTCTATAACCTTGAGGCTGATTGCTTAGAGATTAATGCCTTCATAAAATTCAGCAAAACACTAACTCTATAAACTATTTAATTATCAATTTCTTCAACGGAATTATTATACTACGCCAAACTATCCTCGTCTTTGACACAAATGCTATAATGTGGAAAGGCCTGTTGATAAGGTGTCAATAAGGGGATAACTTAGTGGATACCGCTTATATATAGAAATATAGCATAAATAAAAATTAATGTCAAGTCCGATGAATACTGAAAAAAACAAAGCTGAAGATGTGGTACTAGACCAAACTCTTCGTCCGCGAGCATGGGATGAATATATTGGCCAAAAGCACATAAAAGATAACGTAAAAATACTATTAAAAGCTGCAGAAGAACGCGGTCATATACCAGAACATATACTTTTCTATGGTCCGCCGGGTCTCGGCAAAACCACTTTGGCTCACCTGATTGCTCATGAAACGGGCAGACAGATAAAAATAACCTCTGGACCTGCGATAGAGAAAGTCGGTGACTTGGCATCAATACTTACAAATCTTGCTCCGGGTGATATTCTCTTTATTGACGAGATCCACCGATTGAACAAAATGGTAGAAGAGATTCTATACCCTGCCATGGAGTCTGGAGTGCTGGATATCATCATCGGTAAAGGACCGTCTGCTCGCACAATTCAGCTCGATCTACCACCGTTTACTATGATTGCTGCGACCACGCGTGTGGCGTTAGTATCCTCTCCCCTGCGTTCCCGATTCTCTGGCGGAGTATTCCGATTGGAATTTTACTCAAATGAAGAAATTAAAAAAATTGTTGCAAGATCGAGCAAACTTTTAGAAACAGTCCTAGACGATGGGGCTTTAGAAGAAATTGCAAAAAGAAGTCGTTATACTCCAAGGACTGCGAATTATTTTCTGAAACGTGTCCGGGACTTCGCCCAAGTCAACAAACAAGAGTTAAATCAAAAAACGACTCGTGAGGCATTGAACATGCTCGCCATCGACGACATAGGTCTCAATCAGTCTGATCGAAAGTTCTTAGAAATTCTGATTGAAAAATTCAATGGTGGTCCCGTCGGGCTCAAAACCATTTGCGCCGCTATGAGCGAAGAAGAGGCTACTGTCGAAGAAGTTATCGAGCCTTACCTTATCCAGCTTGGACTCCTAGAACGCACAGCAAGAGGGCGCGTAGCGACAACTAAGGCATACGAGCACTTAGACTTCGATGTGCCGGAAAATATACAAAACAAACTTCTGTAGTTAATACACTGGCTTAGCGCTAGTAAACCTCCTGCTGATAGCATTTTTCGCAATAAAGTATTGGCGCGTAGTTTTCGCTGTACACCGTCTCAACTTTAATATCGCACTTAGAGCAACTGCGATTGATTATGTTAAGTGGAGGCCTTTTTTGAAGGCGTCGGGTGTGTCGCGCATCAAAACATGCTCTCGGTAAAGGCAGATTCATTCTTCGGTAAAAAGAAAGCTCGTTCTCAGTAATTCGGTATGCTCCGGTGGAATATTCCCTATCCTTATCACCGCATGAGATCACTTCTTTTAAGATAGAATCATCTACGGTATCAATGGTTTCGGGTAAGTCTGTGCTTTCTTTGGTGATAGTATAATTTTTCTTTTCCCGATCTTTCCATTTGTAGCCTTTGCCAATGGCTTCTTCTTTTGTCATGGGATAAAAATCTACAGCAGCTGTTTCATTGTATGCAAAAGGAGAAAGCTCGTCCGGAAAATATTCCCCGAATTTATATTCAATACCTCTTTTGTCTACATAAGGCATTGCTTTCATATGTTCGATTACTTTCGGCAAGAGGGCTTCATATTCTTCTTTGGTGTATCTCTTATTCAAGATAGAATATTCTCCCTTTTTTAGCCCCACACAACCAAAACAATTCCCGGAGCTCGGACAGGAATCACAGTAATACAGATCGTGAGCAGAGATCCAGCACTGAGAACAAAAGTAGATCCGGGAACAATTCACTCCGCAATTGCCTGTCTCGTATATAAGTTCTGAGTTATTCCCCCACTGAAAATAATCCATACAGTCTTCTATTTTATATGCAAAATATATATACTTACAGTCTTTTGCATCCATGCACCAAAAAGAACTTTCGACATTTTCACAATTAGTGAACCAGTTGCCGGAAACGGTGTTTGATTTCAAAGACATCATGGAGCGCTGAGGGAGTTGCTTTCTAAAGATTTCAAATTCTTTCTCCATCGAGAATAGGCCAGAAGCAGTATTCAACCCTAGTGCTTCTAACTTTTCAAAATATTCTTCTTTAGAATAACGCTGGTTGGAAATACAGTATTCTTGGTTTACCAGGTTTACACAGCCAACGCAGTTTGAACAATTCTTGCAGGCATATAAAAACATCGAGTCCCTGCATTCTATGGACTCTTGCGAGAATTGGGTTTTGTAGCATTTGTTGCAATCAATACACTCGTAACATAACTCACAGTCAGCAATAGCAAAACAGTCTGTGCAATTTATGGTGTTTAGTCCGATGTAGGTGTACATGCAATCCATGCTGTTCGTTGAGCGGAAAACCATGTATGAATTCTTCATGTCTCTCACTCGGTGGGTATATTCGCTGTTAATCGACTGTCCTTGTTTCACTAAAGCCATATGTGGCACTTTATCTAATAGCTCTTGGAATTGCTGAAAGAAAGGTTTAGAAAAATCATACTCTTGTCCATATTGATACGGATCCCATTCATCGCTGTACCATGTGGCTGTTTCGTACACTGGGAAAGGTGCCCCTTCGGGATACATGCTAAAGATTTGATTTCCGGTGTAGTCGCAATTTCTTTTATAT
The DNA here is from genome assembly GCA_030855725.1 of bacterium. GTDB lineage: Bacteria > Patescibacteriota > Minisyncoccia > Phycocordibacterales > UBA9973 > UBA9973. The sequence goes on along the minus strand of JALYQS010000008.1, from coordinate 38,070 downwards.
AGCGACCGTTCGTTGGCGCCAAGCATGCGCCTAATTGATCGGCATTCCGGACAGAAAGTTGGTGGTGGAACTTTAATTTTTTCATAGAAGGAAAAATCGTTTGCTTCAATAACAAAGTTATTTTTACAGTTTTGGCATGTTTTGGTTTCCATGCAAACAGTATATCAAATATAGCCCACACAACTAGACTCGGGCAGTTTTTGCAGTATAATCAGCTTATATGTCAGGTCATAACAAATGGAGTCAAATTAAACACAAGAAAGAGATTACTGATGGTAAGAAAAGTAAGATCTTTTCGAAGTTGGTAAAGTATATTTCGGTAGAGGCGAGGCTCTCGGGTGGCAAGGAATCCCCAGGGCTCCGCAGCGCTATCGAGAAAGCGAAAAAGGTAAATATGCCCAAAGATATTATTGAAAGGGCGGTAAAGAAAGCGTCGGACTCGAATGTGGTGATGGAAAATATCATGTATGAAGCCTATGGACCAGGTGGCGTGGGTATAATCGTCGAAACCTTGACCGACTCGAAAAACAGAACCGCCCAAGATGTAAAACATATCCTTGCAGAAAACGGCACCGCTTTTGCAGGCATCGGCTCTGTATCGTGGGCTTTTGAAAAAAAAATCACCCCCGAAGAAGGACTTGTCTGGATACCCACGACTACAGTAGAAGCGTCGGACGAAGATCTAATGCTACTCGACAAACTTGTGGAAGACCTAGAGAATAACGACGATGTACAGGATGTGTTTACTAACGCGGAATAATTTTATATGCGTATTTTAGGAATTGACCCTGGGTTTGAACGGGTAGGAATAGCCATCCTTGAGAAGAACAAAGGCGATAAAAAGGAGCAAGTGCTTTATTCTGATTGTTTTAAAACTTCAGCTAAAATCCCTTTTTCTGAGCGTTTGGTGCTTATTGGGCAAGAAGTTAAAAAAATCATAGAAGAATATGACCCAGAAGTACTTTCTATTGAAACTCTTTTTATAAACACTAACCAAAAGACCGCTATGCACGTGGCCGAAGCGCGAGGTGTAATAATTTATCTGGCTGCCGCGTCTAAACTTTCAGTGTTTGAGGCGTCCCCTTCACAGATCAAGATGGCAACCACCGGGTACGGGAGCGCAAGTAAAGAACAGATGATGAAGATGGTAAAAATTCTGGTGGACATAGATAAATCAAAAAAATCAGATGATGAATTAGACGCGATTGCTATAGCTCTGACCGCTTTTGCTCATATAAAAAATATTTAGCAAAGAGACAATCGGAGTTTTCCACATATTCCCTCAAATCGCCTTGCTAAAGAATTTTGTTTTTGATAAAAATATAAACAATTACAAGTTAGGTAGATTAGTTTTATTAAAAATTTAAGATAAAAATTATGGATGATGATTTAAATGATGATGTATTAGGTGCGAGTGCTTTTGCAGACGACGACATAGATCCTATGCTTGGAGTTGATGACGACTTAGACATAGGAGAGAAGCCTCTTGGTGTTTTTGAAGAAGAGGAAGGAACTCCCGACGATAAATTTGTATAAAGTACTGATTTTAAAAAAAGCCCCAGGATGGGGCTTTTTTTGTTTTAAATAATTTTCACAAATCTTTTTTTTCCAATTTTAAATCTTGTGCCTGCCGCAGGAATCATATTTACATTGGTTACTTTCTCGTCTTTGTCTAAGTCTGTGACCGCTCCTTCTTCTACTAACCTTCGAAACTCCCCTTTTGAAGACACTAGACCCCCTTCAGCTAGCAAGTCCATCAGCATCTTGTTGTTTGTTATTTGTATTTCTGGCATATCCTCAGGAATTTCTCCTTTTTGAAAAGTGCTGGAGAAAGCTTCTTCTGCTTTTTCTGCTTCCTCTTTACTGTGATAAAAACTGACTACTTCTTTTGCTAGGACTTTTTTGAAGACCATAGGGTTTTCGCCAGAAGCTACTTTGTCTTTCATCACTTGCACTTCGTTCATTGGGACGCGGGTTACTAATTCAAAGTAGTTAAAAATTACATCGTCAACAATAGACATTATTTTTCCGTACATATCGTTTGGTTCATCGGTAATAGGAATAAAGTTCTTTAAACTTTTACCCATTGGGCGTCCGTCAGAGCCGGTCAACATCTTCATGGCTATCGCACACTGGGGCTCCATACCGAAAGCCTCCATAAGCTTCCTGCCTGCTAAAAGGTTGAATGTTTGATCTGTAGCACCAAGTTCAACATCGCTCTTAATTGCAACAGAATCATAGCCCTGCATTAAGGGATACATAAACTCGTCGAGCCCGATTGGTTTACCTTCCTTATAGCGAAGCATGAAGGTTTCACGATCGAGCATTTGAGATACTGTAAACTGCTTTGCTAGGTGGATTACATCATTAAAATTTAAATCTTTCAGCCACTCTGAGTTATGCTTTATTTCGGTTGATTCTTTCAGTACTGTTTTGTAAAACTGGCCTTCCCAGGTTTCTTCGTTTTTCTTTATTTCTTCCGGCGTTATTTCTGCTCGCATGTCCACCTTATCAGAGTGATCCCCTACCAGTGTAGTAAAGTCGCCTATAATCAATGTGGCTTTGTGTCCCAGCTCTTGGAAATCACGCATTTTACGATGCATGACTGCGTGACCCAAATGAAGGAAAGACCCGGTCACATCGGTGCCGAGTTTTATATGGAGTTGTTTTCCACTTAACAATTTCTTTTTTAGTTCTTCTTTGGTGAAAACGTCGTGGACACCACGAGTTAAAATCTCGTCGATTTTAGCTTCGTCTGTAATAATCTTAGCCATATAACGACATAATAGCACCTTGGATAAAATTTTCAAAAGGAAAAATTTCTATAGGTTAACCAACTCTGCTATAATTATGAGAATGGTAAAGACCCTAAAGAGGACTAGAAAATCAGTCAGCAACTTTAAACTCACCAAAAACGTGTTGCTGTTTTGTGCTGGTTTTTTTATGTTGCTTGTGGGGATAGTTATCGTTTGGATGTCGACACTAAAGATTCCAGATTTTAAATCATTCGAAGACATAAAGTCTGTAAATTCAACTAAACTATATGATCGTACTGGCGAAGTCCTTCTTTATGACATTCATCAAGATGTCAGGAGGACAGATATTTTATTTGAGGATATGGGCGCCAATATAAAAAACGCTACAGTAGCTATCGAAGATGCGGAATTTTACAACCATAGTGGCGTTCGGGTAAAGTCCACTATTCGAGCGGTTCTTTCAAATTTGTTTAACGTTGGAATTGGAGGTGGTGGATCAACTATTACTCAACAGTTAGTAAAGAATACTCTCCTTACTTCTAAAAAAAGCCCCATCAGAAAAGTTAAAGAATGGATCTTGGCGGTAAAAATGGACCAAGCTCTGTCGAAAGAAAAAATTCTTGAGCTTTATTTAAATGAGGTTCCTTATGGAGGGACCATATATGGCATAGAAGAGGCGTCTCGGACATATTTTAGCAAGCATGCGGGTGAACTTACCTTAACCGAAGCTGCATATCTGGCTGGTATCCCCCAGTTACCTTCCATCCTTTCGCCCTACGGAAAACACTTAGACAAATTAGAGCAACGGAAAAATCTAGTACTGTTTCGCATGCGAGAGCTTGGGTTCATAACTGAAGAAGAATATAAAGCAGCCAGAAACGAAGTTGTGGTATTCACACCTCAAGCAGTGGGTGGTATAAAAGCACCCCATTTTGTGTTTTTCATTAAAGACTACTTGGAAAATAAATACGGTATTGAGGTGGTAGAGAAGGGTGGACTTAAAGTAACCACAACATTAGATTACAGTTTACAGGAAAAAGGAGAGAAAATAGTAAAGGATGGATCTTTAGAAAATGAAAAGAGTTGGAATGGTAAGAATTCATCTTTGTTAGCAATAGATCCAAAAACAGGTCAAATTCTAACGATGATTGGGTCTCGGGATTATTTTGATAAAACCATTGATGGCAATTTTAATGTGGCAACTGCGGTTAGACAGCCAGGGTCTTCTTTTAAACCTTTTATTTATGCTACAGCCTTCAATAAAGGATTTTTACCAGAAACAGTCCTGTTTGATTTGCCTACCGAATTCCAAACAACATGTAACGCATACGGAAAAGCAGTTTCTGGTAGTCAGAGTGATTGTTATATGCCACAGAATTACGATGGTAAAACAGTAGGCCCGATAAACTTGCGCAACGCCTTAGCACAATCCAGAAACATACCCGCAGTAAAGCTTTTCTATCTTGCTGGACTTCGTGACTCCTTAAAAACAGCGGAAGACCTGGGTATTAGTACTCTTACTGATGTCGGCCGTTACGGACTTACCCTTGTTATTGGAGGCGGTGAAGTTTCGCTATTAGACATTACTTCAGCTTATGGTGTGTTTGCTAACGGTGGCATTAAAAACAACTACACTGGAGTTTTAAAAGTTCAAGATTCAAAAGGAAATGTTTTGGAAGAATTTAATCTTAACCCAAAAGAAGTGTTACCAAGAAACACCGCACTCACCCTTTCTGACATTTTATCGGACAATGTTGCGCGTGTTCCAACATTCGGCGCAAATTCGCCTCTAGTTGTTCCAGGCCATAGTGTTGCAGTAAAAACCGGTACCACTAACAACAATAAGGACGCTTGGACTATCGGGTACACCCCTTCTATTGCGGTTGGTGTTTGGTCTGGAAACAATGACAATAAACCAATGAAGAAAGGTGGCTCGGCGGTAGCAGGACCAATCTGGAACAAATTTATGGTTGAAGCTCTGAAAGTCATGCCGAGCGAAACTTTTGAGAAGCCTAATTCAGGAATTGATCTGCTTGCAGTAAAACCAGTCCTTCGTGGAAACTGGCTAGGCAACCAAAGTTTCTTTATCGACAAAATCTCGGGTGGTTCTGCAACCATAAACACACCCAGAGAAACGACGGAAGAAAAAATTATCACAAATGTTCATTCGATATTATATTGGGTTGATAAGAAAGATATAACCGGTCCTCCGCCAGCGAACCCTGAAAAGGACCCCCAGTTTAGTCATTGGGAAATTCCTATTCAAAATTGGTGGGCACAAAACCAATACCGATACGGAACGACCACCTGGGCCGAGAAGCCGGTCTTCGAGGATAATGTCCACAATAATGGAATGAGTCCAGTGGTCGCGATATTAGAGCCCAATACAGAGACTGTGTACCCACCAGATCAACCAATAAATATACAAATTTCTAGTACTGGGCCATACCCTTTAAAAAAAATTGATGTATTTATAAACGATGTCTACATCAGCACAGCCGAAGCGCCCTTCAGTCTCTCTTTCATACCCAACGAAGTTGATAATATAAAAACCAACAACGAGCTTCGAGTTATTGCTAGCGACACTGCGTACAACAAAGTAGAGGTTGCAACCACTTTCAGCGTCTCGGAATAGATCTTCTATCTTATCTTTTTTGGGATCTTTTTCATTAAAAGATTTTCTAGTTTTAAAAAGATCTCTTCTTGCTTCATATATATTTCGTTTTTGTAGATTGGTTTAATGTTCAGGAAAATTGTATGATTTTTTATTTTCAGATCTTCCGGGTTTATTTTTACACCAACCACTTCTTGTATTACCTTTCTCAGGACTTCTGTTTTTCCTTCCTCTTTTAGAAGAATTTCGCTCAGCCTTCCGAGTAATTCTTTAATCTCTATCATCTATCTGTTCATTGGCATTATAAGATAAGTAAACGAAGAATCAGAGACCGGGGTTATTAGCATAGGCCTACTAGCGTCTACGCACTTAATACAGACACTGTCTGTGGTTATTGAGGGGAAACAGTCAAGAAAGTATTTATAATTAAACCCGAGGCTTATATCGTTACCTTTAAGGGCAGCATCTAAGTTGGTTTTATTCTCCCCCACGTCGTGGTTTGAAGAAGAAAGCTCACAAAGTTTGTTTTTTACTAGAACATTTAAATTCAATTGATTAAATTTATCAGAAAATATATTGGATAGTTTTAGTGCGTTTAATAAATCTTGCTTTAGCACAATGATTTCTGTTTTAAACTCTTTTGGTATTATTTGACGATAGTCTGGGAAAACTCCGTCAATGACACGCGAAGTTAAATAAACCCCATTAGAAGAGAAAGATATTTGATTTTTATTAAAAAATACTTTAGTTGTTCCATCCAACTCACCTAGAATCCTTAGTATTTCCGGTATATTTTTATAAGGGATCAAAATACCTGGAATATTAGGAATGTTTTTAACCTTTATTTTTTTCTCTGCTAATCTAAAAGAATCTGTTGATACGAATACTAAATTTTCCTCGCTGGTGTATATATAAACACTTGAAATTTCTTGTTTAATATCTGAAACAGAGGAACTATAATAAACACTTTTTATACCGTCTATTAGTTTTTTTGTTTCTATGTCAAAACTATCTCCTTCTACTTTTGGGATTGTTGGGAAATCTTCATATAATCCGCCCTTAAGTTTAATTTGGCTTTTCTTTGTTTTAATCAACAAATTACCATCCATAGCTTCGAGCTGAATATTTTCGTTTTGGGTTATATTAGAAAAAGTATTAGCAAGCACACCACCAGAAATAGCTACAATACCTTCTTGGTCTATCTTCACGGGTATTTCTATCTCAACCCCCAGACTTAAATTAGTTGCCCTCAACCTTAGTATTTTTCCTTGCGCGATAATTAAAACAGAACCCAAAATAGGTAAGGTTAGGTTCTTACCTGTTACTCGTTCAATTTGTAATATTGAGCTTCTTAATTTTTCCGCGGAGCATTCTAGTTTCATAGTGTTTAATTTGTTTATTTATTATATATATAATTTATTAATACTATTAGTGTTGTGGATAAGTGGATAAGTGGATTATGTCTTTATTTATATGGTTATTATAATTATTTAATCTTAATACTATTCTAATAACTTTTGTTTGTTTGTTTGAAAGATTTCTTAAATTTTTAGTCGTTAACTATTAAAGATTTTTACAAACAGTTTGTTGATTACTTTCCCAACACTTTCTATAACGGTATCACCAACTTGTCCCCAACTATTTAAACATAACTCGTATTTGTTCTAACTCGTCTATTAACTGCGGGTCATTTTTTAAATCTGTTTTTATTTTTAAATAGGAATGTATTACTGTGGTGTGATCTTTTCCACCAAGCTTCTGCCCTATTAATGGATAGGATACATTAAAATCCTCTCTCAAAATATACATAACAACTTGTCTTGCTTTTACTATCTCTTTCCTTCTTGTTTTTTCATAAATTGAAGACTCTTCTAGGTTGTAGTAATCACTAACTATTTTTACCACATCCTTTATTGCCACACTTTTCTTCGGTCTTATGTTGTTTTTCAGTATGTTTTTTACATCAGACAAACTAAGGGGTTTGTTCTTTAGACGATACTGGCAGATAATCGTGTTTAGGCTACCTTCTAATTCGCGAATGTTACCCCTAATGCTAGAAGCTATGTAGTCTAGTATCTCTGGTTCTAGTTCGATGTTTTGTTCACTTAATTTTACTTTTAAAATTGCTATGCGGGATTCGTACTCAGGTTCTGATACATCTACAATCATGCCTTGAGCGAATCTAGACCTTAATCTGTCAGCCAGCTCAGGGATATGGTTTGGGTGTTTATCTGAAGAAAATATAATTTGTTTGTTGTTTTCGTAGAAAGTGTTGAAGGTATGAAAGAGTTCCTCTTGAATTTTCTCCATCTTCCCAATGAACTGGATGTCATCAATAATTAAAAGGTCGTACTTTCTGTACTTTTCTTTAAAAGAGTTGGCCTTGTTTCCTTGTAGAGAATTAATAAAATCAGTTGCGAATTTCTCAAGAGTTATGTAGTGGACTTTTTTGTTTTGATACTTATCTTTTATAGAATTCCCTACTGCTTGGAGTAGGTGGGTTTTACCTAATCCAGTACTACCGTAAACAAAAAAAGGGTTATATTTAGTCCCAGGAGATTCTATTATTGCTTGAGCAGCTGCATAGGCAAGCTCGTTAAATCCTCCTACAATAAAAGAGTCAAAATGATAACGGGGATTAAGATTGTTTTCTGGGTTTATATATAAGTCCTGTAATGGAAGTTCTTTGTTTACAAAAGATCCAACACCCTTTTCCTCTTCTTGTTTTAACACCTCGGTCTTTGCGATGGTATATTCTACCGCGCGCATATTCTCGTATACATCGGCAATAGTTTTTGTTATTAGTTTGTGGTATTTAGTTTTTAGCCAGTCACGGACAAATTCATTCGGCACACCAACATAGATAACCCCCATGTCTTCTTTTATTATTGATGTGTTTTTAAACCAAGTACTAAAGTTTGCTTTAGACAGACCCGCTTCAATATCAACTAAACAGTTCTTCCAAAGTTCTTTTGTATCCATGAGTCCTATTATACTTATTCGGAGTAGCAACCCAAAGTTTCCAAAACTTACTAACTCTGTTGATAAGCTGTGGAGAACTCACCCGCCCCACGACCTAAAGCCAAATAATCACTTTTGACTTTCAAGCACAGTTCGGGTATACTATTCTAACTATGTCACAAACATATCAACCCAAGAAAAGAAAAAGAGCCCGAGCACATGGGTTTTTATCTCGATCAAGTACCAAAAACGGACAGAAAGTTATCCAACAAAGAAGAAGGAAAGGTCGGGCAAAGTTGTCTGCCTAACTAACCAAAACCCTTTATAATATGCTCCTAAAGAAAAATAGAGCCAATAAAAAAGACTTAGATAAAGTCTTTAAAAAGGGCTTTTTTTTGGCTTCCACGAACCTCACTTTCAGGTATTTAAAAGACAAAACCACTAAGATATCCTTTGTAACTCCAAAAACAGTAAGCAAAAGTGCCGTAAAGAGAAATGGTCTACGAAGAAAAGGGTATGCGCTACTAAAAAAGCACTTAGAATTGCTACCCTCCCCCATCACGGCCGCCTTTGTGTTCAAGAAAAGTAACACCGAAAACCTAGAAAATGAAATCAAAAACTTACTTACTAAAGCTAATTAACTTTTATCAAAAAAACATAAGCCCACTTACCAAACCGAGCTGTGTTTTTTACCCCACTTGTTCAGAGTACACCAAGCAAGCAATAGAAAAATACGGAGCATTAAAAGGGCTCTGGCTTGGTTCTAGAAGAATATTGCGGTGTCACCCTTGGCAAAGCAATCATATGGATCCGCTAACCTAAATTTTGATTTTTGGGCATTTTCATATAGAATAGATAAATGCTCACTAATCTTTGGAATACAGTTTTATACGACCCATTAGTAAATGCTCTCGCATTCTTAATTTCTATTGTCCCAGGCGAAGACGTTGGTATTGCTGTTATTATACTAACTATTTTGGTAAAAATAGCGTTGCTACCCCTCTCTGGCGCATCTATCAAAAGCCAAGCAAAAATGACCTTGCTTGCTCCCGAACTCGAAAAAATCAAAAAAAGCGGTACCAGCAAAGAAGAACAGGCTCGACTTACCTTCGAACTATATAAAAAACACAAAACCAATCCATTTTCTGGGTGTCTTCTGGTTTTAATTCAAATCCCAATAATCTTCGCCCTCTATTACGTTTTCTTAAAAGGACTTAATTTTGAAAGTGGTGTCCTGTACTCATTTATTCCAACACCCCAAAATTTAAACATGAATTTCTTGGGATTCTTGGATTTAAGTAGTAAAAGTATATTCTTAGCTGTTTTGGCTGGTATTTCTCAGTATTTCCAAGCATACTTTATGCCAAAACCGGCAACCTCTAGTGCAACACCTGGGTCATTCCAAGAAAGTTTTGCTAAAAGCATGCATATGCAAATGAAGTACGTCTTCCCTTTCATTGTAGCTTTCATTGCCTACAGTGTTTCTGGAGCTATCGCACTTTATTGGGTTGTAAGTAATATTTTCGCTATCGGACAGCAAATATATTTAAAGAAAAAAAATCACGGAACAATGCTTTCGGTGAAGAACACTCCAATCAAACAAAGTTAAAATGCAAAACAACGAAATTCAAAATTTAATAAAGGAACTCATTGGGAAAATTGTACCTACTGATAAAGATATTGAGGTTATTGAAGACGGTAAGTCAAAAACAACCTGGTTCAAAATAGAAACTAGGGACCCATATCTATTTCTGAATCGCGAAGGAGAAGCACTACACGCCCTGAATTATATTGCTCGTAAGTTAGTAGAGGCTAAAACTTTCCCACAAAACAAAAAAAGAGAGCAGAATGAACAACTTTTGCCCTCATCCCAAGAACACGTTGAAATACTTATCGATATAAACGGGTTTCACAAAAAGAAAATAGAGAACATTCACGCCATAGTACACATGATGGCGGAACGAGCACGCTACTTCAAATCAAGCATAGAAATAGATCCAATGCCCGCCTTTGAGCGACGCATAGTTCACGAGTTCCTTTCAGATGCCTCTGACCTAAAAACCGAGTCAGAAGGAGTAGGTCCCTACCGAAGAGTTGTTATAAAATATGTTGGCGGTTTATAAAAAATAGAAAATTAAAGCCTAGTTACTATTCTAACTTCAACCCCCAAAGATAAGAATCTGCCTTGTTCACAAAGAATAGGTGTTTTCCGTCGCTACTTAAGGAAAGTTTTATGCCGTCAATTGGTGTAGTGTTTTGACTGCTCCCGTCAACACGAGCCAAAGGATCTAGAATCATTTGAGCAGTTCCACCCGGTATGTTTATTTTCCAAATATCATCGGAAAAAGATACTTCTCCCTGGTACCAAGAATCCGGATAAGCTCGAGAAGTGTCTATGTATTTCGGTACAGCACAGTAAACAAAATCACTTCCCCTACCCCAGACGCACTTTTCTGCTAAAGTTCGTATTGAGAGTTCTTTATTTACTCTTTCTGTTGTGTCATATAAAGAAAGTGTTAGCCGGTTGTTGCTATATAAAACATTGTCTGCATTTGGACTGGTTAATGTAGTTAACCCATTAACATTCCCCAAGACTTTTTTAAAATCTTTCTTGCTTGTGTTTATTGCATACATGTAACCAGGAACACTAGAAGAAGGTTTGGTGGTCACCACAACCAAACCATCGTTTGGCCACTGGGACAACCACTCAGTATAAGCCCCATTATAAATTTGGGTCTTGTTGCTACCTGTGGCGTCCGAAGTTATACCAATAGCAACATCTTTTGAATTAAATAAGTAAAATATCTTGTTTGTTAAAGGAGAAACACTCATATCTGTAATATTATCGGTTAGAAATGAACCACTAATCCTGTTGGGTTGGACAGAGTCTGACCCAAGGACTTCCTTTGGTAGAACCCCACTCCAAGTAGCTATGGTAGAATTGTCACTTTTTAAATACCTCATAATAACAGACTCACCTTTGGTCGCGAAGAAGGCTTCATGTACACCGGGAATCAATGTATTAGAGAATTTCCTCTCATTAATAACGTCTATAGACGTTTGAAAAATATTTCCATTTTCCTTCGCTACATACCGGAGCGTTGGTATAAGCTCAGTCGCAGGAGCCGTTGGTCTAATTGTGATTTCTTTGGGTGCTGTCGGGGTTAATTCTTCTCCTTCTTGTGTTTCTACTTTAATTGGCGGAGCCACGTTAACAAACCTTTCTTGGTTAAATACAAGATACCCTGCGATTGGCATGCTAGAGATCTTCATGAGTCTCATTTTTTGCATCTCAGTTTCATTTTCTGGAACATATCCAGAAACATCAGCTGGTGTGCTGGAGTCCTTACTTGGTTTATTAGAATTTCCAAAATTCAAAAGATCAGCAAAAAAATTGTCTCCCCCGCCCCCGTCAGCAGGCGTTATGGTTTTGGGTTTATCCCCTAAATAGAAATAACTCAACACCACCATGAGCATGATTACCATCAAGACAGCTAATAATTTTAAATTTCTTTTTGACATTCTAGTAAACTTTAATTACATGTTTATACCTACCAGCATAACTTTCTAAAGATCGAATTAATATCCCCGAACCGGTCATCTCTATAAATTTACCTCCACCAATATACATAACAACATGTCCTTGACCAGGTCCGCTTTCTCCCATCGTCCAACCCAAAAGATCGCCAACTTTTAACTCTTCGCCATTTACTTTTGTGCCCACAACAGAAACTTGCCCTTGACCACCAAACATTGTGGCTGTTCTGTCCCCGTTAAAATCCATACCGGCACATGCGTAGACTTGTTTAACGAACGACGAACAATCAATTAAGACAGTACCACCTTGTATTACGTTTCTAGGGTCATTACTGTACTTTACCTTTCCCTGAAAACTTTTAGCAATATCAACTAACTTGTCCTTTCCTCCACTCCCAGGACATTCAATGCCTAAGTTTTGCAGTTCAGCTTGTGACATAGGTGAAAACGGAGCTGCTGAACTATCTCCTGGCGGCGGCGCTACAGTTATGGTTGCGTTAGGTATATCTAAGCAAACATTCAGTAGTCTTGGGTTAATAGTATAGAGTATAAGATAAGCAGCAAGCGCAAGTAGGAGCCCTCCAATTGCATTTTTGACTTTACTCATGCCCGCTTCTTTCGAAGAAATAAGTTCACTACCCATATATTCAATACCACCAACGAATATCATAACCATAGCGAGCACCGCGGCCAAACCCAAGAATATATTAAATAAAACATTCAGATATCTAGTTAAGGGGCATTTACCAGTGGTTTGGTAGGGTCCACTAAGTTCGTCCGATAGAGGAGCAAGCGGGGTATATGTAGTATCAGTATCTACTGTTGTATTTGCTTGATTGCCTGTTTGCGGATCAGCCGCTGGCAAAATGTTTGGATTGTACGCATTGTCGTCAATCGTATCCGTTACCCCAGCTCCAGGAATAAGGTCGTTGGGTATAGGGTCAAAACCTCCCTGCCCCTGAACGGGTATGCTAGAACTAAGACTTAAAAACACAAAAAACACCAAGAACAATACCGAGAGAATTTTTTTATTTTTATTACTAAAATACAACATTTATTTCTTTTTCCAAACTCTGGAAGAGGGTGTTAGGGTTCTTAATATTAACTTTAACTTTCGCTTGGCCACTTTTACCTTCTTCCCCTTTTATGCCGAGTTCGTTTTTAATATTAGATATTCGTGCTGGTTTATCGTTTATCAGCCAAGTAAGTAATAAATCTGGAGAATTTATATTTTTCGGAGAGAAAAAATATGGTACAGCCACAACAGTTTCCCCTTTTTTGTCCACAAGGTGTCCATCCAACAAAATGTGAGCCAAATCAATTCCTTGTAAAATATCTTTTTTGTAAAATTGTATTTTTGGGTTTCCAGGTGTTATGGTGATATTGTTCCCAGTTTCATTGTTTCCAAAGATGTCAGAAACTTTCACTATTACTTCGTTGCTTTTGTCTATATAACTATTTTTAAAAATAAAAAAATTCATTCCCCAGCCTGAAGAGTTTGGTTGACCCTTGCCATCTTTTTCCCAAATATAGGACAAATTGGTTGGGTTCAGTGTATTTTTACCGGAGACAATATTTGGTATCGCCACCACCTTGAGACTTCCTTCACGAGAAAGCAAAGCTTTGCCTTTATAGAAAGGTGGCACATACGAGTCGGTGGCTTCCCAAAGCATGTCTATTTCTGTGGCGTTTAAGCTTATGTTTTTACTAAAACTCTGTCTGTCTATTGTCTGGACATCTACATTAAGCAGTGTCGTGGATCCTAGAGTTCCCAATGTAAAGGTAAAAACCTTCTTGCCTACACCGGAAACCATGTTTTGTCCATTAACAGACCAAGTCATGTTTGCCTTATCAAGATTTGTAACGTAACTAGTTAGTGTAGCAGTAACCTTGTCTCCCGGGACTGGATACTTGGGTACGATAGATAATACAACGTCTGTGCTCTGCACTTGAGCAATTGCAGAATCAGAAATAAAAAAAGCGCCAAAGATGCTTAGTATAAATACAAAACTAAAAATTAAACTCCCTTTCTTCATTCTTACTATTGTAACATTACTTTATAATCTTTCGTAACTTTTTACCCTGCAAACTACACAGCCTTTTCTGCCAACTCTAGGTCTTCCTTCGCTTTTTTGATGGATAGGATTTGAGAAGGGTCGGACGTTATTATTTGGTCTTCGGTATAGGATGCGACAACCTTTATAGCTACATGCTTGGTTCCAGCAAAGAATATCCCCTCTCCGAGTCCAGACTCAAGTAGTAGATACTTTTCTTCATCTGTTAAGTTGAAAGTCTTTTGCAACACTTCTATGGTGCTAGGCGACTGTTTCAGTAGTATTTGAATAGAAGAGTTGGTGACTATCGGTACTCCATAAGGAGATTTCATAAAGTCCGCCGCGTCTTGGGTAATAGTCGCAAGGCCAAGGTAGTACTTTCTGCCACGTTTTGCCAAAGAATATAGAAAAGACGCAGTGTCTTCCGACTTCATCATCCACCAAGCCTCGTCTACTACCAAAAGTCTCTTTTTCAAGTTTTTTCTAATAGTGTTCCAGATATAGTGGGTCACGATATACATAGCAATAGGTTTTAATTCATCTTCCATGTCACGCACAGAGAAAACAACGAACTTTTTGTTAATGTCTACGTTTGAAGGCCTGTTAATAAATGTTGACCACGAGCCTTTAGTGAACTTTGTTAGTCTCTGAACAATAGATTCAGAACCGTCCATTCCAGAAAGCACCATTTCAAAGTCAGAAAGTAGAGGCGGTTCGATATTCGAGAAATCGGACTGAGCGGTTATGTCTTTAATTGCGTAGGTCTCAGTAATAGCACGGTCTACAATAGAATCTTCCTCTGGAGTAAGTCCTCCTAGCATAAGCCGAAAAAGTCCGACCAAGTTTATAGTATTAGAACGTAGTACATCTTCTGCTGTCTCGTCTTCTCGTGGTACCGGCAAATCAAAAGGGTTAATATGGTGGTCTGAGGAGAGTGAAATATTAAAATATCTGCCACCCACAGTCTCTGCTAAGAATTCGTATTCCCTCTCCGGGTCGATCACTATCACGTCAATATCAAACATTAGAGACCTTAGAATTTCCAACTTCGTAGCATAACTTTTACCTGAACCTGACTTTGCGAAAGTTACCGAGTTATAGTTCTCTAAAGAAAATCTATCAAAGATAACTAAACTCGAATTATGTCTGTTGATTCCATAAAGTATTCCTTTGCTTGATGTTAAGTCAAAAGAAACAAACGGAAAAATAGACGACAGCGGCTCAGAATTTAGTTTCTGGTGTACTGTAAGCAGGTCCGAACCAATAGGGATAACACTTTTAAAACCGTCTTCTTGTTGGAATAAAGCTGGTTTAATATACACAAGCTTTGATTCCAGAATCGACTTTATTTCGTTCTCAACTTTATATAATTCAAGGTCGTTATCCGCATAGACAGTAATATAAACACCAACATCAAACATCTTCTCTTGAGCTTGAATCAAACTGTCCCTTAAGCCTTCTAGGTCTTGGTACGCAGTGTCTAACATAGGATCGCGCACCATACCCTTACTCTCTCTGATATTTATCTGACTTTGCACTTCCGCCACTTTTTTCTGAAACTGCCTAAGAGCGAGGGATGAATCCACAGGGTGGATAAAAATAGAGACGTCAAAAATTTTGTCTAGGTTTATTATAGGAGAGAACCAATTATCAGTAAGAAATCTTGGGTAAGATATAATAAAAAATGTTCTGGCAATTTTGTCTCCTAAATTTATTGACTTAGGTTCAATCTTTAAAGCAGATGGAGCAATAACATCTTCTAGTTCAAGTTTTGCAGACTCGTATATTTCTTGTGGTAGTACTGCCAAAACAGAAGCCTTCGCTCCCTCTACTCCACCCGCATCTTTTTTGTCTTTATTTTCCCCAAGCAATGTATCAAGAAGTCCCATAATAATATCTTAACCTATTTTTCTAATTCTATCTTACCTTCAAGCTCGCCAGGGTTGAATACTTTATAAAATACCTCCACCGCTTCTTCGGTGCCTAATTGAACCGACTTAATACCACAGCGCGAAAGACCTTGTTCTATAACACTCACTCTCTGTTCGAGTTGGGATTTCTTTTCCTCAAAGTCCATTTGTTCAGCTATTATTGCGTCCTTGTCATTTTTTTTTGCGAATAGGCCTTTTAGGAATCCAGAGTCAGACCTTAGCGTTGTTTGCGTATACGGCACCACTACGAAAAAGCTTTTGGTCATTATACTAACTGTTTCGGTGAAGTTCCTAATGAACTCCATGTATTCTTTGGTTTGTAGTTTAATTAAAGGCTCGTTCTGTACTTTCATCCTGTTCTCTAGTAAAAGCAGATAAGGTCGAATATCTAATCTCCGGGATTGAATTGATATTTGAACTGGGAAGTCTAAAGTATTTAAAAAACTTTGAAATTGGATTATGGTTGCTTGCTGTTCATCGTTGGACTTCAAAGACAAGTTTACAGAATTTGCTAGAACAATAGCACGTAAGTCACCATTTTTTAACACTACAACACCGTCACGGATTTCCTTGATAGGGACAAACTCTTGAGTTGCTTTTGCTGATAATGCCATATTATTAATTCTGCTCTTTTTTCAAGTCTAGTACATCTAAACTCCAGGCTAAATCCCTTAACTTTTCGCCACTGAGTCTCTGGGTGTGTGGTGCCATTGTTGTTGTATTTGTATTTTTTTCTGCCCCAACTGGAGTTCTTGGGCTTTTGTTCGGTTTCGATTTTTTAACGACACTCCTTTTCCAAATATACAACTTGTCTTGCACCACAAATTTAAAACCAGCCTCCAGCATTTCAATAAAGGGTTTATTATTTGGTTTGTAAAAGACAAGAGCAGCAGAAAATCCTGCTATAGCAAGCATTGGCACTATCCCTAAAAGGAATCCCCAGGCTTTATAAATTACAAAACAAATTCCTGCTCCTCCCGCAAGGTATACAAATTCACTAAAAGTAAAAGGCCCGAATATTTTATCTTCTATATCCAAAAATTGTGGTACTTTAAATTGCATAATTAAGTATTACACTTGAGTCGAATTGCCATAAGCTTATTTAATTATAGTATAAGCTACAATTATAGCCTAGTGTTTTATTCTATCGGCATACGGTACGGATCCACCTTTTGTGAGTCAGTTGCCGAACCTCCTTTCATGTTACCATCTTCTTGTTTAGAAATATTATTCAAAGAGTATTCAGTAACTGTTCCCGCGCTCCTTACTGATCCACCGAGCTTTTTAAGTGTAATTGAATTGACACTATTTGTGACCGGTGAGGTTGCGTTAGCTAGCGGCACACCCTGTGGAATATTCTTGGTCACAGGCACTTGCTGTGGTTTCTGTACTACTTCTTCTACTTGAGCCGAAACGGGATTATTCACAGGTGTTATAGTCGGGGTTGCAACCTTTTCTTCTACTGGGTTAGCTTGTGTGGGTAATACTGATGGAACCACTCCCTCCCTGTCCGAAGATATGTCAGGCCTGTCTTTCTTTTCGTTGTTTTCTAAACTCAACACCTGGGTGCGTATTAGTTTTAAAACTTTATCATTAATTTCATTTATCAAAAACTTTAACTTGTCTTTGTCTAGTCCAGAAATACTCATTGCTCGAACTTCAAACATTTCCTGGGATGTTGTTCCTAGAATGGTGTCGGTAACTATTTCCTCAAGATTTGTTATTTGTGCTAGAGTCAGACCATTATCTCTCCCTAAAACATATATTTTAGCTGAGTAATTCGATGCATTGACTATACTTTTAACATTTGCTGGAAGATTTACGAAACGCGGGTCTGGTTTTTGAGTAACTAAATTTTGACTCTCTACTTTTTTCTCTAGAGTTTCTTCTGCTTTTTCTTTCACTTCTTCTTTCGGTGTTTCTTTTACGGGTTTGTCTTTGATGTTATTTAGGTTCTTGTTGTAATTCTCTGATAGTTCTGTAATTATAGGATTTAAGACGAAAGTATTTATTTCTTCCAATATGTTCTCAAATTTTTCTTTCGGTAATTTTAATTCTTCATTTAATACTTTTTCATACTCGTCTCTGTTAGTAATGCCAAGTAATACCAGAGTGGTCTCAGTACCCAGGGCCTGTATTTGTTCTTCGGTCAAGGAATGCCTAGTATTTATTTTACGTAAAGTTTCAAGCCAAGTCTGACTACCGAAAACACTCTGTGTTTTCGGTGAAAGTTTTACATAGAACTCCGCTATTTTTTTTTGTAATTCTTCTTGTGTCATTTATTTTTTTAACGCACCGTCTATTGTATTTTTAATATTGCTTATGAAGTCACCATTGCCAGATTTGAGCCCGACACGAATTTGTTCAGCATCCATATTTAAACCAATTTCTTGCCCCACGGGTCTACTTCGCGCCTCCTTTTCTGTCGCAGGAGATGTTTTTTTATCACCGAATGGCCTGTTTTTATCTAGTATTTTTATTAAATTATTTTTAATTTTCTTAAAAATAAGGTCATTCATTTCAGCAATCAAAATAGCTATCTGAGCCTTAGGAATCTTCAGTCGAGTTTCCAGTTCTGTTGCGTAATTATCTGTGTTCACGAGTCCAGAGAATAATAAATCTGTCTCTGTCTCCAGTACTTCAATTTGTTCGGGACTGTAACCCTTTTTGTATTTCATGGTCGCGATGATTCCCTTCCAATCCACAGAGTTCAGTGCAGTCCGGGTGTCATCCGACAGACTTTCTTTCGCTTTTTCAATTTTTATTTGTAGCAAGTCTATGGTTGTTTCATCCATCATGATTTTATTTTAACATTAATCCTACCCTTACCGATACTAAACAGAAAGTTGTTCTCTTAAATCTGCAATACTTTTTGGCTCCCCCAGTTTAGGTGTTTCGGAATTATCGCCATCTTCACCGCGCGGATCAATAAAAAAGAAGTAGTTGCCCCCAGACAGGATAAATTTGATGTTCTGGTCCCAAGTAATGTTCTTGTTCTCAAGCCCATTTTTTACAGCTTCTTTTATTCTAATTGCCACTGGATTAAAGATTCTCTCCTTAGCTTCTTTTGCTACCTGTTCTGCTTCATTTTTCGTAGTGCCGACTTTATCCTCAACATTTCTTACATATTCGTTCGACGAGCATAGACCCAGAAGAACTAAAGCAGTTTCGGTCTGTAGATCCACCAGCGTTTCATCTACCAAGCCTATTTTATCGCCAATCTCTATTGCTATATCTGCCCACGGAAAAGAATTTAGCACATCCTGTACTTCTTTAGGTAGTTTTACTACGTATTCTTGTATAACTTCTTTTAGCTTTTCATCCATAATACTATTTTAAAGTTAGTTACTTAATTAATGACCGCCTCCACCATGTCCAGCGTCAGCTTTCACACCTTGCCTTATATTAAATGCATCTTGCTGGGCTGAACTTAAACTTTGCTGCCAAAGAGTCCAGAAACCTTGGTCTATCTGATTTCCGACATCTTCAATACGTCTTGAGTATGCAGTTAATATCTCTCTATTTTTCTTTTCTACGTCATGTTCAGCATGTGGGAGTAGGTCGTCAGAGTAGTCATCTATGGTTGCTTGTCTGTACTTACCTGTTCCCTTTCCATCTTTGTCTTTGATTTCAACCTTATGGTTTTTGTTTTTGCTTGCAATCTCATCAAATGCCACAGCATCATGACCACTATAACCTTCATATTTTCTCACGAGCTCTTGATCAGTTTTGATGTAATTTCCGTTTGCATCTAATTTTACGGTTTTCTTGTAGTAACCTCTTACATCGTTACCATTCTCATCTTTTACTGTTGCTCCTTTAACAGCCTTCTTTTTAGCCATTAGATTGTCAACTTCATATTGCGTCTTCTTTTTATTTAGAGCTGCCAAGTCAAAATCTGCGTCCCCTTTCTTTTTACCTTCATCCTTGAGCAAACTTAAGTTATTCCTTGCTTCGAGCGCATCAGCTTTCTTAGATGCGATAATTGCATCGATGGTAGTTAAATCATGTTTATATTCAGCAACAAGATCGTTCAATCCATCTTTTAATTCCCTTACTTTCAATACTTCCGGAGCATTTGGCTTGAGTTTCATAGCTTCTGCCCTCTTCATTCTCCTATCACTCCTTTCTTTATTAGCTTGGACATAACCACCCTTCTTAGCATGACCGAAGTCAGCCCCAGCCACCTTAGACAAATCTTTACCAGCAACCTTTATATCGCGGATATCAAAGCTTTTTGTTGTAATAGATCTAGCAACCCCTCCAACTGCTCTTCCAAAACGACTCTTCTGAGCCCAATTCGATGTGGCGATCGAGTTCGCTCCCCCACCTATCAGCCCTCGGCCGAGTTGTGCTGCTTTGCCAATAGCAAATCCACCTACCGCTCCGATAGCTGCCCCGGCAACCGGATTAACAACACCACTTAAGGTCTTTCCCATTTCGCCAGACATCTTAACGGTTATTTCCTTAGCTTTAGTCAGAAGAACGTAAATAATAATGAAAGGAATTAATATCTTCATGTAGGTTTGGAAATCGTCCACTTTAATTATACCCACACCCACATCAACTGAGTTTGTGCCGGAAGTAGAAATAGTTAAAAAGTCCCCAAACAAGATTATTAGATACAGAAAAAATATAAAAACTGGTGCAAGAAATGCATTGCTAAAGAGGTCGTCTTTCCAGCCTTTCCAACCCATTTGTTTCAAATCCATGTCGGTAGTAAGTGAAGCAAAGGCAATCGGTGAGAAAATCATAGAGAACCAAAGGGAAATAACTCGAGAGACGAAAATTACCGCGATCGATAAAAACATCTTAATCATAAAAAACATAAGCATTATTGATATCACCAGAACCGCAAAAAACTTCCCCAAGTTTCCTGTGATACCTCCTGGGATATTACTTTTGGTAAATATAGTATGAGGGTTGAAGGTTTTTACCAAACCAACAGTAACTGATTTCTGTCCTTGACTACCAGGAGGTAAAACTTTTCCGCTCGCATCAACAGAATTTATATTATTATAAAATATTTTTGCCAGGATATTGGACGCATCGATCACTATCCTTGTCGCAAACAGACTGAAATTTATAAAAAGTGCTACAACTATTATTACGCTCACCAACTTTTTTGGGTTGCTGTGACTGTCGTTTAATATTATTTTAAATGCAACATACAAAAGCGCTAGGATAAAGAATATATTGGCAATGTCCCGTACTACTCCCCACCCCTTTTCTATAAAAGCTCCAGTGTAAGAATTGCTATTTGTAGAATAATAAACAAAGAAATCCAGAATCATAGCTGCTCCGCGCGCAAAAAAAGCTAAAGGCTGGAATACAAGATAGAAAATCATCGAGACTATACAGTTTGTGACTAGACTCAATAAAGAAGTCCCGCAACCAAATTCTGGCTCGGTGCCCGCGGTATAACTAGACCCGCCAGTGCTGTCTACTGTTCCTGTGCTATTAGGATCAGCTGCGGTTGTGAAGGTCAAATTTACAGTTATCAAAGTGTCAAACTGCCCCGAGCCTGGAAGACCAACAGCATTTTCATTTATTAAATATGCAACAACGAAGTATTGGGTGCTTTTTGCCAGTCCATTGAAAGTTACAATTTTCTCTTGGGGTACATCATTCAGTGATATGCCGGATGCGTTTACTTCACCTTGGCTATATTGTTTTATAGCAGAAGTTTCTGATATGTTCAAGAGTTTTACGCCCGGAGCGGGTGGATCCTTAATTCCCCAATTAAGAACTCCGAGATTCTTTTCTATTGAATCTGCATAGTTAAAAGGTTTGTCGAAAAGCCCAACAATGAAAGGCGAATAATTTTCTAGATATCCATTCGAGGTGTGGTTTACTACAAAGGTAAAAGTTGCCGAAGTATCTTTTATTTCACTACCTGGCTTTAAGGTCATGGTTTCACCCATGTCGTCTACTGTAGCTGGGCCAGTTTGGCTATTTACACTATCCACTACCCCGTTTTGTGCATAGACTATATTCGAAATAGGCAATACCAAAAAACCTGCCACGAGTGTTCCGATGACTATTTTTTTTATGATTTTTAGAAATCCTTTTTTCATTTATTTACCTACCCACATTTTAGCAGAGAAAACAAAATATTGCTCCTTTGTTTAAAACTTTTTCTTGAAGAAATACTCGTAAGGGTTTGGGGTTTTGAAAACTCTTCTATCGTTCTTAATCATTCTGATATCTACAACTTTATTTTTATAAAATTCATAAACATACAATTTGTTTCCGGACATTCTAAGAGAATAAGCAGATACATCTGGTTGGCTGACGCGTATTTCCTTTCCATCTACATCCACATAGCCGAATCTTTTTGCAAGGGTGTGGGCCAATTCGTAAGCGAACTGCAATGCATTAGTACCAGGTACATAACCATACCTCCCTCGAATATTTTCACTTCTTAGAATTCTCCTGACGAATACATGCTCGATTCCTTCATGGTAGCGCACAATATCATCACTCAAAGGCTTACCAATATCACCCACCCCAAGTAAACCATATCCAGATAGCTTACAAATACCACTATTGCTACTTCGGCCAGTAGGAGTTGGATCCAAGCCGTCTTCTAGTCCGTCGTTGTCATCGTCTGGGTCTAGCCAGTTTACCGTTCCATCACCGTCTGTATCCGCATCGCATTCGTTTGGTATGCCGTCGCCGTCCATATCAGAGTCTAGGCCATTTGGTATTCCACTACCATCATAATCATTCAAATTACCAACTCCTGTTGGACTACTGTCTATAAGGTCTGGTATTCCGTCTCTATCATCATCTGCATCGAAGTTATTTGGTGTTCCATCGCCATCAGTGTCGCTGTCTTCAATGTTTGGTATTCCGTCATTGTCTATATCTGAGTCTTCATCATCTGGTATACCTCCACAATCTTTATCATTCGGGTTTTCGCAATCTTCTCCAGTTCCAGTACCTCCAGTTCCAGTACCACCAGTACCAGTACCACCAGTTCCAGTACCTCCAGTTCCAGTACCACCAGTACCATCGTCTCCATTATTACCATCATCACCTTCGTTCCCATCTCCGCTAGTTCCACCACCCGTGGTTCCACCACCCGTGGTCCCACCACCCGTAGTCCCACCACCCGTAGTCCCACCACCTGTAGTTCCACCACCCGTAGTCCCACCACCCGTAGTTCCAGTTCCACTTGGCCCAGTTCCATTTGGTCCTAAATTATTAAATTTTGGAGTTCTGAAACTCAGAGCAAGTCCGTCGAATAATTCGTCCGGACTTCCAGTCTCTGCAACAGCCCTAAAGTTATACCAAGTATTAGGCTTCAAATTAGTCAATTTGTAGCGAATATTACGATAACCTGGCGAATGGTCTTCACCTAAAGTAGTTTGCCAGTCACCCATAGGTTCATTCGGATCGCTGGGTACTTCTGCATACTCAAAATATGTGTAAGTGCTCTTTGTGGAACCATAATTGCCTTTCAAATAAGCGGAAGTTGAAGTTAATACTTCTGCAGGGTTTGTTTTTATCTTAGTGTGGGGACAAGTTTGACAAGGTAGAGTTCTAAAAATTATTGGACTGCCGTATTTTATGTAGGGTTCAGTAAAAAATGTCTGAGTTCCCGTATCGAGTGTTACCACTTGGCGACTCTTTGCATGGTTAGATACGGCTGCGCAAAATGCGTATTGAGTATCTGGCTCCAAGTCTGAAATTTTTGCAATGAAGCTCTGGCCTGGAATTACTTTGTCAGACCCCAAGGTGCTAACTGCTTTTGCAGAACGCATATCAGAACCAAAAACCTCGTTACAAAAAATAGGAGGAATCTCTATTTCCGAAAACCTAAAATATCCAAACAAAGTCCCACTGCCCGAATCAAGCCTACCAACAAATGTTGCTTCCACGTCAGACACGTTAACCACATCCACAGTCTCAACATCACCTATTATAGCCGAAGTAGTTTGACCTCCAGTTTGGACTAGAGATTTTGTTGTGAAAGTTGCCACATTGCTGTAAATAAATTGGTTACCAATGTTCATATTTGGGGCAATCACGATACAGTAATAGTAGGTGGTGCCTTGGGATAATCCCGATATCCCAACGCTCACATTCCAATTATTAGATGGGCCTGCGGAATAAATGCCAGTTTCATTTGGATTAACCATGTTAAAGCAACCTGTAGATGGGGTACTAGTATATTGGAAATACACTAATTCTGAAGCACCAGTTGGCCCAGCTGGACTTGTTATGTTAAATGCATTTAAGACTGCAGAAGTTTGTCCGATACTTGTAGCTGTAATTGTCATAGCGCCAGGCACTTGGACATTAGCGATACTAGGAACAACAAGTGCTACTAAAGCCAAGAATGATATTAACTTTTTGATTTTTTTGTTCATTTATTTATGTTTTAAAAAATTTGGAACTTATCTTCAAATTCTCGTGGAATAACCCCGCAAATGTTTCTGTAATCCCTGCCATTTGGGTTTGCGTGTCCATTACCATAGCCTTTAGGCTCAAGTCCACCGAGGTCAATTGGGACGTTGTTGTCATCTGTTCCGCTAGGTAGTGATATTTCTACGTATGCCCCATCCCCATCCAGGTCTATATCGTCATCCCCTATATCTTCTGGGAACTGAATGTACTCTGGACAAAGACTCATTCTACCAGAAGAGGTAGTTGTTTTTGGTGGAACTGTTCCGTCTGGTCCTGGTACTTCAGGATCATAAGGGTCTGGGTCATTAGGTTCGCCGGTGTCTGGGTCAACATCAGGGTATTCATCATCATCATCATCATCATCACTATTGTTTGGAATTCCGTCTGCATCAAAGTCGTCATCTGGTCCTGATCCTTGGGGTTTTGCACTGAAGTCTGGTCCTGCCCACCTATTGTAGTACACCATGCCATACAAGAATCCTTCATAAGGTGAAAAACTAACTCCAGTAGGAACGGTACATTTAGGGTAGATACCATTTGAGCCAGCCGGACATACTGGAGCACTCGGATCTTTACATAAAGGAAAGATACCAGTCCAGCCAGTAGGACAAGTTAATCCTGGTCCCACACATTTAGGATAGGTTCCAATACTTCCCGTCGGACATTTCGGCAGGTTTGGGTCTACACAAAGAGGAGGTGTCCCGCTCCAACCAGTAGGACAAGAATCTGGCAAACCTCGAAGCAGGTCCTTGTTCCATTTTATCTTTTCATTCCATTCTACGTTGTCGTTAGGATCAACTGTACCGTAAAAGTAATATACTGGCAGAGAATACGGCTGTCTTCGCACAAATTTGCTGTACTCAAGTGGACTATTAGCGTGAAATTCTTCTAAGTGTTTTTCACAACCCCCGGGACCTGTGAGTAGATCATCCCAAACGTAATTTCTTTTATCTATTAACTCTTTCAAAACGTTGTCCACTTCTGCTATGTCGTCTCCCGTTACCATATCATTCGACAGTCTACTAAACTCTGCAATCGGGTCTTTCAGTTCAAGTTCGTATTCATTTAATGCGACATCATAATCATCTAGCGCTTCTTGGTATCCAACAGGATCATTAGCATAATCATTAATATTTGGAAGTTCTGGGGCAGGTCCGAGTGCTTCTATTTGATCTTTTATGACAGATAAACGAGATATAACGCTTTTCTTTGTTTGGATGGTATCATAATTATCCTCGGCCATATTTTGGTAGGCTGATATTTTTTCATATTCATTACGAATTTCGTTTGTGACTAGTGGCATTGCTCCTGCCTTAGCTGCCAAAGATTTTGCACCATTAAAATATATTTTATATATATTGTCCGCATAACTACTCCAAGTATTTTCTACTACACTCCGTACGTCTCCTTCATCTAATACCTGGTCTTGGTGTCCTTTGTCTCCGAAATCGTTATCCCCTATCCCGTCTTTCTGGCCAGCCCCATAAATGTGTACCCCAAATAAGTCCCCTATATATGATGCCATCATTGCTTTTATCTTCTTTTCTTTTTTATCATCAAGGAGCGCTTGGGCTACTCCCGATAGTATGGCAGTCGGGTCAAATCCTATTACTGAACTCAATGCTGCTCCGCCTATAGGAAGGGCAATGTCTAATATCGTGCCAGCTATATCAAACCCTTTCAAATCTGGTCTAATATTTATACTGTCATAAAAAGCATCCACACTTGATCTCTCTTCCCAGTCCGAGTCTGGCCCCGGGAGACAGTAACTAGCTTGACGAAGATCCATGATAAGCTGAGGAATTTCAAGGTTTTGTTCCTCTAGTTTTTGAGAATATATTCTCTGTTCGTCTATGAGTGCTTGGGTTATGTCAGTGCGAATGTTGAAATCCGGATTCTCCTCAAGCCACTTGCTGTTTAGCTGTGAAGGAGCGAAGTCCTTCTCTGTTTGCGGGGTAATGAAGTTGCCTTCGGTGTTGTAAGAACTTAAGATTAATGATCCATCTGAGCCTTCATTTGTAACCTTAACAAATCCTTCTTGCAACTTTGAAGAGAATTGTGCAAGCACCGCATCCATAATGGCGGCTATTGCGGTGTTCAAATCTTTTATATTATTTAAAGAATCTTCTTGGTAGCCCAAAGCCTTTTGCGCTTTATCTGCAATCATTTTACCTGGAGTTACATATTCCCAACGTTTACAGGTTCCTATTGTGTAACCAGTTGCTGTTCCTACTTTTATGATATCGCCATCGTCACTATACACTGTGCCTTCGTATTCTTTTGCTCCGGCTTCAAGCGCTGCGTCATGTTGAGCTCTTGTTATACCGGTATCTGGATCTGCACACTGCTCTTGCCCCAGGAATCCTCCTGCCCGGTTTAGGTCTTCTTCTAACTTGGTGGCAGTATTTTTGTTTGTACCAATAAGTCTTTTTGCAAGTTCATTTGAAGAAATGACTTCAAAGCCCATTGTGTTGTTTGCTGGGACAGAAGTTAGAGCATCCCACGCATTCCATCCACCTTGGCTAAAGTCAACGCTAAAAGCTACATCAGAAAATTCCGGGGTGGTCTGTTGTATTAATTCATTTAACGAATATCTAGCATTGTCTTGAAAATGCTTGTTGTAGGTGTTCACTACCCCCTGAAGGTAAGCCGTACCATATGGATTGTCACTTATTTCAACACCGAATTGTAGTATTTCATTCTTGGCTATATCTTTAAAGAATTTTCCTGGGTTTTGAACGAAAAAAGGTTTACCTTCGTAACCGCTCTGTATCCAAGTAATTATAGATAGTGTCACCTTCTGTATTAGTCTTTGCGCTACTAATACCCCGATAGCTTTCAAACAAAGTTCATTTTCAGTTAACCTTTCTGTTGATTCTGTCCCTCTGGTAACTTTCTCATCAAGCCCTGTTAGTTTGTCATCAGTATCTGGACTTTTGGTCTGAATCATCGTTTGTTCGGAGGTTTCTGCTTTAAGTTTGTCCGCAAGCTTGTTGGCAAGTTTTTTACCCGCGATCTTTATGACCACGCCCTTCACATTTTTAAATAGTGATTTTATTTTACTTTTGATGATATCTTTACATCCTGGTAACTGAGATATCGCAGGGGCCAGGCCTTTAATATAGCCCCGGATTCCTGGGCCGTTTGAGCTAGAAAAGTTTGTCACATTGTAACCACCGCTCTGGGTCTGAGCATAGGCAACATTCATAACCGTTTTGTTGGCCATGAAAGTATTATCAAAAGGCAGCCACGCAAAAATTAAAATAATGAGTGAAGTTAAAAAATAAATACCAATCTTTTTAATTTTCTTTAAATATTTCACAAATATAAATCCTGCCTAAACTTTTACTTAAATTCTGTTTATTGTAACACTTACCAATACTCTATTCATCAAAAGAAGCCTCCAGCTCTTCTACGGCATCCACTAGCTCTTCGCTGTACTTTTCGTATTCAGAAACTCCAGAGACTCCTACCAGTGGGTCATTTATTACTTTTGCCATATTTAGCACACTAACACCAGTGTTATTTGCTCCGTTTGCTATTCTCAAATGGTATTTTGCCAAGCTTTCTGGTGCTTGAGTACTCATGACATCGGATGCAAAGTCGATGTATGCTTTTGAAATTCCAGCAAGTTCATTTAAAGCGTTCGGCCTTTCTTTCTGACTATATGCTTCTAGACCAGAACTTATTATGGCTAGTTCCTCCCCTATGCCCTTTGCTTCATATTTGGCAAACAAATCAGAAATAGTTGTGTAATAATTTTCTTGCCTATCCAAATTATCAACTTTTGATATCTTCATATCACTTGAAGTGTATTTATCTACGAGTTTCGGATCCGCAATCCTTTGCCCCAGTGATGTTGCGAAGTTCTGGATAGTCTTACTATCTATCTCACCTGACCCTTGCATTGCAGTGTAAGCGCTGAAAAACTCGCGAGCGAACTTGTCCGTCTCAGTCAACGCTTTGTCGTCCTTTTCATCTACAATATTTAACTCTTTCTTTTTGTTTTCTATGTACTTTAAGTCAGGAACACCATCAAATGTGGCAGGCTTGTGTTTATTTAAACCCCAGAGAGTCTCTTCCCAGTCAAATACTCCGTCTTTGTCTGCATCGTTTTGCAAAAGTTCCAACACTGTTTGGTCTTGCACTCTAAGCTCCGAATTTTTTTCTCTATTTACGGCAGTTTTGGTATTTCTCGATTTAAGTAAGTACGATATCGAAAAAACAAGCACCAAAATAAAAATTACCGAACCAAAAGCAACCAAAAATTTCTTACTTGGTAAGTACTTACTGATCTTTATGTATATATTCCTGGTGTTAATTGATGGTTTTTTCATTCTTTAGATACTTAAACCTTTTGAGTAAGATTGCTCTTGAAGGATTGTGTCCAGGTTTATTATTGCTACCTCTGGAGGTTCCACTCGCACACAAATTACGGGAGTCTTAGGTCCATATTTACCAACACCTTGCCAGTTGAGAGTAGGCTTGCCTTGCTTGGCTTTACCCATCACTAAATAGCTTGTAGGTTTTCCTTTGCTACCCAGAAGCTCAACTTCGATTGTTTTGCCTGGTGGAAAACACATAAACCCTTCTTTTTCTTTATCTTCGATGGGCTGGGCTTTCATTTTTTTGATTCTAAAAGAAGTATCTTTCATTAGAACACCAGCGCGAACGATAGGCGTACTCATTAAAAAAAAGGATAAAACACAAATAAATACAAACAGAAAAGAAATTTTTATAGTCTTTTTTCGCATGACATTATTATACCCTGTAGTAGTTTTTTTATCAAAAATTTGATAGCTGTTTATCCCTCGTTTACCAGGGAGATCCAGTCATTTAGAGACAAATCTTCCGCTCGAACATTTTTGAAGTCTGTTTTTCTAATATTTGACAGAATTTCCCCCCACTTCACGTTTTTGTCGAATCCTTTTAGGTTCCCCAGTAGAATTTTTCTTTTATGTGCAAAACCGGCATGAATAACACTCCAAAACTTTTCCTCATCTAGTGTCAGGGTACCACTACGACCAGTATTTGTAGAAAACAACTTTTTAGAGATGCCTCCAATTTTTATGATTGCTGAGTCTACTTTGGGGGCTGGCGAGAAATATCTGGACGGTACCTTCATTATCATTTTTGGCTCTCCGTAGGCTTTGACAGATATAGATAAAATACTTTCTTTGTTGTCTCTAGCTACTATTCTTTTGGCGACTTCATTTTGAACCATGAGCACCATTAGTTCTGGTTGGTTTTCTTCTGTTAGAAACTTTTTCAATATTGCACCAGTGATGTTGTAAGGAATGTTGGCGATAATTTTATATTTATTTTCTTTGGTTTCAAATTCTAAGATGTCTTCGTTAGCTAGAGTCAGTCTCTTTTCTTTAATTTCGTGTTTAAACTTTTCTTGTAAAAAGCCGATTAAGTCTCTGTCTTTCTCCACTGCTATTACGCGACCAGAATTTTCTAAGAGCCGTGCCGTTAAGACGCCTTTGCCTGGGCCAATCTCTAAGATAACATCATCTTTTTTTATTTCGCCCGCTTTTATTATCTCTCGGAGTGCTTGCTCTGACTTCAGAAAGTTTTGCCCTAGAGACTTCTTGGGTTTGTATATTTTCATGATAATGCTTTAGAGACGGCCGTTGTCATTGTGTTATCTATTATTTTATTAAATATAAATCGTCTTTACGTTCGGATCCTCGTCTCCTTTTTCAATGATATTAGCTGGAATGTCAGAAATAAATTCACTGGGTGAATTTATTTGGCGTGAACCGAAGATAGTGCGGAAATTCGCAAAAGTTAAAAATAATTTTTCTCTTGCCCGCGTAAGTGCCACGTAGAAAAGTCTGCGTTCCTCCTCACTATCCTCTGCACTTTTGTTGTCTCCCATTTTGCTGTGAGGAAAAAGTCCGTCTTCAAGACCAACGACGAACACGTAGTTAAATTCGAGTCCTTTGGCTGCATGTACTGTCATTAGTTTCACTGCGTTTACTTTTTCTTTCACTTTCTCGTCGTTTAGCATAATAGAGTCCTGGTCTGAAGCGAGAGACGCATCTTCTAAAAGTTTTTCTACTCCCCTACCTTCTTCTAAACTGTCGTACTTTAACGCAAGTGTAGCAAGCTCTTTTATGTTTTCTAATCTTTCTATGCCTTCTTCCCCTCCTTCTAAAAGTTCGTTTTCGATACCAGTTTTCTTGATTACAAATCTTATGACGTCAGATACTTTTTCTGTTTGAATCTTGTTTTTTATATCTTCTAAAGTTTGATAAAAACTCTGTATTTTCAGTTGCATTTTAATTGGTAGGTTTTCTTTTTCTCCTGAAAATAGTTTAACCAAAGTTGTTTTACCAATACCTCGGGTAGGGAAATTTATTATTCTTTTAATGTCGGACAAGTTTTCTGGATTAAGAGCTGCTCGCAGGTACGCCAAAGTGTCCTTGATTTCCTTTCTTTCGAAGAATTTTATTCCTAGAACTTGATACGGTACGTTGTAGCGGAGCATTGCTTCTTCAAACACACGAGACTGAAAGTTCGCTCTGTAAAGCACCGCTATTTCATCTAAGCCACTGTCTTTTAGTTCAAGAATTTTCGTTGCTACAAAGTCCGCTTCATCCCCTTCGTCGAGCGCTTCGTAGAGGCTGATCTTTTCTCCTACTTTATTTTTAGTAAATAAGTTTTTGTCAGGTCGGTATTTATTTTTCTTGATCACTTCGTTCGCAGCTTCGAGGATGTTTTGGGTTGATCTGTAATTTTCTTCCAAAGTGACAATCTTTGCGTCTTTATAATCTTTTTCGAAACTTAAAATATTTTTCAAGTTCGCTCCGCGCCAAGAATAAATATTCTGATCAGCATCACCTACCACACAAATATTTTTATTATTTTCGGCTAGAATTTTGCTCATCAAATACTGCACTTCATTGGTGTCCTGGTACTCGTCGATGTGGATGTAGTCCCACTTGGTCTGATAATATTCTCGGACCGCTTCATTTTCTTTTAGAAGTTTCACTGCTTTCAATAGCAAATCATCAAAGTCTAGTGAATTTTCTTTATTCTTTTTTTCTTCATAAAGCCTCCAAACTTTGGCTACAATTTCCGCGAGGTAACTACCTCTATTCGTAGGATCGTTCGCGCTCTCTTCGTAATTCTCGAGTTTAGTGAACTTACCTTTCTCTCTGGAGATTATTCCTTTTATTTTCCTTGGTTCGTATTGCTTCGGGTCCAAACCTAGTTCTTTTAAAATTTCTTTTACAATCGAAGTTGTGTCTCCATCGTCTAAAATAGTGAAATACTTAGTCAGCCCAAGCACCTGAGCGTTTTCTTTTATAATATACACTCCAAGAGAATGAAAAGTGGATACAAATGGTACTCGGTCTTGGCCCTTAGCATTCTTCTCTATTTCCGCTATGATCTTCTCTCTCATTTCTTTTGCAGCTTTGTTGGTGAAAGTTACCGCTAGAATTTTCTCTGGAGCCACCCCATTTTTAATCAAATTCACAATCCTATGGGTGATGGTCTTGGTCTTGCCTGCGCCTGCGCCTGCCACTATGAGGAGCGGGCCACTTACATGGCTCGCTGCTTCTTTCTGCATAGGATTTAGTCCTTCGAGGTGTTTTTCCACTCCTCAAATATAACATACAAATCAAAAAGCCCCTTAACTCAGTAGACCATTTACTGAGTTAAGGGGCTTTTTTAGACAATTATTTTATTTTATTCAAAATACTCTCTGCTTCACTTTGGAAATTCCTTGATTCTTCTGCAATGATTTCTAAAAATCCTGGCACTTTGTCAAAGAAAAAGCTTAGTAGTTCATCTGGAGAAGGAGAGCTTTCGAGCAATTTATCATACTCAGCCATTTCCTCATCTTCTAGGAGGGGCAAAACCCTTACTAAGACAGCTTGGAAAATTATTTTACCAATTTGAGCAATAGTCTCTTCTTGTTGTTCTTCAGGTAATTTATCTATCCCGAACAATTCGATAATATTGTCTCTTATTTCCCCTTGCGCTTGTTTTACATCTGTACTCATAAATTTTTATTTAGTCCTGGAACTAACCAGGGTTACTTTATAATATAATAAATACTACTTACTTGGCCTAGATAGAATGTCTCTGAATTCTGCTTGTGTTCTATTCGCTCCCAAATTTTCGACTGAGGCTCTTACTAAGATGCTCAAGTATTGCGGTACAGTTAACTTCTCTCTAAATGGTGGAACTTCGTGACCAGCCTCTTTCAACTCAGCCCTAAGGTCTTCAATCACCCTAAGTAAATCTACTTGTCTCGGTTTTAAATCTTCAGCAGACATAAATTTGTTTATTCCCCATTCGTCTATTTCTTTCCATTGTCTAGTTAGCGACCCCTCTTTCATTTCATCACTCAAGAATCTTTTCTTGTCAAATGCCTCATCAATGATTTGATTGGTTAATCTTTTTGAGTCTTTAGTAATCAGCCTCTCATCCTCCATGCCTTGTTGATGAGCATCCTCTTCTATTTCTTGTTCCTGCTCTAATATTTTTTGTTCTGCATAATATGTTTCATCTGCCGCCTTCAGATGTTTTATTGCATCCTCCACCGTAGTTCCTGCCGGAAGGCCTGTTAATGGCGGTAAAGGCTCACCTCTTGCCAATGCCTCATTCCATTTTTCTTTTAATATCTCATAAGCCATCTGGTCAACTCCTCTCAACTTCCCGGCTGCCCCTTGCTCCAAGAAAGTTTTCATTTCCATTTGACCTGCAGAGCCAGGGCTGAGCTCTTGAGCTAAAGGAATATTAGCAGGGTTGGGTGCTCCTCCATCTGTTGGTATTTCAGCACCACTCCCACCCCCACCACCGTGATGCACTGCACGGTCTACTGTATCTATGAATTTCTCACCATTAAAGCGACTCTGCCAGTCTACCGGATTACCGTTTGCATCTGTAACCTCAACCGCTTGACCGTCTTGATGCAATACCATTTCTCCTTTTTGATTAAAATCAAACCAGCTTCCTTTCTTAAGTTCAAAACTGTCATTAATAGACTCTCTGCTGTACATATCTAGCTTCTTGTCTGCGAATTCCGCTAACTTTTGTGCTGAAGGATTTTTACCTAAAGCGTCTGTGTACCAGGCAGGCTTGTTGCCTTGTGGCATGCCAGAAATTCTTTTTAACACTTGGGTGACTCCTTCCCCTGTTCTTGCTCGGTATCCTTCAAACTCCGGAGCAGTGCGTACTTCAGGAGTTGGGATGTTACTATCATGGTCTGGTTTTAATACAAGTATAGGATGAGCTTTATTATATTCTATTTGTTCTGGTGTGAGCCCATCTTTTGGCTTGTCTCCGAAAATCTGCTTTTCCCAAAATGATTTTGATTCTTCGGGTGTCATGGACTGACTAGACGCTGTTGTAGTCACATCTTCATGTAGTGACATAGAAGCAACACCCGCACCCATTGTTATAGCTGCACCAGTAACACTTTTCCATCGTTCCCATTTTTTTATATTATTTAAATTTTCTACTGCTTTGTCATACTCTTTTGAAATTGCTTCTAGTTGAGTTACTAAAAGGGTTGGGTCAACGACTCCTGTAGTTGCATCCACATCAAAAGCTCTTTCATCAATTTGGGTTCCTTCCGCAGTGGTATCCTGAGTTTCTTTCAATTTTTTCCTTGCCTTAATCTTCTCGTTATACCAATAATCATGCAATTCCTTTGCAGCTATTGCAGTCGCTGCTACTGCCCAGGCTCCAGAAACTGCGAAAAGCGCAAGACCTCCTACAGTGGCAGCTTGCATAGCTCTTTTTTTCCAACCACCAATTTTGTCACCAATCCCTCCAAATGTTTTACCAAACCAACCTTTTGGTCTGGCTGGAGTTGCAGGTGCGGTTCTAGCTGAAGCTAATTCCTTTGATTTTCTTCCGCTATACCAAGTTATTCCCATAGTAGCCACGGCTCGCGTGAGCACTCTTCCGGCTGCGCCTAGTGGTCCAGTGGGCACGTTCCCAGTTAGAGCAGCGCCTCCCAAGGTGCCAGCAGTAATTAAAAGACTATTGGCAAGTACCTTCCCAGCTCTTTTTGCTTTAGCTGAGGCGCTCTTGTCTATATATTCTCCATTTTCGTCTTTTGCATCGAGATTATCCAAGTAGTCTAGGGTTTTAGTGACTCTTGAAGCTCCTACTTCTTTATCCTCATAGATAGATTTATCAAAACCTGCTTTTTCTCTCAAAAGAACTTGCTTGCCGTATACTTGTTTTTCGGCGGGTGTGAGAGGTCTGCCAGTGATAGCTGGAACAGCAGGAATTTCTGCTATTGCGGGCGGGACACCACCCGGACCTGCAGGAACTGCTGGCACTACAGGAACTTCTGGAATACTCCTAGTCCCTGCTTCAACTTCAGTAATCTCCAATAAAATAATTTGAGCTGTCATCTCTACAAACACTTTGCGATACTCTTGTCGCTTCTCCTCTATTTTTTCTTTCTTTGTTTTTAGTTTTGGTGCTGCTGGTCCACTAGGTCCTCGTCCTAAAGTCATAGATTTTTTTGTTTATTATAATAATATTATTAATAATAAGTATACCAATTCCTAGGCTGTTTTGTTATTTTATTTTTGTACTTTAACATGAATTTTAGATTCTGTCAATAGATTTATGAAATCCTAGCTGTTCCTTCCCGGATTGTTCCTTGAACTATTCATGGCCGTTAAATTACTTTTATTCGACTTAATTTTATTAGTAAATGTTTTGCCTTTCGGATTTATTTTGCTGATAGCGGTCATATTGCCTCCTCTCCCTTTACCAAAATTGAAACTAGTATTTCGCAAGGTTGTATTTGCACTTCTTACATAAGCAAATTCTGTGTACTTATTCATATCAAAAGTTCCGTTTTTATATTGCAACAATCGCTCTTCTATTGGTTTTTCGTAATCTGACCATCCTTTATTATAAATGCACAAAGTGAGATTCAACATGTTTTCGCGGGAAAGATGGATGTTTTCTGTTCTGCAGATATTTTTTAAATGGTTGTAAATTGAACCAAGTATGAATGGGGTTGCACTGGTGGCGTACTGCACTGAATACCTATCCATGCCCCCGAAAAGCCTTTCGTAGTTTTTTTCTCCTAAGGACTCGCTGTCTTTTGTTTGGCCTAGGCCAAATGTATTTTCTTCCGCGACTTGTCCAATGCCGCGAGATATATCACCAACGCCCAAAATATCACCTATGTGTCTCGCTATTTGGATGGGCGAAAAAACTTTTTTCTCTGACCTTGCTTCATTTATGTAGAATTCTCCATCTCCGAAAGTTGATTCATTGCCAAACACTGCAACAGAGCTCGATAAAATATCGTTAGTTTCTTGATCTGTCAGATTGAGTATTGTCTGAATTACGTCGCGGTTCATTGAAAGTCCCTTCAAGAGCTCGTATCCAGTTTTTGATCGGAGTGCTTCCACGTTTCCTCGGTTATAAGTGAAGTTTATGAATTCCGATATGTCATATACTGCTTCTTTTAGCTCTACTGGTTTTTCGTTGAGACTTCCATAGTCTGGTCTTATTATTTCAACTACTTTGAACTGTAATTGACCTGCAGTAATGTCTTCTAGCTTATCTGTCCTTCTGTTTTCACCAACTGTGTGTACAACGTATTTTTGTCCATCTTCTTCAACAAGAATACCTACATGAGTATGGAGTCGGCCCTTACCGCCTTCAAAAGCTTGATCAAAGTTGTGGCTTTTAGAATTGTACATAGAGATGATATCGCCATGTACGAATGTTTCTAACGTATAGCACTCAGTATCCCCGGAATCCTTTGCGCTATTTTCTTCAAAATATCTTTTTATCTTGTTGATATTAAATTTTGTAGGTGCATTAGGATGTTTATCGTAGATTGAATATATCTGAGTTGCACCCACATCCAACATGTTTTTCTCATAAGACCAAGCGTCTCCATACAGCACTATTTCATTTCTGTCTATTCCAGCTTTCACTAGACCATCTGCCATGTATCCGAAACATCTTGTGTCAGTAGATTCCGAGAAGCTTGCTAGAGTAAGCCTGTTTATCGGCATCATGTACCCGCTCGCTGTTATTTCAAGTGATCGTATGGTAGCTTCGGGTGTCATTATTTCACCTGTGTTGAAATACAAATTCTTATCCTCCATTATTTCTACAGCTTTCTTCATCTCAGGAATTGCGAGCTGGGTTCCTTTGTTCTTCCAAAAGAAAGTCCTCTCAGAAAGTGTGGTGTAGTTCCAGGTAAGACTTCCGTCGTCTTGGGTGTCTATTCCGCCCGGTGGGACCCATAATGCTCCGGCCACCATCAAAAGCTTGGTTGTTTTTATGACTT
Organism: bacterium; assembly: GCA_030855725.1. Classification (GTDB taxonomy): domain Bacteria; phylum Patescibacteriota; class Minisyncoccia; order Phycocordibacterales; family UBA9973; genus UBA9973. Next base: position 1,501 of record JALYQS010000008.1, on the reverse strand, counting down.
TGCTTTTTGCTTCCTCCCAAGCTTTTTTCCAAGACATTTTTTTGCGGGATTTGACCTCATTTTCTATATTCCCTCTTTCATGCGCAGCAGTAGAAATATCATTTTCTTTTATATTTATACCTACGACTTTTGCAATTTCTTCTACCTTTGCCAGTTCTAACTTTTGCTCGGTTGCGTCTCCCTGCTCTAACTCTATTCTTCGTATCTCTTCACGAAGCGCAGCTATTGTTTCGTTGATTTGCTTGGTCGCGTCTACCTTTAATTTCTCTATCTGTTCAGGAGTATCTGTTTCTGTAGGTGTAACTTCAGTGATATCTTTAATTATTTTAGCTAGGTGCGAACTAGGTGTTTCGTTGTCTTCAAGAAAATTAGCGATTACCTCCATTGTCTGGTTGCCAATTACGATACTGACCAACTCTGTATTTACTTTTGTTTCATATTTAGACCTCTGTTCCTCCGCTCTTTTTTCAGTCAGCCTAGCTTCTGCTTCTCGTTTCATTTCCGCAAAATCTATTCTTGCGACAGTTTCTGAAATTGGAACGGTTATTCGTATATTATTATAGATAGGGTTTTGTGCAGCCTGTATGGTTGCTGTCGTGCCCTCTATTTCCCTGTGTTTCATTCTTTGTTCTACTTCCCGTTTCAAATCTAAAAAATTCATTCTTGCTACCGTTTCCTGTACTGCGTAGTCCATGGATCTTATACTTTGAGGAATAGGCGCGCTAGCTCGGACCCCCGTCTCCTTTAGGGCAAGCCCCTCTTCAGCTTCTCGTTGAAGTGTTTTGAAATCTATTTTACTTTTACCAAAATGTTCTCCTCCCATTAGTTAGTTGTATTATAAAGAATTGATAAGGGTTTGTATATAAAAATTTAGCCAGGGATCGATCAGATCGGTCCCTGGCCAGCCCGGTTACGGGCGTTCATTGCACCTTAATGGTGCTCGTACTGTCGGCGAAGATTTCGCACGCAGTGCAATGCACCTCTGCGTTTTGGAGCCTGTAAACTTTTTTCATGCCCTTGCTGGTGGTTTTGCTGCCGGGTTTCTTTTTGGCGCCTTTTTTGGGGGTTTTCTTTTTACTCTTGTCCACTTTTTTTGGTTTTTGGTGGTTTTCGGTTTTTGGTTTACCTCCACCGAAAGGCCAAGTGTTTGTGGCGTAAGTTACGCCAGTTGCGATGAGCAAGATGACCAAAATAGCGACGGAAATAGAGATGAGCAAGCGTTTCATAGAAGTATTTTTTTTGAATGAGTGGTGGAATATTTTTGCTCCCACAATACTTTGGGCATCCAAAGCGTCAGTAGAGAGTACCCTAGGTTCAAAGAATTTGAGCCCAAAGTACTCTCTACAAAAGCCCGACAAATTTTTTAAGAACATTTGCAATTTCCTTAATGAATTAGGACACTTCTGTTAAAGTATTTAAATGAAAAAGGCTAAGAAAATACAGAAAGCGGAACGAAACGAAATCTTCATTCTGCTAGGTAAAAAGTATTCAATGAGAGAGA
>JALYQS010000006.1 GCA_030855725.1 bacterium | reverse complement strand
ACTGGAAGAGTGTCGAACGTTATGTTGCTAACCAAGGAAAGACGGAAGATTCACCATATCAGTTACGATTACTGTAGGCTCATGCTTCCGATCATACCCTGTGGGCTTGCCCCAGGGTGGTTGATTGAAATTTCTCATGGTTAATAAAAAAGTAGCTCAAGAAGTTACATCATCCGAAGAGACTCCTGCGAGTCCAAAAACAGCAGCTGACATTCAAAAGCTTTTAGATGAAGCTGAACCCATCGACCCAGAAAAAGTTAAAGCTGCTATGGAAACTTTTAATCAAAAAATGGATGACTCCCAAATTGAGTATCAAAGACGGCAAGCCGAAGGGGATAAACTTGCACAAAATTGCTATATAAGCGGGAGAACTGACTTTGGGCTTTAATGTCTTAATCCTTGGGAAGGTTATTTTAGGTGTGTACAGGGAACATTAAGTTCCCTGTTTTTATTTGCCTAAAGTTACTATATTTGTTATATTTTTTATGCAGAACTTTGGTTCTGTGTATTTCTTTTAATACAAGTTTGAGCGTGTAGTTCAGTGGTAGAACGCTGTCCTGATAAGACAGAGGTCGATGGTCCGATTCCATCCACGCTCACATGAATTATTTTTATTTGTTTTTTCCTCTAATAGTTTGGCTCATCAGTCAGACCATTAAATTTTGGGTTAGAGTATATAAGAAAAATGTACCTACCAATATCAAAGGTGCGTTTTGGGTATATGTCTGGGCGGGAGGCACACCGAGCACACATACCGCTGTTCTGACTTCGAGCTTAGTGCTCGTACTTTTTAATTATGGACTAACTCCGGTTTTTACTTTTGCGCTTACCGTCAGCCTGCTTGTCATGTACGACATGGTTGTCGACAGGAAAAGGGAAGAGATGCTCGAGCAATACTACATGAAAGATACTGCACTCGTAAGCGAGGTCAAAGACGGCTACATACTCGATCTAGCCGGGCACACTATCCGAGAAGTTCTGTGGGGAGCAGTTTTGGGTATAAGCATAGGAATTTTGGCTGGATTGCTGGGATATTAAGAGTATTTGCATCCAACATCCTTTTCCTTTATACTATGCACATAAAGCCTTAAACTGGCTTTTGTTTTTGTGATAGAACAGGAAAAACAAGAAAAGAGTAGTGATAACGCATGGCTCCGACCTGTCATGATTTTTTATGCCAAGGTGACTTCTTGGATCATCGTACCTTTGGTAATTGCAGTTCTACTCGGCAAATACGCCAGCGCATCATTAGGAAGCCAGGTTTTGTTTTTCATCGCAGTGATAATCGGATTTTTAATAACTTGTTTTGGAATATATAGAGAATTGAAAGAATACAAAAATACTTTAGATAAAATAGACAACCAGAATGGCCACAAATAATTTAGAACACACAACAGAAGATATCACGGAAGTGGCGCACGAAGAAGTAAGCCACGAGATTACCATCTTTGCTGAGCCTATTTATACTGTCGGGAATTTCCAGATCACGAATTCGCTCATTACTTCTTGGCTTGCAGTTTTAGTTATTTTCTTCTTTGCACTAGCAATAAAGCTTAATCTTAAAAAAGTTCCAGGCAAACTCCAGCATGTCTTCGAAATAATGATCGGCGGAGCAATGTCTTTGGTGGACCAGGTCACGAACGATAGGAAGATAACCGAGCGCATTTTCCCGATAGTATTTTCGCTTTTCATTTTCATATTAGTGAACAATTGGATAGGCCTTCTGCCGTTCGTCTCCGCTATGGGCTTTTATGGATTTCATGAAGGGCACAAAGTATTCGTGCCGCTTTTGCGGGCGGGGACAGCAGACATCAACACTACTTTAGCCCTTTCTTTTATGATAGTGCTGGCTTCGAACTTCTTTGGGGTGATGGTGGTAGGCTTCTGGAAATTAATCAACAAATATGTTAATCTAATAGCGCTTGGGCAGATTTTCACCAAGTTTAGAAAGGATAAGTCAGTTCTTATTGTGTCGCCCATATCGTTCTTTGTCGGAGCCCTAGAGTTTCTAGGAGAATTTGCAAAGATTGCCTCGCTTTCATTCCGACTTTTCGGAAATGTATTCGCAGGAGAAGTTTTGCTCGCCTCGATGGCGGCGATAATGGTGTATATCTTGCCTGGCCCGTTCTTGTTCCTGGAAGTGTTCATCGGACTTATTCAGGCGCTGATATTCTCGTTGCTCGCTAGTGTATACTTCACTATCGCAGCGCAGGATCATTCGGAGCATGAAGAACATGAACACCAGCACGAGCATACCAATGAAAAAGAATTAGTCCAGGTTTAATTTATTTATTAGTTTGTCGAAATTTTTAAAAGTTTAATCCGCCAAAGCCTTGCTTTGGCAAAAATAAAGTTATGGAAAACGAAGTAATAAGTGGAGTTGTGAATTTAGCCCCTTTAGCAAAAGCTCTAGCGATAGGCCTTTCAGCTATTGGTGCGGGTGTTGGTATTGGTCTCATTGGTAGTAAGGCTATGGAAGCTATTGGACGTAATCCAGAAGCAGCAGGCAAGATCCTTGTTCCTATGCTTATCGTTGCTGCGTTCGCAGAAGCGGTGGCAATTTATGGTTTGGTTATCGCATTCTCTATCAAGTAAATCGAAAGTTTAAATTATTATGGACGAATTTATTTCAACATTTCACATAGACTGGAAGCTGATGCTTGCGCAGACGCTCAACTTCGGCTTGGTGTTCTTGGCGCTCTACTTGCTCGCCGCGAAGCCACTCAAAAAGTTAATCCAAGAGCGAACGGATGAGATAACCACCGGGCTCATGGATGCCAAGACAAACAAAGAGACATTGAAGGCTACCAAGGAAGAATACGACAAGGTTATCCGCCAGGCCAAGAGCGAAGCACAGGCCCTGTTTGAGAGCAGTAAAAAAGAGGCGACAGACAAGAAAAATGAAATGCTCGAAATGGCGAAAACCGAAGTAGCAGTAATTATTGAAAACGGCAAGAAGATACTAGAAGCTGATAAAGCAAAAATGATAAGCGATGCAAGGAATGAAGTCGCGAGCTTAGTCATCCAGGCAACTGAGAAGGTTTTGCAAGAGAAAAGTAAGTAGTAAAATGTCAAAAATTTCCCCTAAAAATTTTGCAGAAGCAGTGCATGAAGCAACCCACGGCAAATCCGGGGCGGAGCTTGAGCTCGTCTTGAAACGCGCAGGAAAAATACTCAAAAACAAAAGACTGCTCGGCAAATCAAAGGAAATCTTAGTTGCCTTACAGGGCATAGTAGACAAAAAAACAAATACGGTCAGAATGAAAGTAACTACAGCAAAGAAGATTACCCAAGAAGAAAGAAGTAAGATTGAAGCCAGAATAAAAGAAAAGTATAAAGCAGAAAAAGTAGTTAGTGAATTTTTTGAAAAGGAGGAATTGTTAGGAGGGATGAGGGTCGAAGTAGAAAATGAAGTTCTTGATAACACTTACTGGGCGAGACTTCAAAAATTAGAAAAATTTTTAATACAAGGTAAATAAAGAATAAAACATGTCAAACCACATAGTAGATAGTTTAAGAAAAGAAATAGAGGCCTTCAAACTAGAAGAAGGATCTTTAAAAGTGGGTCGGGTGATAGAAGTATTTGACGGTATTGCGAAAGTCTCTGGCCTATCTGACGTTAAGTCTTCTGAAATGGTGGGCTTCTCTGGTGGGGAGACAGGTGTGGTTTTAAACCTTGAGGAGGATACTGTCGGAATAATTATCTTAGGTGATTTCTCCAAGATAGTGGAAGGTGATGAAGTACAAGCGACAGGTAGAATTCTCGAGGTTCCAGTTGGTGATGCTCAGATCGGTCGGGTGCTCAATGCTCTAGGTCAGCCTATCGATGGTAAAGGCGAAATCAAAACAGGGAAGTCATACCCTGTAGAAAAAGTTGCTCCAGGTGTGGTAACTCGTCAAGGAGTCGACCAGCCAGTGCAGACAGGTATCAAGGCAATCGATGCACTTATTCCAATTGGCCGTGGTCAGCGCGAGCTCATCATCGGTGACAGACAGACTGGCAAGACAGCTATAGCCATCGACACCATTTTAAATCAAAAAGGTCAGAATATGATCTGTGTTTACGTTTCTATTGGACAAAAAGATTCTAAGCTTCGCAAGCTCCAAACTCGCCTTGAAGAAGGCGGCGCAATGGCGTACACCGTCATTGTGTCTGCAGGGTCTTCCGAGCCTGCTGCACTTTCATACATCGCTCCGTATGCCGGAGTTTCTATTGCGGAGTATTTTATGGATCAAGGCAAGGACGTTTTAATAATTTATGATGATCTTTCCAAGCATGCGGTAGCATATCGAGAGATCTCGCTACTCCTTCGTCGCCCACCAGGCCGTGAAGCTTACCCTGGAGACGTGTTTTATTTACATTCCAGACTTCTTGAGCGTGCTTGCCGAAGAAACCAAGACTATGGTGGTGGCTCTATCACAGCGCTTCCTATCATTGAAACTCAAGCAGGCGACCTTTCTGCTTATATTCCTACCAACGTTATTTCTATTACTGACGGACAGATTTTCCTTGAAACAGATCTTTTTTATAAAGGAATACGCCCTGCGGTAAACGTAGGGTTCTCAGTGTCTCGCGTGGGTTCTTCTGCTCAAATCAAAGCGATGAAAAAAGTTTCAGGAACTTTGAAACTCGACCTTGCTCAGTTCCGAGAGCTTGAAGCTTTCGCTCAATTCGGCTCTGACCTCGATGACGCAACCAAGCGCCAGCTAGAACGCGGCAAAAGAGCGGTAGAACTTCTCAAACAGCCTCAATACGCGCCAGTGCTTACCGAACACCAAGTGGTGGGGCTATACGCACTTGTGAAAGGCCATATGGATGACGTACCAGTAGATCAAATCAAGGCTTTTGAAACCGGATTCATCGAATACGCGGACAATAATGCAAAGACCTTCCTCAAGGAAGTGATCGAAAAGAAAATGTGGTCTGATGCAGGAGAGGAAGAATTAAAGAAAGCAATTGAGGATTTCAAAATGTCGTTCAATGGATAGAAAATGAAAACGAAGTATAAAATTATTATGGTTTTAATTGTTATAGTCATAGGGTATTATTTTTATAGTTTATTAGTATACGGTAGATTAATATGCTTGTACCAAGGTAAAGCAGTAAGAGTAATTGATCAGAGGCCGTCGGATGGAGGTATTACTGTTCATGACCTTCTAGGGAAATATATTGGTTACTACGATTCACGGGCTTGGGGAGGAACAGGAGAAGGTGTTGATACCATCGACAAAAAAGCTTTATATTGTATTGGTAGAAAAATGTAAATATATGCCAGGAACAAAAGAAATTAAAAGAAGAATAAAAAGTGTGAAGAACACTAAGAAGATAACCAAAGCCATGGAGCTGGTGGCTGCTTCGAAGATGAAGCGCGCGGTTTCCAAAACTCTGGCTTCCAGGCTTTATGCCAGTTATTCTTGGGAACTTTTAACTTCTCTTTCTGGTAAGATTGATGAAATCACTCACCCATTTTTTGTTGAAAAAAAAGAAGGCAAGACTCTGATTGTTTTAATTACTTCCAACCGCGGACTCTGCGGTGCATATAATTCTCAAGTTATAAAAAAGACTGTTGCCATGATCAAATCTGTTACACTTGAACAAAATCAAGAGGTTGATTTTATCACTATCGGTAAAAAAGGCGACGCAGCGATGCGCCGAATCGGGCAGAACGTCACTGCATCTTTTGCTGAATTCCCAGACAATATAGCTCTTTCTGATATCACAGCCATCTCTCACTTACTTACGAGTGAGTACGAGGTGGGGTATTATAAAAATGTTTATGTTGCTTACACTGACTTTATCTCTGCACTCACCCAGAAACCGCACATCCGGAAACTTCTGCCAATAACAAAGAATGAGCTTAAAGAGGTGATAGATAATTTAAATAATGAAAAAGAAGAATTAAAAAAAGAAACTAGTCAGGGAGAGTATTTATTCGAAGGGGATACCAATAAATTAATAAAGTCACTCGCAGAGAAGTTGGTAAAGATGCAGATATATCAGATGGTCCTCGAGTCGAACGCTTCCGAACAATCCTCACGAATGCTTTCCATGAAAAATGCCGGTGATGCCGCTGGAGAAATGATTGACGACTTAACTCTCATATTCAACAAAGCTAGGCAGGCGAACATTACCAGAGAAATAAGTGAGATCAGCGCTGGCATGGCAAGTGTAAGCTAAATTTTAAATTATTAATAAATTATAAATATATGAACAAAATAGGAAAAATAAAAAGAATAATCGGGCCGGTCGTTGACGTAGAATTCGAGGGCGACATGCCAGAAGTTTACAATGCGCTCACAGTACAAAATGGTGATAAAGTTCTCACCCTTGAGGTAGAACAGCACATTGGAGGCGGACTTGTGCGAACAGTGGCTATGGATACTACCGACGGACTTTCAAGGGGTATGGATGTAACCAACACTGGAGCTCCTATTTCTGTTCCAGTAGGCAAGGGTACCCTCGGGCGAATCTTTAATGTCTTGGGCGAGGCTATCGATGATGCCGGGGGAGTAAACACTCAGAAATCTTCTCCAATTCACCGCAAGGCTCCTTCATATGTATCCCAAGCTACTAAAGTTGAAATTCTCGAAACTGGTATTAAAGTTATTGATCTTATTTGTCCTGTATTAAAGGGAGGTAAAGTTGGACTCTTCGGAGGTGCGGGAGTTGGAAAGACCGTGGTCATCCAGGAGCTCATTCACAATATCGCATCCAACCACGGAGGATACTCAGTCTTCGCCGGAGTCGGAGAGCGTACTCGCGAGGGTAATGACCTTTATCATGAAATGAAAGATTCTAAAGTTCTCGACAAAGTGGCAATGGTCTTCGGTCAAATGAACGAACCGCCAGGAGCTCGTATGCGCGTGGCACTTTCTGGACTTACTATGGCGGAACATTTCCGCGATGTGGAAGGCAAGGACGTGCTTTTCTTTATTGACAACATCTTTCGCTTCACGCAGGCTGGATCTGAGGTATCTGCGCTCTTGGGGCGTATTCCTTCCGCGGTAGGTTATCAGCCGACACTTGCGACAGAAATGGGAAATTTACAAGAAAGAATTACTTCTACCGACAAAGGCTCTGTTACGTCAGTGCAGGCGGTGTACGTGCCAGCTGACGACCTTACTGACCCTGCTCCAGCGACGACATTCTCTCACCTTGACTCTACGGTGGTTTTGAACCGATCGCTCTCTGAACTTGGAATTTACCCTGCAGTGGACCCGCTTGACTCATCTTCTACAATCCTTGACCCAAACATTGTTGGAGTAGAACACTATGAAGTTGCGCGTGAAGTTCAAAGAATCCTCCAGCGTTACAAGGACCTCCAAGACATCATCGCCATCCTCGGTATGGAAGAACTTTCTGAAGCAGACAAAGAGCTAGTGTCCCGAGCTCGTAAGATTCAGAAATTCCTTTCCCAGCCATTCTTCGTTGCAGAACAATTTACAGGTAAGCCTGGAGCGTATGTTTCGCTTGCGGACACGATTCGATCCTTTAAAGAAATTTTGGCCGGAGTTCACGACGACAAGCCAGAGAATGAGTTTTATTTAAGAGGAGCGATGTAAATTTTAAGCCTCCTGGTCGTGGGGTGCGACAGGAGGCTAAGGTTATCGAGTATAGTAATTAAAGGCAAGGTATATCCCTAAAGCGAGAGAGAAAAGCCAGTGCCAGTTGTGATCTAAAAACTTCCAGAAGTTTTTCATAAGCAAGAACAAAATTGGTGAAATGAATGCATCATTTATAATATAAAATCTAATAAATGTCAATCAAGCAATTAAAACTAAAAATAGTCACTCCAGAAAGGCTTATCTTTGAAGGGATGGTGGATTCGGTAACGGTGTCTACTACCGAAGGCGAGATAGGTATCTTCCCGGATCATGTACCGCTGGTAGCAGGCTTAAAGTCAGGTGACATAGTTGCCAAGATAAATGGAGAAGATATGCCAATAGCCGTCGTTGGAGGTTTTGTTGAAGTGAACAAAAACGAGGGTGTGACTACTGTCGTAATCCTAGCCGACTTTGCCGAGCATGTATATGAACTCACAGATGAAGCCATAGAGAAAGCAAAATCTCGGGCTGATGAACTTAAGAAACAAATGGAAAACAACGAAGTTGTAGACTTTGAACACTTTGAGTCCGAACTTGAACGCTCCATCACCCGCATCAAAATAGCAGACAAGTGGAGGAGCAAGAAATATAGGAAATAAAAGTGCTATAATCTTTACATGCAAAACTTTAATGAAAAGATGTTAGGCTTCGATTATAAAGCTATTAGTTTCGCTAGGCGAATTGCAGCACCCTTGGCGAGGTTTGCAATTTTTTTAGTTTACTTTTGGTTTGGTATTCTGAAAGTTCTTGAGACAAGTCCAGCTAGTGCACTTGTAGTTGCACTTTTAGATAAAACTATGCCGTTTATTGCACCCGACACTTTCTTGATAGCTTTCGGAGCTCTAGAAATGGTAATAGGAATCTTATTCATTATTCCTCGTCTTGAGCGTCTTGCACTGCTGTCCTTGTTTTTGCATTTGATAACAACGATTATGCCTTTATTTTTGCTCCCGCAATTCGCGTGGGATGGATTCCTGGTGCCAACTCTCGAAGGTCAGTACATGATCAAAAATATTTTGATTGTGACGGCTGGGATTGTGGTACTTGCAAGTCTTAAGCCCTACAAAGAAAATAATGCCTAATTTGTATATAGTAGCCACCCCCATTGGCAATATGGGGGATATAACTCTCCGAGCGTTAGAAACATTAAAAAGGGTGGATCTAATTTTGTGTGAAGATACTCGAGAGACAAAAAAGATTTTAAATAAATACGACATAGAGAAGCCTACCATGAGTTACCATGCACAGAGTAAGCTCTCTAAGACGGACAAAATTTTCGAACTTTTAGAAGAAGGCAAAGACCTAGCTTTAGTTTCAGACGCGGGCACACCGGGTATATCGGACCCAGGTGCAATGCTAGTATCGCAAGTGAAATTACATTTTGGTGATAAAGTAAAAGTAATTCCCATTCCTGGTGCTTCGGCCTTAGTCACTGCATTATCTGCCTCTGGTTTACCTACACATGAATTTACTTTCCTTGGGTTTTTGCCCCATAAAAAAGGCAGGGAAACTTTATTTAAAGAAATTGCCGAATCAAAGCGTACGATGGTATTCTATGAATCTCCGCATCGAATTATGAAAACACTGGAAGCTCTGGTAAAATTTTGCCCACATAAAAAAGTGTGTGTGGCACGGGAACTTACAAAGATTTATGAAGAATTCGTTACTGATAGACCGCAGGAAGTTTTAAAATATTTTGAAGAGAATAAAGACAAAGTAAGAGGGGAGTTTACAGTGATTGTAGGTTAATTTAACATTAAGTTTAATATATACGAAACTAAATTATGCTCAGTTTTTACAAAAAAGCTTTCAAGAAAAATGAAGAACTTGATCCAAAATTGTATAAAGAATTCATAGCCAAGGAATTAATTTTGCGAGATTACTTGGCAATTGAAAGAACCATTCTAACTAACGAAGGAACATTTCTGGCTTATATTCGCACATGCCTTACAGTTGTAGTGGTGGGTGTAACGCTTTTTCATCTGTCTCCAAACAACGAAAGACTCCAATACTTAGGTATTGTTGTGGCTCTCTTTGGCGTGTTTATATTTATTTATGGTTCTGTTCAATCAGTGAAGATGAAACATAAAATAAATAAATTTTTAAGAAGAAGAAAGGAAGTAGAAAAAGTTACTAGCGATAAATCATAGATTTATAATAGATCTTCCGGATCAACATGTATTGAAAAGTTATTCGGCATGGCAAGGAGCTTTCTTGAGAGGTCTTCTTTTATTTTGCCTCCACCTTTAATTTCTGGCACTGACCAGTCCTCGGGTTTTATTTTTATAAGCATATGAGTTGTGTATTTGCCACTAAGTTTTTCGACAAACCCCCCAAATATTGTAGGATTATAATCCTTGAAAACTTCCTTGAATGCATTCCTTGTGTCTGTGGTTTCTTGTTTGTCTAGTAAAACACTAACTTTAATAAATCTTTCATACGGTGGATAGCCTAGATTTTTTCTGTCTAAAAGCTCTTCTCGAATAAAGGAATTTAGGTTGCCGGCTTTTATTGAATGGAGTACTTGATCATCTGTGTTTTTTGTTTCAATAATCAATTTACTTTCAGTTTTTTCCATCATATTAAGAATAATATGAAGAATTTTCTCGCTCATTTTGTAGTTTGGGATGCTCCAGAGCGAATCAAAAGAAGCTATCATTGAAAGTGCAACTTTCTCTTTCAGGTAAAAGAAAGCCATTTCAGTGCCAACAAGGACAGATCCCGGAGTGTTCTCAAATTCACTAATTATTTTTTCGGCCTCGGCCTCACCACTTGCGGCTTTTTTATCAAGTTGGAAAATCTTTGTTTTTGGTAATTTATTTTTTAATTCTTGATACACGGTGTCTGTGCCAACTCCAAGTGGCACCAGGTCCCAACCACCACAATGGCTACAGACCATCTCAGCCGATTTTTGAATTTTGCATTTATTGCATACAAACATTTTTCTGCTCCCATCTTTGGAGATATAAAGTACTAGCGGGGCTACACAAACGTCGCAAGTTATTTCTGTCCCACAATTACGGCATATGGTGAATGTAGCCAATCCTTTACGTAGAGAAAAAACGAACACTTTTTTGTTTTTTGAGACTATTTGTTCGATTTCGTCGATATTCTGATCGTTTATTACTTTGAATTTTTCTTCGCCTAAAAAGTTTTTCTTATTTTTTGAAAGTATGTCTATTTCTCCTTCAAAGTTCGTTCTGAAAGACATGGAGCGAAGTTCGGTTAAGTTATCTATTTCCTTTCTACCGATAGTTTCAAAACGTAATAATCTGTCGGCTAATATGAGCTTAATACCAGATTTTGAAGCGTAGATCTCTACAAAAGTACGCAAATCCAGATACGGCCTGTTCATGGTTTTGTAGCTACTACTGCTTTCATGTTCTAAAATTATGGTTTGCAGGTCCTCTCGAGGAACAGAAAGAAACGGAGCTGTTCCTATAATAAGAATCGGGTGCTCGTTGGAGACGATGTTTTTAATCTTACTTAGAATTTTTTTATGACTAATACTACTGGTTAGAGTGATTACAAAGTCCTCGATTCCTTTTTTTAAGTTTTCCTCAAAATATTTTATATCGTGTTCTGTTGGCAGTACAATAAAAACTGATTTTTTATTAGCAAAAGATTCGCGCACAAATGTTTTATAATGTGAAATGCGATCGTCAAAAGACGCTTGGAACAAAAGCTTTTCAGTTCGGATATTATTTTCTTGATTTGTAGGTTCACTTAATATTGTCGCGCTAGTTTTTGTTTTGTGATAAGTCATGTATGAAGCTAGTATCTCATCATATTTTTCTCTTAAAATGTTGGGCAAAAGATAAGCCATGGTTGCACTCTTGGTGGTTACAAAGTACTGACTTGTAGTAAGAATAGCCTCCAAATAGCTTTCCGTAAAAATTGAAGCTTCTTTTACCTCAAGTATTTTTCTTAAGTTAAAATCCATATTTTTTATTTCAGATTTGGACTCATTTGCGTTTTCAGCTGAAATGACAAGACCAAGTACTTTTTTGTTCCGAAGTGGAATGCTTACAATAGAACCGAGAGGTGCGTCTTGAGCTGAAAAGTAGGTCAATTCTTCCTTGAAGGCGCTTTTTTGGAGAGGAATAACGGTCAAGATCTTCATATTTTAATATTAACATATACTGTGATATATTGTCCTTATGGGTATTTTTTCAAGGAAATTAGGCATAGATTTAGGAACAGCCAACACTTTGGTCTTTTTGCCTGGGAAAGGTATTGTTTTAAACGAGCCTTCGGTGGTAGCAGTTTCTGAGCAGGATAATAAAATAGTGGCAATTGGCTTTGAGGCCAAAGAAATGATCGGCAAAACCCCGGAATCCATTATCACATATTCTCCAATGAAAGATGGGGTGATTGCTGACTACCGCGTCACCGAAGCCATGCTCCGATATTTTATAAATAAGGCATTGGGCAAATATAATCTTTTTAAACCAGATGTAATGGTCTCTGTGCCGGCAGGGGTTACCTCGACTCAGCGAAGAGCAGTGGTCGAAGCTGCAATCAAAGCCGGAGCTAAGAACGCATATGTGGTAAAAGAGCCTATTCTCGCAGCTATTGGTGCAGGAATTCCGATATATGAATCCAAAGGATATATGGTAGTAGACATCGGCGGAGGCACCACTGATGTGGCGGTCATTTCGCTTGGTGGAATTGTCGCTTCAACTTCAGTAAAGTTCGCTGGAACAAAAATCGACCAAGCTATTGCGGATTATATTAAGAAAACTTTTAACCTCGCTATCGGCGACAAAACCGCTGAAGAGGTGAAAATAAAAATAGGCGCTGCAGTACCACTTGAAGAAGAGTTGCGGGTGACTATCAAGGGACGTGACTTTATTCAAGGTTTGCCTCGCTCTGCTCAGGTCGGCACGAACGAAATAGTCAAAGCGATTGATCCAGAACTTAAACAAATAATAAAAGCCATCAAAGACGTGCTTGCTGAAACTCCTCCTGAACTCGCGTCTGATATTATAGACCACGGCATAATCATGACCGGTGGGTCTTCGATGCTTCGTAATTTTCCAGATTTAGTCTACCGTAAAACAGGTGTCAAAGCGGTACTTGCTGATGATGCGCTCTTTTGTGTCGCTAAAGGCACAGGGGTTGCACTAGAACACCTAGATGTCTATAAAAAAGCAGTTTTGAGTAAAAAATAAAAGGGTTCTTTGGTTCGTGACACCTGATAGCACCATGCTAAAACATATCAATAAAAATAATCTGCATCACGCTTATCTTATTGAAGGCAATAAAGAAGAAGTAATTCCAGAGATTTTTTCATTACTTAAAGAACTCAACATAGAAACAAAGGCTAATCCCGACTTTCTTCAGATTGATCTGGATTCTTTTAAAATAGACGATGCTCGAACTTTGAAGTCACTGACAAGTGAAATGAGCTTTTCAAATGATATTGCTAGTAAAAAAGTTTTCATTATATCTGCTAATAGTTTCTTGCTCGAAGCGCAGAATTCGCTTTTGAAAGTGTTTGAAGAACCGATTGAAAATACTCATTTTTTTATTGTGGCACCGAGCACTCAGATATTCTTGCCAACTCTTCTTTCTAGGTTTTACGTAATTAAAAATAATTCTGGTACTAATCTAGACGTGAAAGAAGCCCAATTATTTATACAGATGCCGTTAGGCCAAAGGATAGATTATCTTAAAGATTTATTGAAAGGCACGGAAGACGACGAAGAAAGTGAGACAGATTCACCTAGAACAAAAGCACTTAGATTTTTGGATGGTTTAGAACAAGTACTGCATAAAAGTTACATTTCAAAGACCGTCTTTGACAAAAACACTAATACTTTCGAACAAATATTTAAAGTTCGCAAATACCTTCGCCAACCCGGCTCTTCGGCCAAAAGTCTAATGGAATCGGTAGCTTTATCGATACCGGAAAAAATGCTATAATACCCCTATATGAATTATAATTTTTCAACATTTAAAGGAGACCTAAAGAAAGCAGAGGAATTTTTGAGCAAGGAATATAGCCAGCTAAATATCGGCCGTGCGTCACCGATGATACTAGACGGTGTCACCGTAGAATCCTATGGAAATTATGGACCGCTTAAGAACGTGGCTTCTATTTCTATCGAAGACCCGAAGACTCTCTTGGTTGCACCTTGGGATAAATCTCAAATAAAAGACATTGAGAAAGTTATTTTGATTGCAGACTTAGGGCTTTCTGTTGCTTCTGGTGATACTGGAGTTCGAGTTATTTTCCCTCAACTTACAGGGGAAACAAGGCAGAAGTTAGTAAAATTGTTGAAAGAAAAACTTGAAGACTCTAGAATAACAGTTCGAAAAGAAAGAGAAAGAATCTGGGACGAAGTTCAAGCCCTCGAAAAAGAAAGCAAACTCACAGAAGATGAAAAGTTTCAAGCAAAAAAAGAACTCCAAATAATAATCGATGAAGTTAATAATAATTTAGAAGCTATTTTCGACAAGAAAGAAAAGGAAGTAATGAATTAATATATGAATATCTTAATATTTTTTGTAATTTTACTAGTGCTGGTTTTGGTGCATGAAGCAGGGCATTTTTGGACAGCTAAAAGGTTTGGTATTCGAGTAGATGAATTTGGCTTTGGCTTTCCGCCCAAGGCAATGACTTTGTTCAAAAAAGGGGAGACAGAGTACACCTTAAACTGGCTACCAATTGGAGGGTTTGTAAAGATCTTTGGAGAAGATCCGAATGAAGAAAATATTAACGGCCCAGATGCAGGAAGAAGTTTTGTAAATAAACCAAAATGGCAACAAGCAATTGTCCTTTTTGCTGGGATATTTGCGAATTTCTTGTTGGCATGGCTTTTGTTTTCTATTGGCTTTATGTCTGGGATGCCCACCTCTACCCAAGGTGCCTCAGAAAATATAAAAATTACTGACGCACACCTTACTGTGGTTTCAGTTCTTAAAGACTCCCCGGCAGAAATTTCTGGTCTAAAAACAGGAGACAAAATTTTGTATCTTACGAGCGGGGCAGACACCACTACGACATTAACTCCTGAGGCAATAAAAAGTTTTGTGACTGGTCACGCTGATAAAGAAATCGAAGTTGGCTACATCCGCAAAAATGAGACAACTTTCGTAAAGCTAACTCCAGCATTAAATAAAGACAGTGCTCCCGCTATAGGTATAGCCATGGATGAAATAGGTATTGCCAAGCTTTCTTTTTTTCCTGCACTTTGGGAAGGTCTCAAACTCGACTGGACGGTGACCAAAGGCACCGTGGTGGGACTGTACACTCTAATTGCTGACGGTATTCGAGGAGAAGGCAGTTTCGCCTCTGTGTCTGGACCGGTGGGTATGGTTGGCATTGTTGGAGACGCGTCTAAATTCGGCTTCGCATACCTTCTTTCCTTCGCTGCGCTCATCTCGGTTAACCTAGCAATAATAAATCTAATCCCATTCCCAGCACTCGACGGCGGTAGGCTTCTTTTCCTTCTAATAGAGAAAATCAAAGGCTCACGTATTCGTCCTGAGATAGCCAACACCGCGAACACCATAGGGTTCGGAATTCTAATAATCCTGATGATAGTTGTGACGTATCACGATATTGTGAAGTTGTTCTAAATCTTAGAAGCTTTTTGTCCGTCGGCTTCATCCTTAACATCATAGCCGAGAGTATTTATTTCTTGTCTTAGTTTGTCTGACAATTCAAAATCTTTATTCTTACGCGCCTCGTCTCTTTGAAGCATGAGTACTACTACTTCGTCCGGTAGTTCTATGTCAGTATACTTTTCTATTTTTTCTTGTGCGTGCTCGAAGTCGAGTCCGAAGACTTTATCAAATTCCAGGATTGTAGCTTTCTTGTCCGCGTTCGATACTTCACCGTCTTTGATTAAGTCCCAAAGCAACGATAATGCGCGAGGAGTATCAAGGTCGTCAGCAATAAAGGCTCTGAATTTTTCTTGATACACAAGGTCAATTTGACCCTTTTCATCTCCTATGTGAGAAGCAAGCTTTACATAAAGCCGGTACAGCCTTTTTAGAGCAGTTTCTGAGGCTTCTAGTGCCTCCCAGACGAAGTTTACGCGAGTCCGGTAGTTTGCCATCAAAAGCCAAAAACGGTAAGCAATAGGGTCAATATTTTTGCTTTTAAGATCCGCCAAGGTAAAGAAGTTCTGCTCAGACTTGGCCATCTTTTTATGGTCTACAAGCACCCATTCGTTGTGTAGCCAGTAGTTCACAAATTTAACTCCAGTCGAGCCTTCGGATTGGGCAATTTCATTCTCATGATGAGGGAATATGTTGTCTACTCCACCCGTATGAATGTCGAGCTGTTCACCTAAGTTAGCCATAGACATGGCAGAGCATTCTATATGCCAACCAGGTCGGCCTTTGCCCAGCTTCGTATCCCAAAAAACTTCTCCATCTTTTGCGTCCCATGCTTTCCAGAGCGCAAAGTCTTGTGCATTTTCTTTCTCGTATTCATCAGATTTAATTCTGCCTTGTGCATTCTCTCTTTGATTTTCGAGTACTAAACGGGAGAGTTTGCCGTAGCCTTCGAATTTTTTTATATCGAAATAAAAGCTACCATCATCGCTTTTATAAGCAAGTCCATTGTGGAAGAGTTTTTCTATAATTTCTACCATCTGCGGGATGTAGTCGGTAGCTTTAGTAAAAGTAGCAGGGAATACAATGTTGAGGGACTTAATATCTTTTAAAAATTCTTGAGTGTAAAACTCAGTGAATTCTTTCAGAGTTTTGCCGTCTTTTTGTGAGCCACGAATCGTTTTATCGTCGATGTCGGTCAAGTTCATGATGTGCTTGACATGGTACCCCTCGTAGACGAGTACTCGCTTCAAAATATCCGCGAATATGTATGCGCGATAGTTGCCGATATGGGGATAATTGTAGACTGTCGGTCCGCAGGAATACATTTTGACCTTGTTGGGGTCCATAGCGAAAAATTCTTCTTTTTCTCGAGTTAAAGTGTTGTAGAATTTTATTGGCATTTAGTTTGTAGCCGGTTTTGGCTCGCTGAATTGATTTTTATAAATGGAGATAAGAGTGTAAAGAAAGCTTATGGTGAGGGGTCCTACGATTACGCCTACTGGGCCTAAGAGAGATATTCCTCCAAGTACTGAAAAGAGTATTACTAACGGCGGAACGTTTATTTTGCCTCCAATTAAATGGGGATTTAAGATATTATCCACTGTACCTACGACTACAATTGCCCATATCAGAAGACCGATCGCCGAAGTGGTGCTTCCGGTAGCAAAAAGAAAAATAATTGCTGGAGCCGAGACGAAAGCAGTTCCTACCATTGGTATAAGTGAGCCTATGGCTGCAACTACTCCCCAAAGTGCAGGGTTTGCGATACCGAAAATCCAGAGCCCGATTGACATGAGTATCCCTTGAAGGAGAGCAATCAGGAGATAGCCTTTGATAACCCCATTTACAGCTTTAGTAATTCTATTAACTATTTTATGGTCATCTGTATCAGTTAAAGGACTTAATTTCACTAAAGATTTTTTCCAATCCCTTCCGTCTTTGAGAAAATAAAAAATAGCTAGAAGCATTAAAGTGAAATTAAAGAAAGTCGACAAGGTTGTGCTGAATATTTGACCTAGGTTATTGGATAGAAAAAGTACTATGTCAGAAATTTTTTCTTTCGCATCAAAATTAACGTGCGCTGGGAGAATCCTATTTACTGTAACCTCGAATTTGTTTATAAATGTTTCTACCTCATTACCTCCGAGGGTGATGGTGTTATACAGCTCCTGACTTTGGTTAAATACAATCGCGCCAATACCAAAGATAGGCCCGCATAGGAGAATGGTAAAGAAAATAACAGAGATTAAGCTAGCTAGCCATTTCGGTGCAGACTTATTAACCAGCCATGTATACAGTGGGTAAAGCACTATGCTAAAGGAAATAGACAGAACGATTACTATCCAAAATGGCTTGAAAATAAAAAAGGTGAATAAAAGTGTCGCAAGCAATAATCCAAAAAAGAAGTACCTTTCTATTATATTTGATTGAGTCATAAGACTAGTATACCAAAAAACTTGCCTTTTTGTAAAACTTCGTATAATATAGGGCAATATGAAAACAGAGGAATTTGCCGTCATACAAACAGGTGGTAAGCAATACAAAGTCTCAACGGGCTCTGTAGTTTCTATCGAGAAAATGAAAGGGGAATTTAAGAAAGGGGACAAAGTGTCCTTTGACAAGGTTCTTTTAGTTGATGATGGCAAGAACACTACAATAGGCGCTCCGTACATTAAGGGAGCAGTAGTTGATGCTGAAATCGTTGAAATTGGCCGTGCTAGGAAAGTTATGGTTTTGCGATATAAGCAAAAATCTAGATACCTCAAGAAAAATGGCCATCGCCAGCCTTTCTTTAAAGTTAAAATCACTTCAATAAAATAAAGTAAAAAAATCCCGGTTAAGTCGGGATTTTTTTTATTGTCGGTTTTTAAGTGCGTTTTTTAAGGTTTCGTTATCCGAGTATTCAAGTTCTGTGCCGGTGGACAGTCCTCGTCCAAGGGAAGAAATCTTAATATTATTTCTTTCTGCTATTTCTTTAATTTGGTTTCTGATATAAAAGTCAGTATGGTCTCCAATAGGAGAAAGAGAGAAGGCCAAGATTATTTCTTGCAGTTGGGTTGAGTTTCTAATTCTGTCAGTAAGTTCATTTACTCGTACATAAACTTTAGTATTTTTCTCTACTACTGGCACAAGTCCGCCTAATACAAAATATTTACCTTGATATACTCTGCTTTTTTTCACACTTTCTAAATCAGAATCTTTTTCTATTACCATTAGGGTTTCAGAGTCTGTTGCTGGATTACTACAAATCTCACAAATAGAATTTTTGCCTTTTACTAACATATAAAATCGAAAGCATTCCCTGCATTGAGACACCTCCTTTTTGATTTCTTGAACCAGTTTAACTAAATTTCCAGAGTATTCTCCATTTTTAGACATTAGAAAATATACAAAACGCCTTGCTTGGCGTTCACCAATACCCGGGAACTCTTTAAAAACTTCTGTGAGTTTATCTATCGTGTCCATTCTAATTTCATCAGTTTATTTAAAAATCATCTAATTCTCCTGCCACCTTGCGTGGAGAAAATTCGCTTAGGTTGCTTTTTTCTAGGTTTAAGAAAGAAGTAGTTTTTTCGTCAAAGTACAGGTCTACTTTACCTGTCGGACCATTTCTGTGTTTTTCTATCAGTATTTCTGCAATGTTTGTCTTTTCGGATTCGTCTTTACCTTTATCTTCACGGTGGATAAACATAACCACATCAGCGTCCTGCTCGATGGAACCGGAATCACGAAGGTCAGAAAGGCGAGGTTTGCCACCACGGCTTTCGACCGCACGAGAAAGCTGGGAAAGGGCGAGTACTGGTACATCGAGCTCTTTAGCAAGACTCTTGAGAGAGCGTGAAATCTCCGTTACTTGGTTGACCATGGAGTCATGATTTTTAGAAGTGGTCATAAGCTGGAGATAGTCCACTACAATCATGTCGAGGCCTTTTTCTGCTTTGATTCGGCGAGACAGTGCCTTCATTTTAACAATAGAGTTTCCTGGTTGGTCATCGATGAAAATTTTTGCTTTAGAAAGTTTGTCTAATGAGTCTCTAAGTTGAGAGAAGTCTCGATCAGAAGAGAGATTTCCTGTACGCAAGTTCCAGGCGTTCACACGTGACTCTGCGGAGAGCATTCGGTCAACCAGCTGTTGAGAGGACATTTCTAGAGAAAATATTAGTACAGACTTTTCGTGGGTAGTGGCTGCCATACGCGCCATGTCTAGTGCTAGCGTGGTCTTACCCATACTTGGACGTGCTGCAAGTATTATCAAGTCAGACTTCTGGAGTCCCGAGAGCATGCTATCCAAGTCTCTAAATCCAGTAGCAAGACCTCGAAGCATACCTTTTGTCTCATGAAGCTTTTCTAGTCTCTCGTACGCCTCTGGAAGTGCACTTTTCAAACTGACATATTTTTGGTTTTTTGGAGAGGATACTACAGCAAACATTTTCTTTTCTGCCAAATCTAGAATGTCATCCATATGGTCGTCTCCTTCGTCGAAAGCGAGTTCAGACACGAAATCCGCTGCATCAATCAGGTTTCTTAGTACAAACTTTTTCTGCATTATTTCTGCGTAATGCTTCACATTTGTTGAAGAGGGAACTCTGTTCACAATCTCAGCTAGGTATTTATTTCCACCGACAGCTTCAATTAATTTCTGTTCAGTAAGTTTGGTAGATAGTGAAAGCATGTCGATAGGTTCATTTTTCAGATACAAATCCATCATCGCTTGAAAAATTAGTTTATTCTTTTCTACATAGAAAGAGTCGGGAGTTATCACGTCTTCAATTTCAGCCATACCGTCTTTCCGAAGCATGATAGAACCGAGCACCGCTTCCTCAGAGCCAATGCTCTGTGGTGGAATACGCACCCCACCTCGAATGTTGTTTTTTAAGTTTCGTGACATAGGGACATTTTAGCACAGCAAAAAAAATGCGAAAGTTACAAATCGTTGTAAATGTGTTATTAAGGTGTGGATAGAAAAAAAAGCTATATATGGTAGTATATTCTTATGTCACAAAAAGTATTATTGTCAGGTATTCAGCCTTCAGGCAAGCCTCATATTGGAAATTACTTCGGTATGATGAAACAACTCATCGATCATCAAGAACAGTTTGATGTGCTTTTTATGATTGTGGACTATCATGCTATGACCTCACTTAAAAACGCTCAGGCCATGAGAGAGAATATCGTGGCAGTTCTTATTGATTACCTAGCTTTAGGTTTTAATCCCGAAAAGTCCATAATTTTTAAACAATCAGATGTTTCAGAGCATACCGAGCTTTGTTGGATTTTTGATACCATAACCCCTGTTGCATATTTAGAACGTGCAGTTGCCTACAAGGATGCAAGAGACAATGGGAAAGATATGAACGTAGGACTTTTTAATTATCCGTTATTAATGGCGGCTGACATTTTGCTCTATAGTCCGGATATAGTACCTGTAGGCCAAGACCAGAAGCAACATATCGAGATTGCACGGGATACCGCAGAGAAATTTAACAATACTTTTGGCGAGACGTTTAAATTACCCGAACATAAAATAATGAAAGAAGTTGCAGTAGTGCCTGGTACGGACGGCAGAAAAATGTCTAAGAGTTACGGCAACACCATTCCACTTTTTGCTGAATACGAAGAAATAAAGAAAGCTGTAATGGGCATAGTGACTGACTCCAGTGGCGATGCGCCGACAAATGTATATGCAATCCATAAGTTAATTCGCTCTGAAGCTGAATTAGGCGAATTATACGATGCAAACAAAGGTAAATATAAAATTTTGAAGGAAGCTTTAATTGAAGATTTAGAAAAATTTATTGCACCCCTACGTGAGCGAAGAAAAGAATTTGAAAAAGATATCCCAAAGGCTCTTGCAATTTTAAAAGCTGGTGGCGAGAAAGCAAAGGCCATAGCTTCAAAGAAAATAGAGGAGGTGAGAGAAAAAATTGGGGTAAGTGTGTATTAACTTATTGACTGGATGCGTTTTAAGTAGTATAGTTCAAAGAGAGCTAATTATTGGGATAAAATTTGAGGTTTGGTTTTTGGTTTTTTTAGGTTTTGTCTTACTAAATAATAAATTAAAAACTAGCCCCCAAAAAGGGTTTTTGTTCTTTCTAAACACAAAATAAAAATCAAATTTTATCCGCCATGGTAGAAGAAATTACCAAAAAAATGTGGGGTATCCCTAATCCCGATCTCTCACTTTCAAAGTTTAACTTTCACGTGGTCGGACTAGATCACCTAAACCCTTGGCAGGGTCAAAGCCAGTATTTGCGCCCACAGGACGTGCTCATGTTAACTCAAATGGGGTACAAAATTCTTGCAACACCCCATATCGGAAGATTGTGGGAAAGCAATAACTTTTACCCCCACATGGGAGTGGTCCTGTCGGACCAAACCAGCAATCAATCCTATCGTGATCCTCACGATAGGCCGGAGAAAATCTTCGAAAATGGAGAGTGGCACCACTGTTCCCTACAAAACAGTCCTGTTCTTTCTCCTTATTTGCGACTAAACTCCGAGGTTCTCGCAAACAACGGTTTCGGATCCCCAAAAAGATACGTGCAGTGCAACAACCTGGCACATGTTCATTATGTATCAAAAGTACAAGCGTTAGGTGCAAAAAACGTCATGCTTAGCACTGAGCTTTTTATAGGAATTCCCTGGGCAGAGGATTTCTTCGGAATCCTTATTGAAAACGAGAAAAGAGTTATCGAAGGTTTTCAAAAAATAGGAATTTTCGATAGATACCTCAATCTCGACGGAACACTAATCGAGGCAAATTGTCCGGGAAGGTTCTCTCATGTCGAGGAGCTTTTAACGCTTAAGCAAGCACATCATGAAATGATTGTCAGCGACAAAATTATTGAAGTCGGAGGACATTACCCAATGAATGTTGCGTCAATTCTTTATGACTGTATCTGGTCATACTGGATGCAACTCCAGAATGGTGCTGTAAAAGGTGGAGAATTTATCAGCGAGGTGTTCGCAGTGTCCGGAATGGACATGATAAATTATACTAAGGATCCAGGCTTAAGAGCTTGCTTCGATCGCATGTACAAAGTTCTGCTGGAAAGTGGAAAGTTTGAGTGGCTACCGAAACATCTAAGGCTTATTTTCTTGCCTGGCGCTTTTTTTCGTTTCCTGCCTTGTAATGCAGAAGAGGAGCTGGTCCATACTGTTCAAAGGATTATTTGTCTTCAAGAAGAAAGAAGTAATTTGAATAAAGTTTATGGGACTTTCCAAAGGCAATTGCTGATAAACAAAAGTAAAGGACTAAGACAAGTAGAAAGCGAAGCAAAAGCTTGCTACAAAGAAAGTTTCGGTAGAAGGACAGGGTATTCCCAATATGACATATTAAATGGGAAGTATGTTCCCCGGGGCATTATGGACGCACTAATGTGTATGAGTTTCGAAGAAGTTCGTTGGTGGTTTAAGGTGTAAGGTTT
This sequence comes from bacterium, assembly GCA_030855725.1. Lineage (GTDB taxonomy): Bacteria > Patescibacteriota > Minisyncoccia > Phycocordibacterales > UBA9973 > UBA9973. Next base: position 32,962 of record JALYQS010000006.1, on the reverse strand, counting down.
GATTTATTTTGTTTACACATCGTATAAAGGGTGTCGCTCAGCATGTAGCGTCACCCTTTATTTTTTTACAATATCAAGTACTATGAATTAAGTATGAAAAAGTACAACATTATTGACGGACACCAAGATATTGCTTTCAACTCCATCCATATGACAAACAAAGATTTTTTGACTAAAAGTATGTTCAGTGAGTCTAAGTTATCAGACAACCCAAAGCTCAATCAATCGGACTATATTAGACTTATAAATTCAGACGTTAAGATAGTTTTTGGGGTTACTTTTCCATATAAAACTCAAGGTGAGAGTGTTTATACTGATCAAAATTTTGCAAAAGAAGAGACTCAGAAGCAATTAGATTTCTATAACTTTCTAGATAAAAGAAGTGAAGGAAGAATAAAAGTAATAAAATCTAAAATAGATTTAGAGTTTGTTTTAAAAACTGATAATGTCTTGGGGTTAGTTATGTTGCTTGAAGATGCAATGGGTGTGGATGTTGAACTAAGTAATTTAGAGCAATTATATAAACAAGGCATACGTGTGGTAGGGGTAACATGGAACACGGACAATCAGTTCGGCGGAGGAACTGATTCTGATCACGGGATCACAGAAGCAGGTGTGAAGCTTCTTAGAAAAATGGATACACTCGGTATGATTTTAGATACAGCCCATATGAATAAAACATTATTTTATGACGCACTACAAATTTTCAAAGGTCCAATAATAAATTCTCATACTTGTACTTTCACCTTAAATCCCCATAGACGAAATTTAGAAGATGGTCAGTTAAAGGTGATTGCCGGCAGAGGAGGTGTTGTGGGTATTGCATTTGTGCCGGAATTTCTAAATAAAAGTTTGATGGAAGCAAGCTTGCAAGACGTGGTTGCACATATCCAACACGCTGTTTCAGTATGTGGAATTGATCACGTAGGATTCGGCTCAGATTTCGATGGTATGTCATGGCCAGAATATGTCCTTAACCTAAAAGATACGAGTGAATACGGTAATTTGATTTCTGAATTAGAAAAAATATATTCAGAAGAAGAAATAACAAAAATAGCTTTCAGTAATTGGAAGAATTTTTTGCTTAAATCAATCTAGTAAATCTAAGTGCCTCCAGAAAAGATTAATGTTGCTCACTAAGGACAGCAGAGACCCATGTTGCATATGGGCCTAACTGTGTTATTATCAATATATACCTATGATCCAGCTGACAACTGGGGAGGCTAAAGGTTTTAGGATTTTAAAGAGGCAAAAGTAGGGTGGCACCGTGGTTTTTCAAAGAAAAATCGCCCCTGCAAATTTATCAACTAGATAAGTTTGGAGAGGCGATTTTTGTTTTCTCCAAGATAATTATGATGACAAGAATTTTAATAAAAGATTTAAGTAGCAAGGTAGGAGAGGAAATTAGTATTTCAGGCTGGGTGGATGTACGTCGCGACCAAGGCAAAATGGTGTTTTTTGACATGCGAGACATGTCGGGGCTCGTGCAGTGTGTGACGTTGCCAAACCATGCAGAAGCCATAGAAAAAGCAAAAGAAATTCGCCCTGAATGGGTTTTGAAAGTTACCGGCATAGTAAATAAACGTCCGGAAAAAAATATTAAAGCCGGAGTAGTAAATGGTGACGTAGAGCTTGAGGTTACAGGAATAGAAATTTTAAACAAAGCTGAAACCCCAAACTTCGATGTCACCACTGAAGGTTACGAAGTTGGTGAAGAAAATAGACTTACCTACAGATATCTCGACCTTCGTCGCCCAAGAATGCAGAAAAATATCCGTAACAGACATAAGGTAATAAAATTCGTGCGCGATTATCTGGATAAAGAAAATTTCATAGAAGTTGAAACTCCTATTTTAACCAAGTCTACTCCAGAAGGAGCTCGAGACTATATTGTGCCTTCTCGTATTTGGCAAGGCACTTTCTATGCTCTGCCTCAGTCACCTCAGCAATACAAGCAACTCCTGATGGCTTCGGGCACAGAAAGATATTTTCAAGTGGCTCGCTGTATGCGCGATGAAGACACTAGAGGAGACCGACAACCAGAATTCACTCAGCTTGATATGGAAATAAGTTTCGTCGAGAGAGAAGATGTAATGGCAGTGAATGAAGCGCTGATAATAAATATTGTGCAAAATTTGTATCCTCATAAAAAGATTCAAGAGATTCCTTTCCCCAGAATTACATACAAAGAAGCTATGGAGAAATATGGCAACGACCGACCAGACTTTAGGAAAGACAAAGAAGACAAAGACCTCCTCGCATTTGGCTGGGTAGTAGACTTTCCTTTCTTTGAAAGAACTGACAAATCAGACAATCCTCAAGCAGAAGGCGAGTGGACTTTCACTCACAACCCTTTTTCTAGACCTCAAGATGAACACATGGATATGCTTATGAACAAGAAAGATCTTGCGGACATTTTAACTACTCAATACGACATAATCCTTAATGGCTATGAAATAGGTGGGGGTAGTATTAGAAACCATGAACCAGAAGCTTTGAAGAAAGTTTTTGAAATCATGGGTTATTCTGAGGAGAGGATTGAAAAAAACTTTAGTCACATGCTTCAAGCTCTCGGCTCCGGGTGTCCTCCACATGGTGGCATAGCTTGGGGTTTTGATCGTTTCATGATGCTTATGGAAAACGAGCCCAACATCCGTGAAGTAATTGCCTTCCCAAAGACCGGCGAAGGAAAAGATCTAATGATGAACTCGCCAAGTGAAGTGGCCGAAAAACAACTCAAAGAGCTAGGAATAAAGCTAGTAAAATAATTCGATGGAATACATAATTTCCGGTAAGGTAATTCGCGGTGACGATTACGGTAAGAAAATTGGCTTTCCAACTATTAATTTAGACAGGAGAGGATTTGTTGATATGAAAAAGAAGCCGAAGTTTGGCGTTTACGCTGGCACAGTTCTACTCGCAGGGGTCTTCTATAAAGCTGGGATTGTCATAGGGCCTCTTGATGCCAAGAAATTACCAAAAGTCGAAGCTCACTTGATAGGTTATAATGGTAATGCGTATGGTCAAAGGGCGGTAATTGAGATAAAAGAATACATTAGAAAGTACAACGATTTCCAAAGCGAAAGGGGATTAATAGCCCAAATTAATGAAGATTTAAGAATATGCAAGAAAATAAAACTGAGATAAAAAAATCATATACCGGGCCGATACTTATCATAATCGCAGCTCTGCTTTGGGCGGTAGACGGTGTGATTCGTCGCTATTTGTATACCTTGCCACCAATAACGATAATATTTTTCGAGCATTTATTCGGTTTAGTAATTTTACTGCCTTTTGTTTTCAAACATCTCTTCGATACCAAGCTGGGTAAGCGGGAGTGGTGGATATTGATTTTGGTTTCTGTTTTAAGCGGACTTCTAGGAACGCTGTGGTTCACTACTGCACTCCTTAAGGTTAATTTTATTTCCTTCTCAGTGGTCTTTCTTTTGCAGAAACTTCAACCCATATTTGCGATAGGTTCTGCGAGAATATTCCTGAAAGAAAAAATTAACAAGAAATACATAATCTGGGCACTGTTGGCTGTCGTCGCTGCTTTCTTTGTGACTTTCAAAAATGGATACATCAATTTAAGTACTGGCGGGGGAACCATTATAGCTGCGATGTTTGCCTTAGGAGCAGCCTTCGCGTGGGGGACATCCACTACATTCTCCAAGATGCTTTTGGGCAAGGTCCGCTCGGATGTTACTACATTTTATAGGTTTCTTTTTACAGCCGTTTTGACTCTTCCGGTTTTGTTTTTCTTCAAACAAACAGGCTCCGTAATGAGTCTGACTTTACCGCAAGTTGGGCTCTTTAGTTTAATTGCGGTGTCTACAGGAATGGTAGCCCTCCTTATTTACTACAAGGGTCTTTCTACAACACCGGTGCACGTCTCTACAATCCTAGAGCTTGCGTTCCCATTCGTAGCCATATTTATCGACATGATGCTGTATGGCACAGTACTGGCTCTATCACAGTGGATAGCTGCCTTCGTTCTAGTGTTCAGTATTTACCGCATTGTAAGACTACGACAGGAGCAAGAAATAGAGAATGTGCCGGTTTAACTTGTTGCATTTTTACTATAATTTGGTAGAGTTTAAATATGAAATTTATTATCAATAATACAATTACTTATTATTTCCGCCCGATGGGACGGTAGTTTTGTATTTTTGATTTATACTCTTAACTTACAAAAACCGCCCATCGGGCGGTTTTTCTTTTACATACAATATAAATTTTAATCAATCAAGATGAATATGAAAAAACAAATAAAATTAAAGTTCAAAAGAAAAGGTAATGTTATATCGTTTAAAAAGTTTACTGATGAGGAGAACTTGGTTTGGAAAAGATTATGTGAAAGGCAACTGAAGAATCTAAAAGGTAAGGCCTCAAAAATAAGAGTGGAAGGATGGAAAAGACTTAAAATGGATACAAAAAATGTGCCTGATTTTGAAAAGTTAAACAAAATCTTGAAAAAGTTTGGCGGATGGGAAGTAGTGATGACAAATATCCAATATGAAGAGGGTGTTGCTTGGGTGACAGCATTAAATGAAAAGAAGTTCAGAGTCACAGACTACATTAGAGAAAGTAAAAACTTAGGCTTCACTCCGCTTCCTGATATTTTCCATGACGTATTTGGTCATGTTCCTTTTTTTACCATTCCGCAATACTCACGCATAGTTCATAAGTTTGGGATGGCAATAACACAGGCTAAAACAAAAAAAATGAAAGATTTCATAACAAATAACTGGTGGTATGCTTTAGAATTTAGTTTGATTAGGGAAAATGGTAAACTAAAAGCATTGGGAACGGGTCTCGTGTCTTCAGGCAACGAACTTAAGAACGCATTGTCGAGTAGAGTCCAAAAGTTACCCTACGATCCGCTAGTAGCTGGTCATACTCCAAAAAACCCTCACGAAATGCACAAGACCCTCTTCGTCCTAGAGAGCCTAGATCAACTCGAAGCTGCTGTCGATGGATGGTTGTAATTATAAATAGTATAATAAATATTAATTATGGATTTATTTCTTGCACAATTTTTAACAGTAGTAATAGTCCATCTGTTAGCTCTTATTAGTCCTGGACCCGATTTTGTTGTGGTGTCTAAAAACAGTTTGTCGCACTCCAGAAAGATAGGCATTTACACCGCTTTGGGCGTGGCCCTTGGTATAAGTGTCCACGTTTCTTACTCTTTGCTAGGAATCGGATTAATTATCTCAAAGTCCATAGTGTTGTTTAATGCTATTAAATTGCTAGGCGCTTTATATCTTTTGTATATAGGTTATAAAATGATTCGATCTAAACCAGCCCAAGAAAATTTAGAAACGGCTTCTGAAAAACCAAAAAAGTCTCTTTCGGTACTCGGTGCCATTAAGAATGGTTTTCTAGTGAACGCTCTGAATCCTAAAGCCACTTTATTTTTCTTGGCACTATTTACTCAAGTCATTGATCCTATGACACCTTCTTATATAAAGTTGTTATATGGATTAGAAATGATGCTTATGACTTTCATATGGTTTATCATTGTTTCATATCTTTTCTCTCACACAGTACTCAGAACCAAACTTTCAAAGGCACAGCATGCGGTGGACAAATGTACTGGTTTTGTCCTAATACTACTTGGTCTTAAAGTGATGGTTAGCTCCAGATAAAAGTTATCAGCATTAAATGTTATAATTAAAATATGACAAATTTACTAAAGAAAAAATGCATACCCTGCGAGGATAAAAAGTTAAAACCTTTTAATGAAGCGGAAGCAAAGGACTACCTAGCACAGACAGATGGCTGGACGCTTTCTGATGACGCAAAGAAGATAAATAAAGAATACAAATTCCAAGATTTCATCGGCGCAGTGAACTTCATAAACCTAATTGCCGACATCGCAGAAGAAGAGGGGCACCATCCTGACGTCTTTCTGCATGACTACAATAAAGTTATTGTAACACTCTCCACTCACTCGATTGGTGGGCTTTCCGAAAACGATTTTATTTTGGCCGCCAAAATTAACGACTACAAAGGATAATCAGATGAAGTTCATGGAGAAACCACTTTTTGTAAAGGGGAAAGAAGATGACCTTTTAATCGCACAAAGTATTGTAAAAAATCCAGAAAGTGGCTCGGTTATCTTTAAAAGAGAGATTTTTGAAAAGTATAAACAGGAGGTCTGGAATATTTGCAACGGACTACTAAAGAGTTATACACAAAACAGACAGGATGTTGAAGATCTTGTTCAAGATACCTTTATCATTGTTGCTGAAAAGTTGAGTCAATTCAAAGGTGACTCTCCAATCAAATTCTGGATTGGAAAGATAGCACGGAACACAACTCTTCTTTATATTGAAAGAAAGATGCTTAAGCTAAGAAAGACCACTCCCAATGTGTCATCTTTTGCTGAGGGAGCGGTGCTTGAAAAGCGAAGTGCTGAAAACCCAAAGGATAGCCCCGAGGAGATATTTATTCAAACAATTATCCAAGATCCGGCCTTGTTAGAAAAAATTTTCCCAAATGCCCCTATGGGAAAGCTCATTTTTGAATTATTTTATTTAAAGCAATTAAACGAGACAGAAATTCAAAAATATCTTATAGAAAATCATTACTACGAATCCATCAAAACAAACCAACTGCGATCAACAAAAGATAAAGCAATTAAAAAAGTCCAAAGTTATTTTACGGAAAACAAGTCTGACTTCATATAAAAATTAGACAAGTTCAAATAATAAAATAGTCTTGAGATAAAAGCCACGCAAAGAGCAGATGTAAAGCTTTTTAGTTTGTACTCACCTTGGATGCTTTTTTTTGAAAACATTCTTTCGTGTGTTAATATTGACTACTATGAAAATAAATAATGTATCAGTAAGCTCTATTGCAGAGAAATATGGAACACCAGTATTCGTCTACGACGAGGCTCGCATCAGAGAGAATTACCGCAGGTTAGAAAAGGCATTCAGTTCAAAATATGACAACTTTAAAATCTACTATTCAGTAAAAGCAAATAGCAACCCATCACTAATAAAAATTCTTTTAGAGGAAGGAGCAGGAGTAGATGCATCTTGTCAAAATGAAATAAAGTTAGCCACATGTCTTGGCGTCAAAGGAGAAGATATTATTTTCTCAGGCAACTTCCTTACTGGCGAAGATATACAAGAGGGATTAAGTTCTAAAGCACTTTTTAATCTAGATGACATTTCTCTCTTGCCTAAAGTCTTAGCCTTTGGTAAACCTGAAGTGCTCTCTTTTCGAATAAATCCAGGAATGGGTAAAAGTAATGTAGGACATTTCGACATTACCGGCGGACCGGAAGCAAAATTCGGCCTAAACAGAAGCCAAGCAGTAGAAGCTTACAAACAGGCGAAAAACGCCGGCATAGAGCGTTTCGGCATCCACATGATGGCAGGTAGCTGTGTTACGGACCACGAATATTTTGCAGAAATTACTGAGAGACTCTTTGATGTAATAGGGGAGATAAAGAAGGAATTGGATATTGATTTTGAATTTGTGGACTTAGGCGGGGGGCTTGGCATTCCGTATAAGCCCGACGAACACCCGCTTGATTTAGAAAAAGCCGTAGAGGGCATGGTGCGCGTGATAAAAAACAAGTGTACAGAATTCGGCATTGAATTACCAAAAATAGTTATCGAACCTGGCAGATATTTGGTAGCTGATGCAGGGTATTTGATAGGAAAAGTTTTATTGAAAAAAGAAAGTTACAAAGAAATCTGGGGCACAAACTTGAGCATGAACTTGGTTCCGAGAGTAATACTCTATGATGCATATCATGAATTTGTGATTGACTGCAAAGAGGAACAAGAAAAAGCGCCAACATTTGTCTGTGGTCAGGTATGCGAACAGACTGACTTATGGGGCAAGGAACTCATGTTGCCTAAACTCGAAGTCGGGGATTTAATCGTGATGAAAAACACTGGCGCCTACTGCTTCGTAATGAGCTATGACTACAACGGCAGGCTCCTGCCGGCAGAAATTTTAATAAAAGCTGATGGTACTACTGAAGTTATCCGTGAAGCAAAAACGTTTGAAGATACGCTGAGAGGAACTCAGGTTGGGAATAAATAAAAAATGCCTCACCGAAGGACGGGGGCATTTTCAAATTTTCGTCGTAGGATTTCATCTACCCTCTGCATCACGACGTCTTTTCCCACCACCCCATGCCCGCAGTTCTTCCGCGGCATTGTTGATTTGGGAGTCAATGGTTCGTTTGCGATCCTTTCTTTTTTGAAAGTAATCAATACCCCAACCTATTACAAAAAAGATGAAGGCAAGTCCAAAAGGAATCAATAGTTTCATAATTTTATTTTTTATAAAGGTGAACGAACAAGGTTAAAATCGACTTTTACTTTACAAATTTTTTAAGAATTTGTCAATGCTTTTCCCATCTCGCTTAAGCCAAGCGATATTGGACTCGAGGCGCTCTTTTACTTGTTCTATGGATCGGATTGCGCCTGGGGCATCATGCGTCTGGAAGAACTTATCAAATTCTTTCAGATGTTTCGCCTCTGCGCTCATACCTATAGCTTTTATTAATCGTGACAGATAGTGGCCACCGTCGCCATATCGAGAGACTAGTACTTTCCAATTATTTTTAACAAAGGACCACCACACGTCTCTGCCTAACGGATTCATCGCTACGGAAGAAATTATACTTATCGTGTCCTGAGTACGAACGTGCGCGGACATTGCAAAATCACAAGTTTGTTTTAAGATTTCTAAATCTGCAAAGTCTCCGAGCGCACTACCCAATCTATTTTTTTCTTCGTGAAGTGCTTCTTTTTTATAATGCTCCAGGAAAGATTTATACTCCTTGATACCACCATTACTTGCTACCACAGCATAAATTGCTCCTTTAATATCTGGATTTATATGTTCTCCTTTTTGAATTGCTAAACATAAATGTTTTGCCTTAGCAACGACCTCTTTATTCCCAGCTCTACCCAGTCTACTTATTGCCAGGGACCTAAGAAGGGAATTAGTGTTACTTTCCCCAGCTTGTTTTTCCCAGCTAAGCTTCTTTAAAATAGGTAAGAATAAATCCGCAGTTAGTTTGTCTAATTGTTCTTTGGATGGTGTTTTTACTAAAATTTGTGAAAGTTTAGAAAGTCCGCTTGCGATCTCTACCCACACATTGTAGTTATCCTCGTTTTTGTAGGCGTGGAGAAATTCTAAGGCATCAGTTGTTGGAATCACTCCGGCCTCGGAAAGAGCAAACAAATCCCTTATGATCCCAAGTCTATCCATCGGGGAGAGTTCTTTTTTTGAAACTGGGTCTATAAGTCTTTCCAGAAATCTTTTAGAATAAGCAGTTCGATAAAATCCACTTTCGCCTAGATTTAGTTTTATCCAGGACTCCGGAGCAGATAAAGAAACAGCTTTGGTAGAAAAAAAAGCTTTCTGTTGTGAGGCATCATTACCATAGAGTATGGGCACTTGCCAGAGGGATTTATTTTTAATTTTTGCCTTAGATATTTGACTTGAGAAAAATCTTTCTTGAGTAAGAGTTAAGGTTTGCACTGAAGACTTGGGGTCGTCCATTCCGTTTGAAACTGTTATTACAGGGTATCCCGGCATACCAGTCCATGCCTCCATCATTTTGCTAACAGGCTTTTTGGATACTTTTTCGAATGCTTGCCATAGATGCACTGTTTCTGTGTTTTTGTAACTATGTTTTTTTAAGTAATATCGGAGTCCATCTCTGAACTTATCTTTTCCTAAATAGTCCGCAAGCATACGAATAACAGAAGCTCCTTTGGAATAGGATACTTCGTCAAAAATCTCTCCGATTTCATCTGGATGATGTACCTCAACTTCGATTGGATGAGTGTGTACCAAGGAATCCAACCGCAGTGCAACTCCTTGGGTTTGGGTATTAAACCTCTCCCAAATATTCCATTCAGGAAATAGTTTGTCGATGACTATATATGGTACATAGGAAGCAAAGCCTTCATTAAGCCATAGGTCTGTCCACCACTCCATAGTTACTAAGTTACCAAACCATTGGTGAGCAAGTTCATGAGCTATAACTTCCGCTATTAACTCTTTGGAGCCAATGGAGGTGTTTTTCTCATCCACGAGCAATCCTACTTCACGAAATGTTATCGCTCCCCAGTTCTCCATTGCAAGCGATTGAAAGTCGGGGATTGCGATCATATCTAAAGTATCAAGCGGATAGGGAATGTCGAAATACTTTTCATAAAATTCTAGTACTCGCACAGTAACGTCCAACGAAAACTGAGCTTGGTGTTTCTTGCCGAGTGTTGTATAGACTCGCACCAAAACACCTCGATCTGACTTCTTCTCTAAGTATTCAAAATCTCCCACAATGAAGGCAAGAAGATAAGTAGACATTTTCGGAGTAGGAGAGAATTTAATAATTTCAAATCCTGCTTCGTGCTCTAGTACTGAAACTGGCAAGGTATTTGAAATGGCAGTTTTGCCTTTAGGAACTATGAGGGATACATGAAATACTGCTTTTTGTGCCGGTTCGTCGAAGCACGGAAAAGCACGACGCGCATCAATAGCCTCGAATTGGGTGGTAGCTATATGATTTACAGTGCCTTCAACCTGGTAAGTGGATTTGTAAAACCCTCTCATTTTGTCGTTTAATATCCCCTTGAAAACTAAAGTAAGTTTGGTTTTTCCTTCTAGGACAAATTCTTTAAATTCAAAAGTTGAGGTTTCCGCTTTGGTGTCGTATGAAATTTTGTTAGCGAATATTTTTTCTTTTTTATTGAACAGACTTACTGTTTCTATTTCTAAGTCCTTGGAATGTAGCGTTAATTTCTTCGTCTTTTTTAGTACTGAAAGAGTAATAGTCTCTATACCTTGAAAAGTAAAATTCTCCAAGTCGGGACGTAATTCTAGGTTATATTCTAATGGTACAATATCTTTTGATAGCCTAACGTTGCTAGTTTTTCTTTTATTTTCCATGCAGAAATGGTAACATAAAAAAATGGAAACTGAAACTGAAATCAACTTTACAGTTAAAACCCCTATTTTTGAAGGGCCTTTTGCGTTGCTACTTTCACTTATCGAAGACAGGAAACTCTTTATAAATGACCTTTCTTTGTCTCAAGTTACGGATGATTATCTAAAGCACGTTAATAGTTTGGAGAAGCTCCCACCAGAACAAATAGCTAGCTTCGTCGTAGTAGCATCTACACTTCTTCTAATTAAATCCAAGTCACTTCTGCCTAATCTTAATCTCACGATTGAAGAAGAAAACGATATTCACGACCTAGAAGACAGACTCAAGCAATACGAGTTTTATTCTAGGCTGGGAATTCATCTTAAAGAAAACTTCGGCAAGAAAGTTATTTTTCAACCTCTTGAGAGAAAGCGTGAAGTAGTCATATTTTTGCCCGATGAAAGAATCACAAAAGAGTCCATGATGACCTTTGCTCAAGATTTGATTGGTAAAATACCGAAAAAGGTAATTTTACCAAATGTGGAGGTAAAAAAAGTAATTAGTATCGAAGAGATGATCGACAAGTTAACTGAGAGGGTTCAAAAAACGCTTTCCATGAGTTTTAAAGAATTCACTGGACACACTGTAACCAAAGAAGAGAAAGTAACAGCAATTGTCAGCTTTCTGGCGATACTAGAGTTGGCAAGGACGGGAATACTTAATTTAATACAAGAAAACAATTTTGAAGATATTATTATTGAGAAAAGCACAATGAATAATTAGAATGAGTAACTTAGAACAAAAAATCCAGGCAATACTTTTTTTTAAAAGTGAACCAGTATCGCTAAAAAAGCTTGCAGATACTTTGAAAATAAGCGAAGAAGAGGCTAGACAAGCACTTGCTAACCTAAAAGAAAATTTAAACAATACGGGAATTGTTCTTTTGGAATTAAAGAACGAGTTTGCGCTGGGTACAAGTCCGGAATTTGGAGAATTAATTGAAGACTTACAAAAAGAAGATCTTAACAAAGAACTTTCAAAGGCGAGTCTGGAAACATTATCAATAGTTCTCTACAAAAACGGAGCAACTAGAGCTGAAATTGACTATATCCGAGGAGTAAATTCCAGCTTTACTTTAAGAGCACTTTCGATACGTGGGCTCGTAGAGCGGGTTACTGATTCAAATGACTCCCGAAGATACATCTACAAACCCACTCTCGAATTGCTTTCTTTTGTGGGCGTTACAGCAGTCGAGGAATTGCCGGAATACAACAGCACTTTCACTAACCTAAATGAAGCTCAAAAAAATCTAGAAGCATCATTGCTGGATTCATAAGTTAAATGGACAGTCAAATTACAAAATACGAAAGCAGTCTTTTAGTTGTGCTCGTCATGGTTGCAATTTTTGGATACATTTTCTTGAATGAAAATAAGAAAAGGAGTAATGAGCTAGAACGTGTTCACTTAGAACAAATTAGAAAAGTCACTGAAGTTGAAAACGAGACTAAAAGAGAAATTGAAAATCTTGATATTTTAGCGACTGCGATTTCTGTTTATGATGTTGATTTAGACAAGAAGATTTATGGTAAAAATGACACCACGGTAAAACCACTGGCATCTCTAGCTAAGACCCTCACAGTACTTGTTGCTCTCAACACAAATTCTTATAATGATATTACTGTTACGGAGAATGCTCTTCAAGAAGAAGGTGACTATGGTTTGAAAGAATCTGAGACGTGGGGTGTTGCCGACTTAGCAAAATTCACACTTGTCCTGTCGGCAAATGACGGTGCAAGTGCACTTTCAAGAAATGATAGGAATTTCCTAAATAAAATGAATATTGAAGCAAAATATATCGGAATGAAGGATGCAAGATTTCTAAATGTTACTGGCCTTGATATTGATGAAGAACTTGCAGGAGCCTATGGTAGTGCCGTTGACGCAAACAAAATGGCAATTCATGCACTAGAAAAGTACCCGAACATTTTCAAAGCTACAATTTTGCCTGAACTGCAATTAAAATCTAAATCTGGATTTTCGTACAATATAAAAAATACTAATCCGAGTGTGGAGGAAATCCCCAATATTGAGTTCTCGAAAACCGGTTTTACAGATCTCGCGGGAGGCAACCTGACTATAATATTCAGAAATATCAACGGGCACAAAATTGCTGTAACTTTACTCGGTTCAACTTTCTCTGGTAGGTTCTTGGATATTGAAAAGATAGTACACGTACTGTATAATACATACAAATATGAATAAGAAAATTTTAGCTATTTTTATATTACTTATTTTCACATTACTCCCATACCAAAGCTATGCAGCCACTGAAGATACATCAAATGTTGGGTTTATACCTGCAAACATTTGGTATTCTGATACGCCGGATACAGAAGGTGAGGATGTGCGAATTTATACGGTGGTTTTTAATCCTTACCAAAAGGAGCTGTCCGGCACTGTGTCTTTTTATGACAACGAAGTACTGCTCGGCAAAAAAGACTTCGCTGTTCCTGGTGTTGGTATAAAAGATGTTTACGTAGAATGGACAGTGACCCTGGGTGCCCACAAAATTTTTGCAAAGATTAATGACACAAAGTATTTGGTATCAAAAGGTGTCTATGAGCCAGTAACTCTAAAAGAAAATACAAGTGAAACTAGTTCTTATACTGTATACAAAAAAATACTTCCAAAAATTGAGGACATTAAACAGGATGTAAATAAAGCTGTAGATGACATAAGGACTCCTGTTAATAATTTTCAACAGAAGATATTAGAAAGTACACCAGACTATGTATCTAAACCCATAATCACTTCGACTAACTTTTTAGAAAATTGGAGAGGGGTACAAAATGACGCAGTGGAATTAAGAAAAACCAGCATAGTAGCCGAATTAGAAGCCTTAAAAAAAGAAAGTTCCAAAGAAGAATTTCTTAAGGAGGAAGGCGAAGTTGAAGAAGCTGAAGTAGTTACTGAAACAAAGGGTATAGGTGAAAAATTTAAAGAATCGTCTTCGCAGCCGTTCAAATATGTAGAACTTTTCTTCTTTACCCTTATATCATTCATAGTCGGGAATAAGTTCGTCTTTTATTGTGTTCTAATTATTATCGTTGCAACCTTTATAAGGTTACTTTGGAGAATGATATTTAAATAATATAAAAAGCAGGAGATGTTTAATTTTGCTTTGATTTCTAGTAAATATCCTATAAGATAAGGATATGGCGCTAAGGATAGCTTATTCAATACTTTTCTTGCTTTCGATACTTTTTGCACCGATTTTGGTGTCCATAATTTTAGCTCTACTAGGAATGATTTATTTTGACTTGTACCTTGAGGCTCCTTTTTTTCTCCTGTTATCAGACTTACTGTATGGGGTTACCGAGGTGAGATATTATGGTGTGCCTTTTGTGTCGTTTTTAGGCACAGCTCTTGTATTTGTGGTGATTCAATTGTCGAAAAAACAGTTAAAGTTAGACAAGCGTACATAATTAAATATGATCAGAAAAGTCTTTAAACAAAATAAATTAAGAAATAAAAGCTTCTTTGTTGAACCAGATGAGATTTTTCTTGATTCCAAAAATATTCAAAACTTTGACAGCCAACAGTTTGAAGGGCGTATTGAAAAACCAATTTCTAAAAAGAATATTATTTTTTTAGGTATTTTTTTCATTATCTTCACATTTACTTTTGTAGGAAGGCTAGGAGTTCTGCAAATCAAGAAAGGTGAGGCATACTTCCAAAGAAGTGCAAATAATACATTTGAAAAAGGGATAATTTTTGCCGACCGAGGAATAATTTACGATAGAAACATGCAAGAACTTACATGGAATGTAAAAACTGAAAGTACTGACCCCAAACAAGCCAGTTTAGGTCAAAGAGCTTATCTTTCTCCAGGATTTTCTCACATACTTGGATACGTCAGCTCACCTTTACAAGATAAGTCAGGAAAGTATTGGCAAGCAGAGTTTATCGGAAAAGATGGTCTTGAGAAACAGTATGGTGAAAAAATGAAAGGAGAAAACGGGTCCAAAGTGGTGGAGACAGACGCACATGGTGATATTCACTCAGAAAATATTGTCAACGCTCCAAAGCGAGGAGCTGACCTCAACACCACTATCGATTCTAGAATTCAGAGCAAGCTTTTTTCTTTAATAGAAAATGCATCAAATGCAAATAATTTTCAAGGAGGTGCAGGAATAATTATGGACGTCCGAAACGGAGAAATAATTGCGTCAACCAGCTATCCCGAATACGATTCAGCTGTTTTGTCTTCAGGTAAAGACAATGAAAAGATAAAATCTTATTTACATGACAAAAGGAAAGTTTTCTTAGATAAAACCATCTCCGGTATATACACCCCAGGATCTATCTTGAAACCCTTTCTTGCACTAGGAGCTCTTAAAGAAGGCATCATCAGCCCTGAAAAAAAGATTCTCTCAACTGGTTCAATTTCCATTCCGAATCCCTACGACAAGACTAAACCCACAATTTTCAAAGACTGGAAGGCCCACGGCTGGACAAATATGCAAGAAGCAATAGCGGTCTCATCCGACGTATATTTTTATAGTATCGGCGGGGGATTCGATGGACAGAAAGGATTGGGCATAGCAAATATAGAGAAGTATTCGAAGCTTTTTGGTATTGGGGAAAAAACTGGCGTGGATATTCCAGACGAGAAAGGTGGCAATATTCCAAACCCAGAATGGAAAGCCAAGAATTTTAAGGGTGATCCTTGGAGAATTGGAGACACCTACCATACCGCTATCGGTCAGTACGGATTCCAAGTGACTCCGCTTGAAATGGTACGCGCGACAGCGGCATTGGCGAATCGGGGCACATTGGTAACTCCGCACTTTCTACTTGGAGATACTGAAAAAGAAAAACAATTCACAAAGTTGGATTTCAGAAATTCTGATTTAGACGTAATTCACGAAGGCATGCGTATGACGGTGACAAATGGTACTGCGGGTAACATGAATGTTCCATACGTAAAAGCAGCAGCAAAAACCGGTACAGCTCAGCTGGGAGTAAACAAGAATAAGGTTAACTCTTGGGTTGTTGGATTCTTTCCTTATGAAAATCCACAATACGCTTTCACAATACTTATGGAGGCTGGGCCGGCATCAGGTACTGTAGGTGCTTCGTCTATTATGCGAGGACTTTTCGACTGGATGTATTGGGAGACTCCGGAATACTTCGGTATGCCTAAAAGAGAAAAGAAAGTAGAGCAAGTGGTTGTGGAAGAAAGAGTGGAAGCACCTGTTGTGTTGCCAGAAATTGAAGTTCCAACTGAAATTCAACCACAACCAGAACCAGAACAAATAGATGAAACTTACGAATAATCTAAAGGTGGTTTACCTCATGGTATTTTTTTTAATTGTTTTCATTGCCTTTCAAGTATTTCACAGTAAAACCTCCATGAACCGCGAAGAAATTCCTTCTACAAAAGAAGCAGAAAAAGTTTTAGAATGGGGAGCATATACCGACGGGGATATTGCCAATCTAGGTATTTTTGAAAATCTGATGGGCAAAGAAGTTGATTTGTACGCTGAATTTAAAGGTTGGAATGAATCTTTTCCTGTAGAGTTAACTAAAGAAGTAGGAGAACGTGGAAAGACTCTGGTAATATTTTGGGAGCCAAGCTTTGGCTATGACGAGATAATAAATGGAAGCAAGGATGCTTACATCCAAGAGTTCGCGCAATCTGCAAAAGAATACAAACACGAAGTTATCCTTTCTCCGTTTGATGAAATGAATTTGAATGAAAATGATTGGGGCTACGGTATACATAATAATAACGCAGAGAAGTTTAAAACCGCATGGATACGTATCCATAATATGTTTGCTGGAGCAGATAATGTTAAATTTGTGATTACTTATAATAATGTTTCGGTGCCCGACATTTCAGGAAATAAAATTGAAGACTATTATCCGGGAGACGAATATGTAGATTATATTGGAGTAGACGGTTTTAATTTTGGTGACCCTTGGCAAACTTGGGAAAGCTTATTTCCAATAACTTTAATAGACAGGTTGTCATCCTATAAAAAACCAATATATATAATGTCTACAGCTACGTTGCCGGGACCAAAAAAAAGTGAATGGATAAAAGATATGGGCACAGGTATTCATAAATATCCGCAAATTGTAGGATTTATCTGGTTTAATCAAAAAAACAAAAATGAGAATTGGTTAATAAATGCTAACCAGGATAACGACGCATTAGAGATTTTTAGAAGTATATTGCCTTAAGGGTTGTTTTTTCGAAGTTAGCCTGCTAATACTGAGTAATTTATTTACTCATGCAACGTCATCGTGTGTATGAAAGTAACGCTGTTAGTTCCGTGTTTTAATGAAGAGAAGTCTTTGAGGGCATCGATAAATTCGTGCTTGGATCAAACTCGCAAATTCGACGAAATTATTTTTATTGATGATTCGTCTAGTGACAGCACTACATTAATTTTAAAAGAATTCATAGAACGTGGAGACATAATATCCAAACGCACACCACAAAATACGGGTAAAAAATCAAATGCGCAGGAATTCGGGTTGCAGTTTGTGACCGGAGACATCTTTGTTACTACAGATGCTGACACCATGCTTGATCCAAATTTTTGTGAAGAAATACACAAAAGTTTTCAAGATGAAAAAGTATTTGCGGTTGCTGGTTATGTTAAAAGTCTCGCTTATAACTGGCTGACGCTTTGTCGGGCATTTGAATATACTGTGGGGCAGAGGATACATAAAGTAGCCCAGGATAACTTGAGCTATCTCTTTGTGATGCCAGGAGCTGCGAGCGCTTTCCGAACTTCTGCCTTTAAAGAACATATTTCTTTCGACCACGATACTATTACCGAGGACTTGGATTTCACTTACAAGATGCACCATCAAAATTTTAAAATCACTTACAACATGAAGGCTATTTGTTATACCCAAGACCCTTCAGATTTGAAAAGTTACATCAATCAAATACGCCGTTGGTTTGGTGGAGGCTGGCAAAATCTAATAAAACATTATTCTTTAGTGAAAACCGAACCGATTAAAGCTCTGGAGCTCTCCTTAATTTACGCAGAAGGTATTGTGTTTTCGATTCTTCTTTTTATCTTACCTGTAGTAAATCCCATCCTGTGGCTAAATCTTATTTTTGGATACCTAGTAGTCACTACTCTTTTCACTATTTGGGCAGCAATTTCAGAGAAACGCCTGGCATTAGTTTTGGCGTCTGTGCCTTATTTGCTAATACTATACGTACACTCTTATATATATCTCGAGCAGTTTGTAAGGGAAATAATTTTAAAAAGGAAGACAATGGTTTGGCATAAGCCAAAAAGAGTCGACATAGAATTAATAAAATTAACATCATAGAATTATTATGCAAACAACACCATTTGTAGGCTTGTCGGTATTTATTCATCTTTTGGTAATACTTTGGTGCAAGGTTTTTAGGTATAAGCATACTAGCGATACTTATCATACAAAAACAATAAGATTTCTGGATCGATTCAGTAGCGCTTTGATTGTTTTTAGTGTTTTTATGCTCACTGTTTACACAGGAGGAATGTTGCTTGTCTTTAGTATTAAAGACGAAAACTCCCTAGTTCATTATGCAAAAAAATACATAACACAAGATTCGTTAGTTTATGCGGACGAAAATATAACCAACAGAGGCCCCACAGTAAAAACATTACCAGTCGATTATTAGTCGTAACAATAATTATTATTAGAATTTTAAAAATATATGAATAAAATTAAAAGAATGTTCTCGTTTGCCTTATTAGTCTTTAGCTTATCTTCAGTAGCGATTTATCCTGCTGTCACTTCTGCTGGTCCATTATTAAATAACTTTGGAGTAAACCTATGGGGTAGTGGCCCTAACCTTGTTTCGCCAACTAATTTAGGGAATAACAATATACCTCCGGTTCCTTCACAAAACTTGATATTAAATCCGGAGCTGGAGGATTTGTCGCCTCTTGATCCCAACATTCCAGACCACTTCAATAAAGGTTATGAGGATCCTGGAAGTATTACATCCTATATTTACCCTGATACTACTGCCCCACAATCAAACATATCTACTGGCAAGGCTGCCAAAATAGTAGCCACTTCATTTGTGTCTGGGTCAGATGCTAAATGGTATCCCGATTTAGTTCAGGTCATATCTGGTAAACAATACAGCTTCAGCAACTCTTTTATTGCGGACGTAAGCACTGACTTAGTAGGTGTTTTTTGTACTGACCAATGGCAGAACAGCTGTTCGTATTCTTTCGTGTCTCTTAGTCCGACTAACCCGAATACCTGGGTTAAGTCGAGTACTACATTCACTGTGCCTAGCGGGATGAGTTACATGACTGTTTTCCATAGAATTAATAAAGCCGGCACCTTGACTGTTGATAATTATGATTTGCATGAAGCACCACTACCTCAGGGATTTAGCAGTGGATTCGTGACATTGGCTTTCGATGATGGTTTCCTGTCTCAATATCAAAACGCACTTCCGAAGTTAATAGCAGGAAATGTTCGAGGTACATTTTTTGGTGTAACACATAGCATTGCAGGCTTGTCCATAAACAATCCTTCTATGGAGAATTTCTCAGGTGGAGTTCCAGTAGGATGGACGAAAGCTGGCAATGGCTATACTAGCTTTTCGTATACCACGGACGCTCATATCGGCTTAAAAGCAGTGAAAGTTGCCTCAAATTATGAGTATGGGCTTGGCTATTGGTACTTTAACAAGGTCACTATTCAGCCCGATACTATCTATTCATTTAAGGAATGGTATAAAAGTAGCGGAGAAGCGGACATAGTAGCCCAAGTTACCATGAATGATGGTAGTATCCAAAACGCAGCTATTACGGATATTAATGGAAACTATTTGGGTGAAACGTCTCCCTTGGATATAAGTCCTGAATATTCGGAAGTAGAAATCTATTTTTATGTACCAAACAACGCGAAGAGTGTAACGGTTTTAAATCGTCTCACTGATGTCGGGTTCCTTACCATTGATGATGTTTCGATGGGGGGGTTTGACTATATGAACAAAGAACAAGTTTTAGAATTACAAGATCACGGAAATGAAATAGCCGGACATTCTCAAACCCATAAGGATTTAACCACTCTGTCATCTTTCTCTATGAATGAGGAAGTTAATGGAGGACGACAAGAAATGGTAACTAACGACATCGCACCAGTTCTTTCTTTTGCTTATCCATACGGGAAGTTTAATCAAGCTGTTAAGCAGGCTCTTATGTCTGCTGGGTTTATTTCAGGGCGAACTATCAATCCAGGATTTAATGGCAAAGACACTCCTGTTTATGAATTAAAATCCCAGTCCATTCTGAACACCACAACTTTAGCTCAGATTAAATCCTGGATAGACACAGCTAAGAACGATAAGACTTGGCTAATACTGACTTTCCATCAAGTAGAAAATAATACAACCAACTTGCCTTTCTCTACTACTCCCTTAATGTTAGAAAATACTATCAATTATCTAAATTCACAAAACATACCCGTCAGAACAGTTCTAGAAGGTGTAGAAGATTTCATGATTTAAAGAGCAAAATAAAAACACTCCGATTTAAATCGGAGTGTTTTTATTTTGGTAAACTTTAGCGAGTAACGCAGATAGCAGATGAGCCAGAGATAGCGGCTTCCGCACCACCTGGAGCGCACACTGTGATTCTAGCTGTGGTTGCATCTCTCAAAACTGTGTACTCAGTTTCGTAAACAGTAGGGCTTGTAAAGCTACCAGTTGACGGATCAAATGGTATCTCCGGAATATAAGTTGGCACTATACATGGTCTTATATTGTATCCACTATTACTCATCTCTGTGGCTGTAGTAGGGATTACTCCTGCAGCACAAGTAAAGATGCCTTTATTGTCAGCTAAATTTTGACCGATAGCATTTAAAATAGCGTTTACGTTTGCAGAACGTTGTGAGTTACGAGACTGTGCGAACTGACGAGCTGGGTTAATAGCGATGATAACAATAGCCGCTAAAATAGCGATAATACCGATAACCACAAGGATTTCGATAAGTGTAAAACCTTTACTCTTCTTCATGTTTTTTTTGTTCATAAATGATAAACTTCTAATAATTACTAAAACTTCGACTTTATAAAACTACTTCTAATAAACTTCTTATACCACAAACCGCCGAAAAATCAACTAAGGCGGAGTGGGTAACTCTTCGAAGGATGTGATGGGAATTGTGCTTACGTCATTATTCACAACGACCTTATAATAGGTGTGCGCCTTGTTTACTTCACTATGTGCGACTATTATCTTGTCTCCGCTTTGGTTGCTCACCACGTAGTCGCAGGTTTTTGACCCTACAGTGACACTAGCGGTGCCCGTATAGGAGGTGTTTTGTGCAATTACAAGACGAGCTTTCTCAATACACGCATCAGCGAGGTTACCGCTAATTTTTTTCATCTCAGTATCAAGCACATTGAAACGCCCATAGAATCCTGAAAAGTTTAATGTTGTCGCAACGGAGAGCAATACAAAAGAAATAATTATTACCGAAAATAAAGCGATAAACCCTCGATTTTTATTTTGTTGTTTATTTTGAAAAATAATTCGATTCATGGCTAAATTCGGAAGTATTTATTAAACGTGTTTGTGACTCCGTCTATGGTGAGCGTTACTTTTATTCCTGCTGGAGCACCGCCGACTGATGGCAAGTATTGGAATGTAAGATCCTCCACATGCACATTAACAGAAGTTAGACGATAAGTCGCAGTGCACAGACCAGTACAATACTCCACACTTTGGTTCGTAGAGTTTTCTTTTATCACTATAGGATTGTCAAAGAAATTTAACTTGTTGACTCGCAGTGTATCTGACGTTCCAGACAGGGGAGTCGTTACACTAGTAGCGCCCGTGAGTGCCCAGTCAACTTTTTTCAAGACGAAATTCATCTCTTCTTCAACAACCATCTTGTTTGATATTTTACCGCTGTTTTGGACAATCTGGTATACAGCAACCACCACTCCGCCTATTAAAATAGAAAAAAGACCCAGGTAGATAATCATCTCAATCAAGGTTAAGCCCCGAGAATCCTTTAAGCCAAAAACTCTTTTTTTGTTGATGTTATTTATCATGATCCGGTTATTACTGATATGTAGCCCTTGTCGTTTGAACTCTGAGATCCGACATATACATAGTTGCCTTCACAGTCCGTAGCTGTACCTTGTAGACCACCGCCCGTGCCTGGAGGTAACACTAAAGGGGCTGCGTATTGGGTGATATTACTAGGATTATCTATTCGGAGTATCTGGAATTCTGCGTTGGTTATTAGAAAAGCGAGGTGGTTTCTAATGATCAGACCGTTCACACTGGAATTACTTCCTCCGTTTTGAATGTTGGCCGACCCAAGTACTGGAAGATTTGTGGCTTGATTAGTATTATTTAAAATATAAAATTCGCTACCGTTTAGAAGAGTTCTGCCGAAGTATAATTTGTCACCAACTAAGTAAATGCTTTTACCGTTTCCGTTGTTGGCTCCACCGCCGGGTGCATCGAATCCTCCAACTAAAGTTGGATTGGTTGGGTTGCTGATATTGAGTATTTTTAGTTCTTGGTTATCCGGTGAAGCCACGTACGCATAATTACCTTTGATTTGGATTGAGTTAACTGCGCTATTCATTTCGTAGCTTCCAATCTTGATTGGATTCGTAGGGGAAGCGGAAGGAGTGTTTGCACCACCGACATCAATAATATGAAATTCGGGTCCAGTAGCTTTAGCTAGACCTAGATACACTATCCCATTTTTGTAAGCAATACTTTGTCCCACCGACTGACCACTTTGACCGGTGACACCAGGAATTTTGTAAGTTGCAACTAGGCTCATGGAGCTAGGACTCGAAACATCAATCACTTGCAGCTGACTACAACTTTCATCTTCAGTGCAGGTGGTAAAGTTTGATCCGTTAGCACTCGCTACATATGCGTAGTTACTTCCATCTACAGCCACAGCATTTAAGCCTCTGCCAACGTCCAGGTTGTTGTCGAATTCTCCCAAGACAGGAGGTTTGATAGCAGGATTCGTAATATCAAGCACAAAGAACGTGCCAGGGTTGTTACCGTTGTCATTGTCTACCGTAACATACATTTTCTTATTAAAAGATTGAATAGAGGTGATAGGGAACCCGCTCGAAGTATCGCCCAGGATATCCGCTCCAAACTCATATTCTGTTTTCTGAGGGTTGGTCCAATCTCCGGCTAGCACCGAACTGCAGGTGTCTCCACCACTAAGTGCATCGGGATTAGTAATTAGAGTAGAAAGGTTCACTACTTGGTTGCGATTACCGTCCGTTTTCCAAATAACATTGCTGGTGACTTTCTTGGTGAACAAATCTACTTGCTCAACTAAAAGACTTTTCTGGTATATGTCGTCTGTAATAGGTGAAGTGGGGCTTACTAAGTTAAAATCTTGTTTAGCGAAAACTTTCGCAGCTTCAATTTGTACATCTGCTTTGTTCAGGGCCTCTTGATTAGTTTCAGTATCTACATAGATAGACTGTCCGGAATTTATTAAAAGCATTATTCCAGTCATATTCATAATTAAAATAGCGAAAGCAAAAAGAATCTCAAGCGTTGCCACGCCCCGGTTTTTTTTGTAATTTTTTCGAATTATTTTTATCATAAAATTTTTACCAATCAATAAGGCCACCACTAATAATGGTAACAGTTTTCGTGCGTGTTCCATCAGACATGGTTAGTGCTCCCGTTGCGCTAGGTTCTCCAGAGAGTTGAGCGAAAGTGACTTCAAAGTCTGCTGGTGTAATTATAATATTCGGATTTCTAGGAAGCACTTCGTTGTTTGAGTTAGTGAAGCTATAAGGACTCCCACGAAAGATGACGTATGAATCCGGCTCCACGTGTACACCGTGGGGCATTGAGTAGAGGTTATTCATGGACATTCCACGAGCTTTGTAAAGAACAGAAGCAAGCGAACTATGCTCCGATGTTAAGATTTCTCTGCCATAGGTGTCAAAATTTACCATCGACCCAATCGCAAGTACCATGCCAACAATACCAAGGACCACCAAAATTTCTATCAGGGTAAACCCTGACCTTAACCTTAAACCCAGTGATTTATTTGTTGATACTGCTAGTAATTTCATAAATAGGCGTGATAACTGATATTGCAATAAAGCCCACCATGATACCCATGATTATCATGAGTACAGGTTCGATAGTGGTAGAAAGATTCTTAGTTAGGTCGTCGAATTCATTTTCGTAATATTCCGAAAGGTAAATAAGAGTGTTGGACAAATTTCCGCTTTTTTCTCCTACCGAAATCATGTGACCCATCATAGAGGGAAAGATCGATGGATACTTAATCATCAGGCTTGAAAGAGTTTTACCTTTCATTATTTCGTCTGAAAATTCCTTAAATGCTTTTTTGTAAAGTAGATTTTCTGTAGTGTTGGATACTACCAGGAGTGCTTCGGACAAAGATATTCCGCTTTTAAGAAGTATTCCTAATGTACGAGCGGTGTTGGTAAGGTTATAGTGTTTGGCGATTTCCCCGACGATTGGAATTTTTAGAATGAATTTATCATAAGCAAAGTGAACTTTATAGGAATACTTTATTGCCAGAGATAAACTCATTATGAATACAAAAAGCCCTAAGAAAATATATCCACCATTGTTACGTAGTACGTCGGTGATAGCAATCACAATGCGGGTACTCAAAGGCAAAGTCACGTTCATTCCTTGGAATATCGGAAGGATTTTAGGGAAAATATACACTGCCAAGAAGCCAGTAATACCAAAAGTTGCGATTGTTACAATAATAGGGTAGAGCATCGCACTCATAATCTTCTTACGAAGAACTTCTTTTTTCTTCAATTCGTCAGCTAGATAAGCTAGGCTAGTGGTGAGGTTTCCGCTTGATTCACCAGCGCGTATGACATTGATCGCGAAATTACCAAACACTCCCTTGAAGCGTTCTAGACTCGAGGCCAGAGTTTGTCCGTTGGATACATCTATGATGATTCTTTCAAATACTTTGATTTCTGACTTTGACTTTGTCTGCTCTCGAATTACATGAATACTTTCTAGAATTGGCACACCTGCCTTGATTAAGAACGAAAGTCTTTTTGCAAAGAATGTTTGTTTCTTAACACCAAACTTTTTGTAGCTTTTGCTATATGCAAGAAAACCCTCCTTTTTGGTAGTTTCTTTTTTAGGAGCAGAAGGAGCCTTTTTGTTTTCCTTCTTTTTGAAATAGTTTTTTAAATTATTCATGTTGAGTAACTCGCATTACTTCTTCAATAGTTGTAATTCCTGCCAAGGCTTTCCTGTAGCCGTCCACATGCATGGTAGTCATACCATTTTTTACAGCAATTTGCTTAATTTCGTTTGAAGATGCCTTTCGGATAATGGCCTCTCGAATTTCTTCATCAGCAACCAAAACTTCGTTGATTACGACACGGCCATAGTAACCTGTGCCGTTGCACTGGTCACAACCTTTCCCATGAAAGTGACTGATGGTGTCTCCGAAAACTTCGGTAGGTATAGTTCTAGACAAGCTTTTGTGCTCCTCCTCGCCCATCACTTCTTCTACTTTACAATTATTGCAAATCTTACGTACAAGACGTTGGCCGATGGCAATACTTACGGTCGATGACACTAAAAAAGGCTCAATCTTCATATCGAGCAGTCTTGGTAATGTAGTCGAAGCGTCGTTGGTATGGAGAGTTGATAGTAAAAGGTGTCCCGTCAGCGCAGTGTTGACTGCAATGCTTGCAGTTTCCATGTCACGGATTTCTCCTACCATAATTATGTCAGGATCTTGACGCAACACTGACCGAAGTCCATTTGCGAATGTTAATCCTGAACGATTGTTTACCTGAATCTGTTCAATGCCCTCGACTGCATACTCTATCGGGTCTTCAATAGTGATGATAGAGATTTCTTTAGAGTTGAGCATCTTGATGAGCGTGTATAGAGTCGTGGTTTTACCGGATCCTGTAGGACCAGTAACTAAGATCATACCAGTTGGTTTTTTGATTGCATTCAATATTTTCTGCTGGTCAACTTCAGTAAATCCGAGCATGGTTAATGTAAAATTATTTGAGTTATCTGCAAGCAATCTTAAGACTGCATTTTCCCCGTGGTATGTAGGGACAATGGATACACGAACGTCCACGCTCTTCCCGTCGTCAATATCCATCCTAAAACGACCGTCTTGCGCGGCTTGATGTTCGTCAGTTCGTAGGCCTGAGAGGACCTTTATTCTGGAAATTATTTCGAGGTAAATTTCTTTGGGTAGGGAATGAGCATCCTCTAATACACCGTCAATACGGAATCGCACTCGAATGATTTTCTCTAAAGGTATGATGTGAATATCAGATGCATTAATCTTGCATGCATATCTAATTACGTGATCAACGAGATTGATGATTGAGACGTTGGCTCCTTGCGCCAATTCCTTTTCGAGAATTGTATTGAATTCGTCCATAAAAAGTATTGACATAATACCACGAAATATGTGTTTAAAGCAAGTACAAAAAATATAACCAGAGCAAAAAATACTCTCTATCGGACACACTATTTTTAACGGACATGGAAATATTTTTGTCTGATATTTTTGTTTTCAAGTTATGAGACAAAAAAATAGTTTTGACAATAGAAAAAGTGAAATGTCTTTGCGTTACGAGCGTCTTAATATGAACAGGGCACGTGTGTCGATCATGTGCGCCTCAAATATAAAAACTTAAAAATTAAAGTGCTTTCAGTAAACAATAAACATTTATTGAAAAATTATCAATTAATCAATTATTATTATAAATTAATTAACAACAAGAATTAAAAAATGAATACATTATCAAACAATCTTCGCGAAAACATGAAAGCGTTTCTAGCCACCTTGGGACTTCTTAGTTTTATGGTAGCAGCAACGGCTTTTGCAGGAGTTGGAGTAGGCGTTGCACCTGACTTTCCAGCGACAGCAACCGTCGGACAAACAAATATTGCTACCCAAATGGAAATCAGCAACAGTTCTACTTCCGACATAGGTTCTATAACCTTAAACACGATCAACTTAATACCTTCTTGTGGTAACAATGACGCTAACACCATTACATGCGCCGGATCCGAAGTTGATCCAGGCGTTTTTACTGTTAGTGCAACTGGTACAGGATCAGATGCGTGTACAGGAATAAATTTCACTACCTCCATAAGTAACGTTACTACCGGGGAAGTGCTCTTTACTCCTTCTTCACCTATTATTCTATCTCCAGGAGCAAAATGTATAGTGAACTTCTCAATCAACGTGAACCAGGTTCCAGTAGACGATGCTGATGTTTCAGCTGGCCTACAAACTCTTCAAATCGGAAGAGTTTCTGCTACTCAAACAGGTAACGGACTTTCTGGTACTGGTTTAGGTACTGACGAAGTAACAGTGATCCCTCAAGGACGCATTGTTGTTAACAAAGTAACTAATCCTTCCGGTGATACACAAAGCTTCGCCTTTACCACTACAGGTGCAGGGTATAGCGGTTTCTCTCTCACTGATACTGCAACACCAAACGACCAAGCTTTAGCTTCGGGTACTTACTCCGTAGCAGAGACAGCGGTTGCTGGTTGGACTCAAACTTCTGCAGCATGTGTTAGCAGCAACCAAGGACAAGTAGAAACAGTAGGAAACATCAGCCTTCAAGCTGGTGAAACTGTAACTTGTACATTCACTAACACCAAGAACGGAACATTAATCGTGGACAAAGTAACTAGCCCAAGTGGTAACACACAGAGCTTTGCTTTTACCACAACTGGATCCGGATATAACGGATTTTCACTTACCGACACTGCAGCACCTAACTCACAGTCTGTAGCACCTGGTACTTACTCAGTTGCTGAAACTGCGGTAGCAGGATGGGATCAAACAAGTGCTACTTGTTCTGACCAAAGTCCAATATCTGCTGTGGTTATCTCTGCAGGTGAGACTGTAACTTGTACATTCAACAACACACTACAGCAAGGCCGCTTAATAGTTGACAAGGTAACCCTTCCAGCAGGCGACACTCAGAGCTTTGCATTTACTACATCAGGTAGCGGTTACACTGGCTTTAGCCTAACTGATGCCGCAGCACCTAACAATCAATTGTTAAATGCAGGAACATATTCTGTTGCTGAAACTGCGGTAGCAGGATGGTCACAGACAAGTGCAACTTGTTCTGATCAAAGCCCAATATCCGCTGTGGTTATCTCTGCAGGCGAGACTGTAACTTGTACTTTCACTAACACTAAGAATGGAAATCTTATCGTGGATAAGGTAACAAGCCCTTCAGGTAGTACTCAAAGTTTTGCATTCAGTACAACTGGTGCAGGGTACACTGGATTCTCACTTACTGACACATCTACACCAAACAGTCAGTCAGTTGTTCCAGGAACTTACTCTCTCTCCGAAGGAGTGGTTGCGGGGTGGACCCAGACAAGTGCAACTTGTTCAGATGGTAGTCCAATATCTGCTGTTGTGGTTTCCGCAGGAGAAACAGTAACTTGTACTGTAACTAATACTCAACAAATGGGTACTCTTATTGTGGACAAAGTAACAATGCCAGCAGGTGACACACAAAGCTTCGCATTCACAACTACAGGATCTGGTTATGCTGGATTCTCATTAACTGATTCTGCAGCACCTAACAATCAAATGTTAAATGCAGGAACTTATGGAGTATCTGAAACTGCAATGGTTGGCTGGAATCAAACAAGTGCAACTTGTTCTGATGGTAGCCCAATCAGCGCGGTTGTGCTTTCTGCAGGTGAAACTGTAACTTGTACTTTCACTAACACCAAGAACGGAACTGTGATTGTAGACAAAGTTACTAGCCCTTCTGGGTCAACTCAGAGCTTTACATTCTCTACAACAGGTGCAGGATACAATGGCTTCTCTCTTACAGATACAGCTTCCGCCAACAGCCAGTCGGTTGTTCCGGGAACTTACTCTGTCTCAGAAGGTGCTGTGGTAGGCTGGACTCAGACAAGTGCAACTTGTTCTGACCAAAGTCCAATATCTGCAATCGTTGTTTCTGCAGGCGAAACTGTAACTTGTACAATCAACAACGCTTTACAACAAGGTAACATCATCATAGATAAAGTTACTGTTCCAGCTGGTAATTCTCAAAGCTTCGCTTTCACAACTACTGGTTCTGGATACAATGGATTTTCTCTAACTGATACAGCCGCAGCAAACAACCAGACACTTAACGCTGGTACATATTCTGTAGCTGAAACCGCAGTTGTTGGATGGACCCAAACAAGTGCTACATGTTCTGATGGAAGCCCTATCAGTGCGATAGTACTCGGAGCAGGCGAAACTGTAACTTGTACTATCACCAACACACAGGAACCTGGACACTTGATAGTTAATAAAGTAACTTATCCAGCAGGAAACACTACTTCATTCACTATCATGGCAACAGGTTCTGGTACCATCACAGGTGGTGGTGCAGGAAGTGTAACTGATGCAATGGACAAAGATTACACTGTTACACCAGGCACTTACTCTGTAACTGAAACCCTCCCATCAGGATGGACTCAGACAAGTAATACCTGTACAGGTGTAGTTGTTGGAGCAGGTGAAACAAAAACTTGTACAATAACTAACACTCAAGTTGTACAATGGTGTTCTCATGGATACTGGAAGCAAGACCAGCACTTCGATAGTTGGGTAGGATACAGTCCTAATCAACTCTTCTCATCTGTGTTTGAAGATGCATTCCCAGGAATGACTCTTCTCCAGGTTCTACAACAAGGTGGCGGTGGGTTAAATGCTCTAGGTAGAGATACAGTAGGACAACTACTTAACTCTACTTCCATGAGTGCGAGTCTGATATCCTCTCAAGTAATCAGCATGTTCAATGCTGTATACCCAGGATCGAAGAGCGCCTACAGCACTCTCCATGCCCAATTTGTGTCACCACACAATTGTCCGCTTAACTAAAACTAAATAATCTATAAAAACACCCTCTCTATTTATAGAGAGGGTGTTTTTTAGTTTTAAAACATGTACTAGGTAGGAGCTAATACATGTTGCAATACAATATGGGAGGTGTATAAGTTTCTTAACAAGTGATTATTATTAATTAATCAACCACCCTGGGGCAAGCCCACAGGGTATGATCGGAAGCATGAGCCTACAGTAATCGTAACTGATATGGTGAATCTTCCGTCTTTCCTTGGTTAGCAACATAACGTTCGACACTCTTCCAGTCTCCCCGCTCGCTGACTGTGGCTATGTAGAATCCATCGCTCCAGAATTCACCTTTCCATAACTCTTCTTTAAGCTTCGGAAATTGCTTGAATAATTCTCTGGCTGTAATGCTTTTGAACATTCCTACAACTTCACTTCCACTGTATTTCGGAGCAAAGCTTGCAAGAATATGTATGTGGTTTCGGTCAGTTCCTATTTTTTCGAATTCTATATCATAGCGGAGAGCAATTTCCGAAGCTATCCTGCTAATAGCGAGCGGGATTTCATTTTGCAAAAGAGCTTTTCGGTATTTAACTGGAAAGACTATATGGTAGTGAGTATCATATACGTTGTGGTAGGTTTTCTTCAGGCTCATGCCTCTATAGTAACTTGAAAACCAAGGTTTTCAAACTTTCCTTTATGGAAACGCGTGGCAAGCCACGGGGAATTTTTGGGGATTAAAACAAGAACAAGTTAAAGAATTCGGTGTTGACTTGATAGAAATTCCGGACGTACAGATTAATAAAGCTTTTGAAACATGGGGCAAAAGTAAAGCCAAAATATATGGACCAGACTGGTATTTAGAAAACGAATCAAAAAAAATGATTTTAGAGAAAGTGCTTCGTGGGCAGGTTCCAGACAATGTATTGGATAAAGAATTAGCTAGGTTGAGTTAATCGAGATAAAACTGGATAAAAAGATATAAAATGTTATACTCTAGTATCGTTATTTCGGGCTGTAGTATACCGGTAGTACAAGCGCTTTGGGAGCGTTTAGACTGGGTTCGATTCCCAGCAGCCCGACAAGAAGGGGAAAGTTTAATCCTCTTAATGTTTTTTAAAAACATGATAGTATAAAAATATTGCGGGATTAGTTTAATGGTAAAATAACAGTTTTCCAAACTGTGGTTGGGAGTTCGATTCCCCCATCCCGCACAACGTAAGAGATAGCACACAAATTTATTTGTGTGCGTGGGGGGAAACGAAAGGCTTTTCCCTATTGAGTAAAACGAAATGGAAAAGCACCTGGCTATGTAGTAGCCGATCCCCCCATCCCGCACAAAGTATGTTTCGCGACTAAAATAAAAAAGCCCTTCGCCAACGCGGTGTTACCACAATTGGGAGGGCGGGTGATAATAAAACTAACAAAAAACTAACCATGACGCCAAAATAATTAGTAATGTCCAGCGAAGGAATCGCCAAAGCCTGGGCAGAAAAGTAGAGAACGGATCCATAAAAATAAATTTTTTAGTATAAATAGTGATACCCCGGACACATATGTTGGGGTGTACGGGGTATTAAATTAAAATTAGTTGGGAGATTTAGGAAGATAGAGTCCTAGGCTCTGTGTTGCCGGAAAAAACGACTTCGTAGAATTTGGCGGGGCCGGGGATCTACTAGCCTAAAATTTTCCTGACCTAAGTGGTCAAAGCAACTCTCTGATTCGTAAACGAATAGACTAAGATTACTAGTTTGAAACAACTAGCCAAACAAAATCTTTGAATCAAAGAAATAAAGTTCAGGGAACCTGGCGTACGCCAGGTTCCCATCCCTTTCAAATTGGATAGCAATTAAAGGTGGCCCGTAAAACAGGCCGGAAAATCAAGTAAGCAAACTTGGCTGTGCACGAATTCTCGTGCGGGGATGGCCCAGCTGTCAGGCTCGGGTCGCCGCTGTCGTTGTTGTAGCCAAATACGTCATAATTCGCGGAGTCGTCGGTTCTCAAACAAGCTGCCTGTTCCTGCGTCGTTGCTGCGGAAAAGGTTGAGCTGTTGTTGGTTTGCGCACCGGTCACCCAAGCGAGGGCGGGGTCGGCGGCGGTCAGATAAAGGTCGAGGTACGTGGCCGTGCAGTCGGCCGGGGTTGCGATGGTCGCTGCCCAGGTTGCGTTGGCGGGCGCGGCGATCGTTTGGTGCTGGCTCTGGTCCCACACGGACACGGGCGCAGCGGTGAGTTGGATGGCGCTCAGTCCGCCCGCAAAAAGCAGGAGGAGGAACAGCCGGAGGAAAATTCGCATAGTGCGGGGTGGGAGCTTGGCCCCCGTTTTGGTGTGAAAAAAGAGAGTTGCCCCAGTTCAACTTCTGGTCAGTTAGTGAGGTTGCAAGTCCCACAGTTAGACAAGTTGCTGGGTGCGCGGTCTTTCTCCGCGCGGTACCGATTGGAGTAAAAAGCATAATCACACGCCCGGATTAAAAATGCCCGGGATATCTTTAACAGAAAAAGTTTTAAAAGGTCTAAAAAATGACCCAGCCTTGCCTACCGAAGCAGACAATTTTTTGCGGCTGGGCCACACAACCAAATGAAAACAATCTTCCTTCTTGTTTCAAAAAACCTGAGCGACAATCCAGAGACAATCGCGTGCTTAAAGCTCCTTAACGGAAGCCGCTCAGGTAAACCCAAATGCTCTTAAAAGCCTCCTCATATGCAAACAAAACCAACTTCTTGATCCACACCAGGCGAACTCGGCAAGACGAAAGAATATCGTCAATCAACTTGGGGAGCCCAAGTGACAGGGCCGAGTCGCACTGATGTGCCCCTTAAGTGGGGACAAAAAAACCAAATGCTCTTTATGAGTAGTAAGAATCAAAACTCAAAATGAGTACTAATTCTTACTACCTATAAAAAACAAAAACCTCAACAGTGAAAACGTAAGTTCCGAAAACCTATAGTTCCTTTATCTTTTGATTCTAAGATTTCTCTTTTGTTTTCGAAAAGTGCAATTTCCTTAATGAATTAGGACACTTCTGTTAAAGTATTTAAATGAAAAAGGCTAAGAAAATACAGAAAGCGGAACGAAACGAAATCTTCATTCTGCTAGGTAAAAAGTATTCAATGAGAGAGA
>JALYQS010000019.1 GCA_030855725.1 bacterium | reverse complement strand
TATCATATACGTTGTGGTAGGTTTTCTTCAGGCTCATGCCTCTATAGTAACTTGAAAACCAAGGTTTTCAAACTTTCCTTTATGGAAACGCGTGGCAAGCCACGGGGAATTTTTGGGGATTAAAAAGGGGCTCAGGAAATGGTTGGTAAAGGTACATCTGCGCTACTGTTGCGATTAGAGGCTCTATTATGGTCACCAAAAACGCAATCATTATTATAATTAAGGTATTTCGCAATTTATATAAAGACGGCTCGAACCGACACCTTCGCATGACATACAAACCAACTGCTGCTTGAAGTGCGTAACCAACAGCTATTATAAAAGCTATTAAGTGAACTCCAGGGGTTTGAGTAACAACCGCCAAAAATTGTGCCAGAAAAATAGCTGGCCATATTCTGTATCCAAAAAAATACATGAAAGCCAAGGCAATGCCCACTGGAGGCCAAATAAGAGAAGGAGAGGTGGCATACTCATAGTATACATACAGACCAATCTTCGCGAATACAAAATAAACAATAAATACTAACAGGAAATCTTTCAAATAATTACTGAGATCAGAGAAAGTTGGCCAAATTTTTTTTGCAATCTTCATATTTAAATTATAAACGCGAGATTTTTAATCGTCAATAAAAAACATTAAAAAAAAGATTAAGAATGCCGTTAAGCTTTTTTGCCAATAGGTAGCGAGAAGTAAAAAGTTGAACCTTTGCCTACTTTGCTTTCGACCCACATTTTACCCCCGTGGGATTTTATTATTTCTGAAGCGATATACAACCCCAGGCCCAAGCCTTTGGCACTACGCTCCGCTTTGCCGTTCGTTCTATAAAATCGCTCAAATATCTTTTCTTGTTGGGTAGGAGCTATACCGATTCCAAAGTCCTGAACGCTTACAATGACTTCTTGTTTTACTTTTTTAACACTTACAATTATCTTGTTGCCCTCTGGTGAGTATTTAATCGCATTCGTTAATAGGTTCATGAGGACTTGTCCAATTCTTTCTTTGTCTCCAAAGACCTTCACACTGGTTTTCCCAATAAAACTGACTGCATGGTTCTCTGAGGAATACTGGAATGTCTGCGCTTCCTTCTGTACAGTTTTATTAATATCAAAATAACTTTTGTGGATATCCATCTTTCCTGATTGGATAGAATACACATTTATAAATGAGCCTATCATGTTTGTTAGTCTCTCAACTTGATCGTTCATTTTATCGGAAAGGAAAAGGGACTTTTTGTCTTTCTTTTTCTTGTTTATTCCATGCAACAAATGAACAAACATCTTTATGGTGGTGAGTGGAGTTTTTAATTCGTGAGAAACCATGGATATGAAATCGTCTTTCTCTTTTTCCAATTTTTTCATCTCAGTTATGTCTTCGATCGCCAGCAGTATCAGCTCTGTCTGATGACCTTCCAACACGATGCGACGCGCATTCAGTAACATTGTTCGCTCGCCAATGTCCTCGAATTTGTGCGTAATCTCGTAGTCATTAAAAATGGAATTCTCTGGGAGAACTTCGTACAAGAGCTTTTTTAATTCAGAAGTATCCCACTGACCATTGCCAATACCGAATATGCTTTTATTGTAGGTCTCGGTCTTGTTTACTCTAAAGCTATCAAAAAATGCCTTATTCGCAGTTTTAATATGTAGTTCTTCGTCTAAAATAACCAGGGGCTCTCTGACGGTCTCGACGATAGCTTCTGCATAAGCAAACATTACGACTACATCTTCCACGGTCAATTGTTGAATATCTTTTATATCCTTGATCTCTTTTAGGAGCTCGAGCGCTTCAACGGATGGCTTTAGTTCGGGTACGGCCTTATTTTTTGTACTTTTAATTTTCTTCATCTATCGTTATTGAATATAAAAACTCGGAAACATAAAATTTAGTGAAGTTTTTATAGGCCTTAATTATACAACTTTTTACAAGAAATGGAAAGCCAAGCACAGTCATATTGTGCTTGTCACAAGAGTTTATTGAAATAAAAAAAACGCATGATATAATTAAGAAAAAAATATTAGCTATGCACACTTCCCTCTTGCAAAAATGACCAAAATATAATATACTTAAGTTACTTAAGTATATTATATGCTAGTCCCATATAAGAACTTAAATTATTAATTTATAAAAATTTATGAATAAAACAGTTATTATTGCTATTGTAGCATTAGTTATTATAGGGGGAATTGCGCTTTCCATGGGCAACAAAGATACAAAAGACACGGCTGTCGTTGTCAGAAATGACACGATGAATTCAACTCCTAACGAAGGAGTGATGAAAAAGGAAGGTGTTATGGTAGGAGGTGCAGCGATGTTACCTTCTCGAGATATCGTGGATAACGCTGTATTGGCAAACAATGTGACTACTGTGGTTGCAGCGGTTAAAGCTGCTGGTCTTGTAGAAACTCTCAAGAGTGCGGGACCTTTCACTGTATTTGCACCAAACAACTCAGCCTTCGAAAAGCTTCCAGCAGGAACTGTTGAGACCTTACTAAAACCTGAGAACAAGAAAACTCTTACAAGTATACTTACTTATCACGTTGTGTCTGGAAGATACACTTCAGCTGATCTAACTGATGGGCAGATGCTAACAACGGTAAATGGTCAGAAAATAACAATCAAGAAGATGGATGGAAAGATTTGGATAAACGGAAGTGCAATGGTTGAGACTGCAGACGTTATTTCAAGCAACGGAGTAACTTTTGTTATCGACTCTGTACTGATGCCTAAGTAATATTCTCTAGTAGTCTCTTTTTAAATCAGGGTAAGGTATCTTACCCTGATGCTAAAGGATGCTACAAATCAAGCCAAATAATCAATCAAATAAAAACATGAAAAATAAATATAACAAAAAAATAACTTTAATTTCAATTACAATAATCATACTCGGCTTATTTGTCTATTTCGTTTCAAATTCAAAAATGGAATCCAGTGTCTCTGGACCTGTCTTGTCTGAAGTAAACACACAATGGAACGCCCCTACTGCAAGCTCCCCGTATGTGAAGCCGAAAGACGACGAACTCCGAAAGCTACTCCCCTCTCTTTCCTACAACATCACCCAAGAAAATGGCACAGAAACACCTTACACGAGCGAACACACCAAGAATACCGACCCAGGAATCTACGTGGACATAGTATCAGGTGCACCACTTTTTTCTTCTAGAGACAAGTATGATTCTGCTACAGGCTGGCCTTCCTTTGTCCAACCAATAAGCCCCGATGCGCTTACTTATAAAGTTGATAAAGAATTGGGTATTGAGAGAACAGAAGTTAGATCAGCCCTAGCGGATTCTCACCTAGGTCACATGTTTGACGACGGACCAGCCGATAGAGGAGGGAAAAGATACTGCATCAATGGTTTTGCACTTCGGTTTATTCCGAAGGACCAAATGGTTGTTATGGGTTATGGAGAATATTTAAAAAATATATAGATACTCTGCTTACTGTTGTGATAAAATTTGTGGCAACTAGAGAGGAACACACTATCGCTATTTTAAAATATTAAGAAATCATTAACTTAACATTTTTTCTTTCTGATTTTTGTTGAAATTATGTTCATTACTGTTATAATTATTTGTATAGTCTGTACAAATTATACCTAACGTATGACAAATAAACTAAAAGAAAAAACTTCAATAATAAATCGCCTGCATGCTTCTGGGGATGTTTCTCAGCCACAAAGGCAGGCAGATCAATCAATGG
Source organism: bacterium (assembly GCA_030855725.1). Taxonomy (GTDB): domain Bacteria; phylum Patescibacteriota; class Minisyncoccia; order Phycocordibacterales; family UBA9973; genus UBA9973. Next base: position 2,327 of record JALYQS010000019.1, on the reverse strand, counting down.
TATATCGTCTAGACTGGACCACAATTCTTCCAAATTCTCATCACGTCCAATTCTACGACGATGATGCTTTTTTAATTAAATCAATTAAAAAATACGCGGCTACCGGAGACGCTGTCATCATCATCGCTACACCAGAGCATAGAAGTCTCTTGGAAAAGGCTGTTCGTAACGACAAGCGAAAGCCTAAAACGAAATATCTCTTTTTAGATGCGAGAGAGACCTTGGGCACATTTATGGTGGATGGAATTCCCGACATGGCACTTTTTAATAAAGTAGTAGGAGGGCTAATAAAAAAAGTATCCAAAGAAGCTAATAACATCCGCGCCTATGGGGAAATGGTAGCGATACTATGGGCCGAGGGAAACAAAGCGGGCGCTATTAGGCTGGAAGAGCTTTGGAATAATTTACAAAAGAAACTTTCGTTTACATTGTATTGTGCGTACCCGATGAAAGTTATGGAGGGAAGCCATACGGATTCATTCGCGAAGGTGTGCAATACTCATTCCCATATAGTGCCGGCGGAAAGTTACATGACACTCGACACTCTCGATATGCGCCTTAGAGAAATAGCGATACTACAGCAAAAAGCGTCCGCCCTGGAGGCTGAGGTAGCTCGTCGAGAAGAGGCGGAAAATTCGCTTCTAGAAAGCGTAAACCAGCTCAAATTAAGCGAGGAATTTAATCGCAACATAGTAGAAAGTAGCGCGGACTGTATCAAAACATTGGACTTGCAAGCAAGACTGCTCTCATTTAACGCTCCTGGTTGCAGAATTTTTGAGATAGATGACGTCAGCCAATTTTTAGGAAAAGATTGGCGTGCACTATGGAAAGGAGAATATTATAACGAAGCAAAGAATGCTTTTGCGGTGGCAAAGAACGGCGGTGTGGGTCGTTTCCAGGGTATGTGCGCTACAGCGAAAGGTACTCCAAAATGGTGGGACGTGATGGTGAGCCCTATCCTTGACAATCAAGGCAAAGTACAAAAATTAATTTCAGTGTCTCGAGATATTACTTATTCAAAAGAGCTAGAACAAAGGAAAGATGATTTTCTCAATGCGACTAGCCACGAACTTAAGACTCCTCTTACTAGTCAGAAAGTCTTTGTAGAGTTGCTTCAGCAACTCATAGCAGAAAATAAAGATGAAAAGTACATGCGCTATGTTGCAAAAATAGGCACACAGACTGATAAATTGACGAGCTTGGTCCAAGACCTCCTTGATGTCTCCAAAATCCAAGGCGGGAAGCTGGTCTTGTCACACACGCCCTTTGATATAGTAAAATGCATCCAGGAAGCCGTGGATGAGGTACAGGCAATTTCCCCTGCTCATAAAATCTTAGTCCAGGGACACATCAATCAAAATGTCATCGGCGACAAAGAAAAGCTTTGCCAAGTCATTGTTAACTTACTTACCAATGCAGTGAAGTACTCTCCCCAAGCAAGTAAAGTGATAGTGACGTTGAAACAAGAAGGCGGATGCGTACTGGTGTCTGTAAAGGATTTTGGAATAGGTATTAATAAGAAAGATCAAGGTAAGATATTCGATCGTTTTTATAGAGTATGCGATACTGACGAAAAGACATATCCGGGCTTGGGCATGGGATTGTATATATCGTCTGAAATTATAAAACAACACCAGGGAAAAATCGACGTCAAAAGCATCAAAGGGAAAAGCTCAATCTTTAGCTTCTCTCTTCCTTTAATATAATTTTATCGGGGACCTCGCATACCCTTACTGTACACACGCATGATAGATAATAAAAAAGTTCTAATCATAGATGATGACCCGGATATTTTAGAAGCTCTTGAGCTTGTGTTTCAATCTGCCCGGTGTACGGTAGAAACTACCACCAAAGGAGAAAATACCTATAGTGTAGTCAATACTTTTAAACCAGATATAATTATTCTTGATGTTCTCCTTTCGGGCAAAGATGGCAGGACCATCTGCAAGAAACTTAAAAAAGATAAAACGACCAAGCACATTCCAATCATCATGATATCTGCTCATCCAAATGCAGGCGCATCAACAAAAGCCGTAGGCGCGGATGAGTTCTTAGCCAAGCCTTTCAATATCAAGGAACTTCTAAGCAAAACGGAAGCTTTAATACGACAATCTTCTCGCCCGCGAAAATAAAAGACTTCATTTCTTTTCCCTCACATAAAAATCAAAAGCCCACTTTCGTGGACTTAAGATTTTAACAGGCTCGGGAGGTAGGGATCGCCTCTCGCATTAATATGCTCGAAACCTACGTCTTCTCTTCGAAGACTGCGGCCCGCGGTTCGACCCCACAACCCATAAACAGAAATTAAAAATCCCGTACCGAAGTAC
>JALYQS010000018.1 GCA_030855725.1 bacterium | reverse complement strand
GTATCATATACGTTGTGGTAGGTTTTCTTCAGGCTCATGCCTCTATAGTAACTTGAAAACCAAGGTTTTCAAACTTTCCTTTATGGAAACGCGTGGCAAGCCACGGGGAATTTTTGGGGATTAAAATTATATGAATAATAAATACATCTTAGCTCTGTTGGTTGTTTTGGTGTTTGGCACGTTTGCGATTTCAGCTTATGCAAATCATAGCTGGGGAGGGTATCATTGGGCTAGGACATCGAATCCGTTTAGTTTAAAATTAGGCGACAATCTCACATCTGTCTGGGATCCGATTCTAGCCACAACTTCCAGTGACTGGAGCTCTTCTTCTGTATTGGACACTACTGTAGTGACAGGACAAGCTGTTCCGAAGACTTGCAAAGCAACTTTAGGCCGAGTAGAAGTTTGCAACAGTAAGTACGGCAACAACGGCTGGCTGGGCATAGCACAGATTTGGATAACCGGTGGTACGCACATTACTCAAGGCACTACAAAGTTAAACGATACATATTTCAACACTCCTCAGTACAACACGACAGCTTGGAGGAATTTAGTAACTTGCCAAGAAGTGGGGCATACTCTCGGTCTTGATCATCAAGATGAAAACTTCAATAACGCTAATCTAGATACCTGCATGGACTACACTAACAATCCAGGAACCAATCAACACCCAAACGCACATGACTATGATCAGCTCGCAAGTATTTACGCGCATTTAGACACTATCAACACATCTAATATGAACCTTCCTACTGGCAACAAAGCCGAAGTGCATGAAGTAAATACTGACGACAAAAGTACTTGGGGTAAAAGCGTAGCACAAGATCCAAAAGGGAGAGACAATGTTTTCGAAAAAGATTTAGGGCACGGTAACAAAGTCCTAACTCATGTATTTTGGGTAGAATAATATATATAGCCTTATTGCTTCTTCTTTAGCATTACTAAATCGCTTTTCAAGTCTTCAATCAGGGAGCTAAGCTCAGCCATTGTCTGTAGGACAATGGCTTCTTGGCTGTTTCGTGGGTAGTTTATCTTTTGTAAAATTACAAATATATTAGAACATAAGATTTTAAAAAAGGGAGTAATTATAGAATTATTGTAACGTCATCAAATATGTGTGCAGGTCGATTGAATTAAAAATTTAAGTTACATAAATCACAAACAAATCGAACAAATGATTAAAGTTAGAATTATTAACAACAAATAAAAATTATGATTAAAAAACAAACTAAAACACAAAACTTAACCAAAAAAATCAGTCTTGGACTAGCGGCATTCGCGCTAATGTTCTCAGCTGTAGCATTTAAGGCTCAGGCCGTCGCTCCAGCTTGGGATACATCAGGAAGTTACGTAGTAGGTTTTCAACTTACTGGGAGTTCTGATGTCTACTCTCATGACATGACCTTAGTTCAAAATAGCTCAGGAAGTATTACAAGCGGTAATGGAGGATATCCAGCTGGAGGCCCTCATACTTTTGCTTGGACAGTCTCGAGTGGTGTGGTAACAGGAAATGTTATAAATTTAACGAGTGCTTATACTCTTGGTGCTATTGGGACTACAACCCACATGACAGGAACCATATCTCCTGATGGCAGTATGAGTGGTACTTGGGATGATAATTACGGGGGAGGCTCTCGAACAGGTACTTGGTCCACAACAAGTGGATCTGCTAAGTATAATACTGTCGTAGTAGTCAGCGGAGACACATCAGCTGGCTATAATATGCCAGGATGGTTGTTCAATAGAGACTTAGCAAATGCAACTCCTATAGCTTTTCAAGCTGGATCAGCGAGTATAGGGTCTGGAAGTTTGTATGTACAACCTATTAGCAGTACAGACGCACCAAGAAAATTCATTGCTGAGAACTTTATTAACGCACCTATCGCGGACGTTGATTCTATCTCTTATGACTTTAAAATTGGTGCCGGAGGTCTCGCTACTCAAGAAGAACAGTTCTATATGAACGTGTATGCAAACTTCGGAGTATCTGATAACTTAGAGTACTATGACTGTAAGTACGATGTAGTTCCTACTGTAGGATCAGTGGCTGGATATACAACAGTTACTTTTGACCCTACTATGGCATATCCTGTAACAACTCGTGGTGGAGCAACTCCTTCGCCATTTGCTTGTCCAGCAATTCCTGCTGACATGAACTTACAAAGTGCTAGATCAAATATTCGAGCTTTTGCTCTTAATCTTGGGGACACATCACTCAGTGATGCTAATCTTGACGGATACTTTGACAACGTGGTCGTTAAAATGGCTTCAAGTATAACTACTTTTGACTTTGACCCAACACCAGTAAACGTAGCTCCGGTACTTGCAAATATTGCAACACCAGTTACTATCGCTCCGCTTATACCTTACACTTTCACCGCAACAGCAACTGATGCGAACATGTCAGATACTCTAACCTTTAGTCTAGCTGGCGCTGGAATTCCAGCAGGTGCAGTGATGACTTCAGCTGGCGTATTTACTTGGACACCTACTGCTTTGCAAGCTTCTCAATCATACACTTTTGACGTGGTAGTTTCAGACGGAGTACTAACAGACTCTCAAACCATTACAATAATGGTGAGCGCAGTTGTAGTTCCTCCTACTACTCCAACCACTAAAGATCAGTGTAAAAACGGAGGCTGGATGAACTTCGGTACTATGTTTAAGAATCAAGGTCAATGTGTATCTTACACAAACCATAACTAGTACTACAATATTTTGATCAGTGAAAAGCTGATAGAGTTTTGTTGCGAAATCCCTATTTTTAGGGGTTTTGCAAGGGGGATTTATCATCTTCTGGGCTTGTGGTTCAATCTGTACTTTATCAAAATTTTGTGGTAGATTGAGGGCAGAAATCGAAATATTATTAAAAGGTCAAATTTAAGCTTACAATTATTAGTTATTATCAGTTTTATAAAAATAATATGTTAAATACAAAAAATATTTTTTCAAAAGTTTTATCGTCCATTACAACTCTTGCGTTAGTTCTTACTATTAGTGGTCTTGCAAATTTACAACAAGCATACGCAGCAGGAGCAGTGCTCACGATCACTTGTGACACCGTAAATATTTCAGGGAACACCTGGACTTTTACCGGTACATGGAAAGCGATTGATATCGCAGGACAACCGCCAACTCAATACAATGCGGCTCTGTATTCTCCTATAGATACTCTTGTAGATGCAGATTCTAAAGACGCTCCAGATACTTTTATAATCACCCAAAGTGACTCTAACTTTGAAGGGGATTCAAAAAAGGATGCAAAGGGAACTTGGTCAAATCAAATAACACTTGCTTCTGCTCCGGCTTCAGTATCAGCAGCGTTGTATCATGCACAAGAATCAGGTGGAGAAATATCTGCAGAATCAACATGTACTTTCGTGCTTCCTCCAGCAAACACAGCTCCAGCACTTTCTGGTGTCCCCGCGACAGTTTCTATCCCAGAACTTTCAGCTCACACTTTCACTGCAACAGCGACTGACTCCGACATGCCAGCTCAAACTCTTACTTACTCTCTTGTAGGAGCCCCAGCAGGCGCTTCTATCAACTCTACAACCGGAGTCTTTACTTGGACTCCGACTGAGGCACAAGGGCCTGGAAGCTATCCTTTCACCGTACGCGTATCAGACGGTACACTTAATAATGACAAAGCTATTACCATCACTGTGACTGAAGTAAACGGGGTTCCAGTTGCGGTAGACGACTCTGCGACCACCACAGAAGACACCAATCTTGCAATCAGTGCTGCTACGCTCCTTGCTAACGACACCGATTCTGACACTCCAGCTAATACTCTTTCTGTCAGCGCTGTTTCAAACCCTACTAATGGCTCCGTATCTCTTTCTGGTAGCACTGTGACATTTGTCCCTAGTGCAAATTTCAACGGTACAGCTGGATTTGATTACACTCTTTCCGATGGCACTGGTTCTGACACTGGACATGTTACTGTTACAGTCTCTGCTGTAAACGACGCCCCAGCACTCTCTGGTGTTCCAGCTAATGCTTCTATTCCAGAACTTTCAGCTTACACATTCACCGCAGTTGGTACAGATGTCGATGCAGGTAACACCTTAACATTCAGTCTTTCTGGAGCCCCAGCAGGCGCCACAATCAACGCTACAACTGGAGTCTTTACTTGGACGCCAACAGAGGCACAAGGACCGGGAGTATATACTTTCGACGTGGCTGTATCTGACGGTTCTCTGTCTGGAACACAATCTATTACAATCACCGTAACCGAAGTAAATGTAGCTCCTGTGGCAGTAGATGGAAGTGCTTCAACTCACGTAAATACTGCAGTAGCTATTAATTTAGTAGCTACCGATGCTGACTTACCAGCGAATACTTTGACTTACATTATTGTTGGTACACCTACTAATGGATCCTTGAGTGTTGTTGCTGGTAATTCAGTAACTTATACTCCAAACGCTGACTTTACTGGCTCCGATTCATTTACTTTCAAGGTTAACGACGGCACAATGGATAGTGCAACCCAGACTATCTCTATCACGGTCAACAACGATGCACCGACTCTGACAAACGTACCTACCAATGGCTCAGAAAACCCAGTAATGATAGACGAAGAGGTGGGCTATACTTTCGACGCTAACGGTACTGACGCTGACGAAGACACTCTTACTTTCTCTCTCGGATCTGGAGCTCCAGCAGGCGCTACTATCAACCCCACAACCGGCGTCTTTACCTGGACCCCAACTGAAGGTCAGGGTCCAGCAGATTACATGATTACTGTTATTGTAAGTGACGGAGTCCTTACTGACTCACAGACTTTCTCAGTGCGTGTAAATGAAGTAAACAAAGCTCCTGTAGTTGTGAATGATACAATAACTACAAATGAAGATGTAGCTCTATCAGACTCTCTCTCTGCTACTGATGCTGACTTACCAGCGAATATTCTGAGCTTCATAATTTCCATGAATCCTGTTAATGGATTACTCTCAGCTTTCAACTCTCTAACCGGAGCCTACACTTATACCCCAAACGCAAACTACAATGGCTCTGATTCATTCAAATTTAAGGCAAACGACGGTCTAGCTGATAGCAATGAAGCTACAGTTGCTGTGACTGTAAATGGAGTCAACGATGTGCCTGTTATCACCTTAAACGGCCAAACTGAGGTAACCATCGTTAAAGATGGAACTTACACAGACGCTGGCGCAGTATGTACTGACACTGAAAACGGCACTCTTGTAGTCACTACCAGTAACGGAGGCTTTAGTGCAGGCACAGCAGGGAACTACACTTTCACTTACAGTTGTACAGATGAGAATGAAGCGACTGCCACTGTTACTCGAACCGTTCATGTTGTAGTTGATATGTGTTCCAACATAGAAGGTAATCAAGCAACCCTACCAGAAGGAAAAGTTCTTTCTGAAGGACAATGTGTGAATCCTGCTCCTTCTGCTCCTCCTTCTGGTGGTGGCGGAGCACCTGGTGCAGTTTTATTACCTCCAAGTGCGCCAGTAATTGCCGCTCCAGTCGGACAAGTATTGGGTGCGGAAAGCTCTTGTGGAATTTATGTAGATAAATACGTACGCAAGGGATACAACAACAATAAAGATACGGTAATGAAGATCCAGTCTTTCTTGAATGATTTCGAAGGAGCAAAGCTTAAGGTAGACGGTAACTACGGTAACGCAACAGAACAAGCAGTGAGGGCTTTTCAGACTAAGTACAAGAATGATATTCTTCTCCCTTGGGGGCTTACATCCGCTACCGGCATCTTCTACCTTACTACTCAAACAAAAGTTAACAACATTAAGTGCCCACAACTTAACCTACCAATACCAACCAATTTGATCCCATTTAGCCAAAACCCAGCTACTCCAGTAGCATAAAACCCTTATCAAATAAGGTTTAGCTGGTAAAATTTGACAGAAACACATAGTCATGGTTGACTATGTGTTTCTTTTGTTATATAATAGGGGTCATATGAATAGATTTTTTAAAGGTTTGAAAAATCATTTTATCCCTCACAAGGACAACGAGTTCAAGCCTCATTTCTTGAGACATGAATCGATGCTTGTAGTTTCTCTAATTGTACTTATAGTCGAGCTTGGATTTCTAGTCCAAGTCTTTGTTGTTTTTGATAATTCAAGATTCTTAGCTGCCGTGCTTCCAGGAGTACTTACAAGCATCACCAATGATGAAAGAGCACAAAATAATGCACCGAAACTGGCTCTAAGTGAAACGCTCACTCGTGCTGCAACCATGAAGGCGCAAGATATGGCTACTAAAGGATACTTTGCTCACACCAGCCCAGAAGGCAAGACCCCTTGGTATTGGTTCAATCAAGTCGGGTATCAATACGCCTATGCTGGAGAAAATCTAGCTGTTAATTTTTTTGAGTCTAATGATGTAGCACAGGCATGGATGAATTCTCCGACTCACCGAGCGAACATAGTGAAAAAGGACTACACTGAAATTGGTATAGGAATTGCGAGTGGGATCTATGAAGGAAAAGAGACGGTTTTCGTTGCTCAACTTTTCGGCACACCGATTAAAAGCTCCGTTCCCACTACTACAGTAAAGCCTACAGAAACTGTAAAACCAACCCCTGTTCCTACGAAAACAACTACAACCAAAACACCCGTAAAGAAAGCTCCAACTACGAGTACACCAAAAGTAGCACCAAAAGCAGTCACCAGCACGCCGACTTTACCGAAGGTGGAACAACCCATTGTCACCAAAGTTCTTAGTGAAGAAACAACTTCAAACCAGGAATTCATCAACAATGTTAAGGATCACTTTTCTGTGGCCTCTATAAAATCTTTCTTCCAGAAAATACTTACATCTCCTAGGCAATCAGCAACCTACGTACTTGAGCTCATTGCACTGATAATATTTTTGTCCATTATCCTTGTACATGTTATTGCCTACGAAAAAAGACACTCCCTAAGTATCGTAAGGGGTCTCGCTGTAATAGTAGTTATTGGCTCACTACTGTTTATGAACTTCAATTTGTCTCAAGCAACAGCATTGAAGCTACCTACTAACAACCTAGAAGCAAGTATTGTCAGTGCTGGATATTAGGCGAGCTTTTTGATACAATCTCGATAATATGAAAAACATAAAAAGTGCCTTAGGTCTCTCTTTATTAGTTTTTGTTTTCTCGTTTAATATCGGTTATTTTGTAAGCCATAAGTACATAAATGCTTTTTATGTAAGCGCTGAGGAAGAGACAGTAACATTGTCCGGGAAGTTAGAAATACTTCATAATGACGATTTTCTGAATGCAGCCAGTACAGAAGACAGCTATTTCGTTACCACAACCGATGGAATCAAGCACAAGGTAATTCCAACAAATACCAGTAACTTTACCGGAGGCAGTAACGTGACTATCAGTGGGGAACAACAAGCTGATCACATAAGAGGTACGTTATCGGTGAATTATCTGTTTGAAAATGAAGTTGCTCCCAACCCTGTCTACAGTGGGTCTAATCTTAAAGGTACTCCTTATGATATGATTGTTTTTTTACTTAAACCAGAAACTGGCGGAAATCCTGTACCATTTACTCAGCCTGAGGCCGTTAACCTCATCAATAATGGACAGATGTCGAAGTTAGTAAAGGAAGCTTCTTATGACAAAAGATTCATTAATGCTGAGGTATTTGGTTGGATTCCCGTGCCAAATTGTTCTCAGGACGGCTTCGATGATCAGGTAATTGTTGATTACATAAACCAAAATTCAATTGAATTGGAGTCATACAATCATGTAGTTTTTATAAGGAATTGCGGCAATAATGGTGGTTCATCAAGTCTAGGACAAAGTAGTGCATATGTAGACGGAGTTCCATATTACTTCTCTATTGCTACGATAACAGCAGGAACCAATATACTTTCTCCATCTTCTAACTATTCACAATTCCCACCAACATTTTCTTGGAGCAATTTTGACTATATTTTATCTCATGAACTCGGACACAGTTTTGGAGCAAGACATTCTAACGGCTTAGAGTGCGGAACAGCACAGATAGGTACTAGCTGTATAGACGTGGAGTATGGCAATACTTTTGATGTGATGGGTTCGGGTTCAACTTTATCAGGTGCTGGACAATCAATGCACTATAACGGGATTCAGAAAAAGATTTTTGGGTGGCTTAGCACAACCCAGGCTGTAAATATTACAACTTCAGGAACATATACCGTGAGTCAGCTAGAAGCTACTGGTGGAGTAAAGCTGTTTACGATACAGAACCCCCAATGTCTTACAGGAACAAAATATTTTGTGGAACAGAGAAAAGGAATAGGTTTCGATAGTAACCTTTCATACTATCCAGCGCTTGCACAAAATCAAAATGGTCTATTGGTCAATATTATTTCTCCGCAAAGCAAACCTCAACTGATAGATGCTGTGCCGACCAACACAAACTGGGAAAATGATACAAAATTTGCTGCTTTAACAGGCTCAAACACAATCAGCGATCCCGTCAACGGCCTCACAATAGGTCCCGTTATAAGTACTACCGCTTCCAGTGTAACTTTCAATGTTACTATGCTTGAGTGTTTTTAAAATCTTTATAATTAAATACATGAAAATACGAACAAAACTGACCTCTGTGCTGTGCCTACTGTTGATAGTTTTTGTTTTGGCCCCTTTATTGTCTAGCGCTCATTTACTCTCAGATAGAGACAGCGATGTGACTTTAAGGGGAAAATTAGAAGTTCTGCATCATGATGATTTTACTAATCCAGAGAATATAACCTTTGAATATTTCCTAAAAACTTCTTCTAACGAAAAATATCAACTGTATCCAAAAAATGGACTAAGATTAGTTTCTGGTTCAGAAATTGAGATAACTGGTGAACAAGTAGAAGATAGAATTTTTGGAGAAATAAAAGTTGTTACAAATGAGACAGAAAAAGGGCTTAATCAAACACAACTTCAAGCAGCACCAACGCCTTATAAACTAGGAGTATTTCTTGTAAATCCTTCCGGCTCAACTATACCTTTCTCAAAAACAGAGGCAGGAGAGCGTGTTTTCAATGGACAAATTCAAAGTTTTGTTAAGGAAAATTCGTACAATAGAAAGTACCTATCCGGGGATGTTCATGGTTGGATTGAATCCGCTTCAAATACATGCATGACGAGTGTTGATTTTTCTAATACTGATGTTCTAAATTATATTACTCAAAATAATATTGATTTAAGCCAGTATAAGCATATTTTATTTGTGGTAAACTGCACACTTTATCATCACGGTTTTTCTACAATTGGACCCACCACGGTTACAGTCAATGGGAATGAGTACACTTTCTCAATCTCCGATGTGTATATTACTGAGGGAACTTTGTTGCCATTTTCTGGCTCGATACAATTTTTAAATGCATGGCTTCAGCCCTTTTCATGGTCAAATTTTGATTATTTTGTAATGCACGAACTCGGACACGGATTCGGGGTATATCATGCAAATGGTCTGGATTGTTATGGCGAGTCTCTGGGGTCTTATTGCTTTCCAACTGAGTATGGAAACCTCTACGATACAATGGGAGCTGGTCATGGATACTCACTTCATTTTAACGGTATTAACAAACAAATCCTTGGCTGGATTAAGCACTCTGAAGTCTTAAATATAAACGCTTCTGGAACCTACACTATTAACTCTTTAGAAAGATTGGGGGGATATAAATTTGCCAAAATTTCGAATCCAAACAAACCAAACTCAAGTATAGTATACCAAGTAGAAAACAGAAGGTCGTACGGTTTTGACTCTGCTTTAGAAACTTACCCGGAGTTATCACAAAATCAATATGGGCTTTTCGTAAATAGGTATAACGGCATGAATACTCAACTAATTGACACAACCGCAAGCGCGTCAGGTTGGGTAGAAGATATCCAAGATGCAGCACTTACTGGATTAAATATTTTTTCTGATATTGAAGAAGGCATAAGTATCGGACCTATAGTAAATGTGACTAAATCAAGCATTACCTTCAATGTAACGGTGAGTCCTTAAATGATTTTTAAAGAGATATTTGGTATAGTAAATAAATGGATAATTTAGCATTATACCGCAAATACAGGCCCAAAAACTTTAAAGAAGTTTTTGGGCAGGATCACATTGTTGATGTTCTTGAAAGCTCCATAAAGAACGAAAAAGTATCTCACGCATATCTTTTCGTGGGTACGCGTGGCACAGGCAAAACGACAGTGGCACGAATTTTTGCTGAGAAGGTGGGAGTGTCAGCAAATGACCTCTACGAGATAGATGCAGCTTCCAACCGAGGCATTGATGATATTCGCGAACTTCGGGATGGGGTGCGAGTACTGCCGTTTGATTCTAAATACAAAATATATATTATTGACGAGGTGCACATGCTATCCAAAGACGCTTGGGGCGCATTACTAAAGACTCTAGAAGAGCCTCCTAAGCACGTAATTTTCGTTCTAGCGACGACAGAATTGCATAAAGTACCTGATACCATAATTTCGCGTTGCCAAGTTTTTACCTTCAAAAAAGCCGGAGATGTTGCTCTAAAAAAGATTTTTGAAACTGTCTCCAAAAAAGAAGGCTTTGAACTCGGGGCTGGGGTGTCGGAACTTTTGTCTATTCATGCGGACGGATCATTTCGTGATGGACTCGGTGTACTTCAGAAAGTTTTGAACTTTAGTAAGAACAAGAATGTGACAGTAGAAGAAACAGAAGAAATAACTGGAGCACCGAAAACTTCGCTAGTGAATGACTTTATTACTGCGATAGCGCACGAAGACATTGCAACAGGAATAGCGGTCGTCGAAAAAACAAGAGAAATGAATTTAGACATGAAGCTTTTCATGAAACTTATTATCTTGAAATTTCGAATGGCCATTATTCTCCGCTACGCACCAAAACTCGAGAAAGAAATGATAGGGGATTTAACCGAGAATGATATAGTTTTTTTGAAAGTCCTAGTTAAGTCAGATACCAAAGGAGTGCTTCGCTCAAAAGCTCTTTCGATGCTCCTCGAGGCTTACCAAAACATAGATAACGCATTTATAGCGGGCCTACCACTAGAGATCGCCTTGATTAAAATAGTCGGGGAAGATTAGAGGTAAGTTTTGTATTTTTAATGGTTTCTGCTAGAATTTCTCCTTATGAAGGATAAATTAATAAACTACGGGTTTGTCGCTCTAAGCTTTTTGGTTGTTTGGGGTATATCTCATTTTAGTGCTGCGATTTTTCATTCTTTCGAGAATAGCTCTGAACATGGACTGCTCATGGTCTTCTTTCTAATTGCACTTTTGTTTGCTCTAAGTTCTGTGGTGTATCATGTGTCTAGGCTAGCCGGATTACCGTCTTTCGTAATTGCCATCTTCGTTGGAATGCTAGCAAAACCATTCCTAACTCCTATCGTCCTGAGTCATGAATCTTTGTCTGTCCTGGTAGGGCTAGGAGCTACACTCATACTTTTCGGTGGAGGACTGGAAACACCTTTTAATAATTTCAAAAAAATAATGGGCAAGATTTTCTCTCTGTCTTTCCCTGGTCTACTCATTACGGCGTTTCTGACATCCCTTGCTGTATTTATTCTAAACATTTGGTTTGATGCCGGAGTCTCAATTATTACTGCTGTACTTTTGGGTGCAGTTTTGTCTTCGACTGACCCCGCAGCAATCATACCCATTCTTCGAAAACTAAAATTCGCCAATCGCTCGGTGAAGGACGTTGTTATATCCGAAAGTGCATTTACTGATGTAACAGGTACGCTCCTTACAATAGTTTTCTTGGCCCTTATCGCAAAAGGTACAAGCTTTTTAGACATAACATCTTGGTATGGGGCAGTTTTTAGTGCGGAGAGCGCTATCGTAGTGTTCAAACAACTTTTCTTTGGAATACTTCTTGGCGTGATAGGTTATTTGCTTTTAGAAGGATTGCTTTATTTTAAAAAGAAGAAAAACTACGGACACGAGGCGGATTTACCTTTTTTCCTTTTTGTGCCGATTATGATTTTCGTTTTTTCTTTGGTCTTCGGAGGTAGTGGCTATCTAGCAGCGTTCATTGCCGGACTTCTGTTCCATCTTACTGACCACCTTAAAGATACTGAGCACTTCTTTAACAACCTGGTTGAAGGATTTTTCAAACCCACAATTTTCTTGCTACTAGGCGCATTAGTAAACATAAAGGAGTTAATAGAGTATGCTCCCATCGGTATTAGTATCGCGCTTGTTTTCATGTTCATTATTAGACCCATATCAGTATTTATTTCTCTTACTTACTTTAAATATTTTGGAAAGGACAAAGTAAGCCTGAAAGATATGTTCTTTATTTCCTTTGTTCGAGAGACAGGAGCAATTCCTGCAGTACTTTTGGTGACTATTGTAAGCCTTGCATTGCCAAATATCGCCGGATTGCTTGAAATAGGTATGTGGGTAATACTCTGCACTCTCATAATTGCTCCACCACTGACGCCGATGGTGGCAAAGTATTTAAAGGTAGCAACTCCAATGGAAGACGAAGAGGAACTCGTCTTATCCGAGCACTCTTCTGTAATGATAGTGTCTCGAGGATATGGGTTTACTAGACGACTTTCGGAAGTTACAGATTTTGCTTCCAGGCACAATATCGAAAAAGTGATAGTTCTGCTCTGCCTGGAGGGAAAGTATACTGAAAACTTAGAAAAAGAAATCAAAGAAGCGGCACACATAGAATTTAGAAAAGAAAAAAAGCGCTTGGACAATATCTCGAAGAATAATATTGAGTTTCAATTTATTAGTAGACAAGGACTACTTCACGACAACATCGACTTTATCTCGAACCAAAAGGATAGCCCAGTGTCTATGATTTTTGCTGGTAAAAAGATGTTGGATTATCACCTGAACGAGATTAAACAACTTTCTATTCCTATTAGATTTATTGACTAAGTTAGTAGGGGATAGTTTTAGAAACCGTGAATAATATTTATTCACCTAGAAGACGCATTACACGAACGAAAAACCCTTGATAAAATGGCGCAACGTAGCGTGTTTTGGGGTTTTTAGATTCTGATGTTAGTACTATCTTCTGCACAATACTGTCTGTTGTTTTTTGTTCAATTAGTTCGAAATTTCTCGTCTCATTTGCCTGAAGAGTTGGGATAATTTTATAGAAGTACGAGTCTTTGTCCATCCACTGATATTTTGTTGCCAACATTTTCTGATTAAATCCAGTAGCATACGCACCTGGTTCTATGAGACTTATATGTACATTTTTACTAATCATTTTAATCTCTTTTCGCAGTGCCGCTACACCACCTGAAAGTGCAAATTTAGTCATGCTGTAAGGGTTAAGGAACGCAGACGGTAATCGCCCGGCAAGGGAACTCACAAAAAGGACAGTTCCATTATTTTGCTTTAACATGTTTCGGAGTACGAGCTGAGTAATTTCAATAGTAGAAAATACATTTACTTCAAAGTTTTTACGAATTCTATCGACGGGAACCTCAGCAAGGGATCCAGTTTGTCCGATAGCTGCATTATTTATAAATACGTCGATTTTATAATTTAAAACCTTCTCCCTGTCGTTAGACTCAGTTATATCTAATTTAAATGCTTCTGTCGACAAGTTTTCATTTCTGATTTCAGTCAGTAAAGATATGGCTTGTTCTTCTGTATGAGTGGTCGCTATCACTTTGTGTCCACGGCGAGCGAGCGCCAAAGCGCTTGCCTTGCCAATACCGCTTCCTGCGCCGGTAATTAAAATCGTTTTTTGCATTTGTTAAGTATAACAAATATGCTTGACAATAGACATTGAATAAAGGGCAGAAATGTGATATCTTGGTAATTGTTTGGTGTTTTATTGGGGTATCGTCTAATGGTAGGACAGAGGCCTTTGAAGCCTTTAATCGTGGTTCGAATCCATGTACCCCAGCCAAAAAATAGAATCGCCTCCTTAGAGGATAGAGTTAATAAACTAGAACAAAAGATTTCATCTGGATCATCTGAAAGTGTTATTTTAGATTCTAAAAAGAAAGTATCTATTAAAGAATTTTTGATGGGCAAAAAAGTTGATGATGATGTAAAGCGAACACTGGCTATCGCATATTTTTTAGAGCATATTGAAAAAAATGAGTCTGTTAATACTGATGACCTCAAAAAGGCTTTTAATCTTGCAAAATCTCCCTTGCCATCGAACATTAATGATAAGGTCAATATGAATATAAAAAATGCCCACATGATGGAAACTGGCGAGAAGAAGGATAATAAAAAAGCTTGGGTTTTGACAGCAACTGGCGAAAGATATGTAGAGGAAGAACTTAATAGATAACAAATCACACATATGTCAAAAGAACAAATCAAAAAAATTTTTGAGCAACTTGCAACTCACGAAGAACGTATCGGTGTTCTTGAGAACGTGGAGGGAAAGAAAAAAGCTTCAGGTATAAGGCCTGTCGCTAAGGTGCAAAAACAATCAAAAGGAAAGGCGGAGGATTTACATCTTCCCATTCAACAACTTATCCAAAAAGATTTTTTTAAGGATGCAAAAATTGACCTTGATGTAGTCAATGAATTGCAAAAGAAGTTACTAACTCGTAAAAAGCCCTTACGCGCAAGTGTAGTTAATGTGTTGCGAACAATGATTCGCAACGATGTCTTAGAAAGAGTAGACGTAGTAATAGGTAAAAAGACATTAATTGCCTACAAAAAAGCTTAATCCTATGAAGTTGCCACAGAGTATACAAACATTTTTTAAAAGTTTGCCACTCAATAGTATGCGTGGCGAGGATCTTTTTGTCGCGATTGTTTTCTTTTTGGTGGCAGGAAACAAATATATTGAAATTAGAATTGATGAGGTTCAAAAGGGATGGAGTAAAAGTACTCTTGGAAAAACGTACAATAGCTCATTTGCTTATCGTGCAAAGGGGCGTGTCCACTCACCTAGTACTGGGAAAATTTGTCTAACTGACGAAGGAATTGATTATGTTGAGTCTTTGCTGCCAGATTCTATACCTAAGACAGGTTCACATTTAATTGTTTTTGAAAAAGGTGCTACGCACTCATTTGATAAATTTATTCGGTCTATTTTTAATAGTGCAGTTTCTTCTGTAGACATAGTAGATACTTACGTTTCAGGTAACCTATTTGACCATTTACTTGATGAAATTCCCGCAACGGTACCTATTCAGTTTTTGTACATGAGTGATACAGGCGGGTTTGTGACTCGGTCAACAAGATTTTCTGTTGAATATAATTTTCAGACGAAGCAATCAAATAAATTTCATGATAGATTCCTCATCATAGACGGTCACGGATACATTATAGGTCCATCTTTAAAAGATGCTGCTGATAAAAAACCGGCAACGGTTGTAGTATTAAGTAACCAAGATTCACAAAAGCTGACGAAGCTTTTCTCTGATTTGTGGCGATAAACCAAACAAGTTAAAGAAACAATGGGGCTGTCCTAATTAACCACGGGGAGTCCGCCGTTATTACGGCGGGGATATATGCGCGCGAACGGGTGGGTGGGTCAAGCGCATTTGCATTTGAGCCTCGGACATTTCCGCTAGTGGCGTTCATGGCTAAAGGATGAGTGCCGAAGTAATATATCTCACAGAAGTTTAGAAGCGAAAGCGACACCACATACTCTAACTTGCAAAACGTAGAGTGGGGATGGCGAGGGCGGAACTTCTCGAGAGTACTCTCTTCGAGAAGTAGCCCGACCCGGGGAGAGGAAACTTCCTCTCCTCAAGAAGCGTGTGCGATAGCACACACAAAGGCACCTAGGCGCGAGTAGCCCTAGCGGAAATGCCCGAGGCGGATGCCGAGGGTGCATCCCCTTTAGATCAGGGACGATATATAGTAAAATGACAGAGGCACAATATTTGAAGTTTTGAATTTGTATTTTTTGTCCCCCCAGAATTCTGCAAAAAATTTGGAAGCGAAGTCCCGCCCGCATTCCTCCCCAGACCCCTCCTGCGGGCGAGAAAACAGCCGAGGCAGGGCGAATCGATATCCCCAGACAAATTGTTTCGCCCTGCCGAGTCCATTTTTAGAATTCAAAGTCGGGATTAGTTTGGAAAAAAGTTCGGATTTTGTTCAGGAGACACAGCAGTCATGTGAGAGCGACTGAGACGGCTAAAATAGCAATCTTGTCGAAAAAGTTTTTTGCACCAGTCATGGGTACGAACTTTCTCAAAAAATCGTAAATCACAGGATACTATTCCGTAAATTGCATACCTGCTGAGCACAGTATTCAGAACAAAAAACGACCGATCATTCGGTGGTTTTTTGTTTGTGCTATTTCAATAATGTCAGTTGTTTATCTTTCAAGATTAGTTTGCTTCTCAGATGACTCAGTAGTTCTCTCTTCTCGTATGTGGTCTATAGGAAATATTTCGTATTTTCCTGATCAGCCACACCTTGATTTCAGCATGAATATTGATAGTGAAGATGGCTATCCTTTAGAAAAATGGAAAAAGATTGAAGAAGCATATACAAAAAGAAAGATAGCTGAAGATCCGAATTTTGTCTATCAAAAAAAGACTCAGAATTACAAAGAAAATATGACTGGATTTATAGACTACCCAGATAGACCACGGAGGTATCGATATCGGCACTTGGAGACAGACTATATTCCGCCGTCGAAACAAAAAAAGTAAAGATGACTTTACATTTGTGTTTTACTAAGTTACAATTAAGACAACCAAATGTATGCAAGAGAAAATAAAAAACGAAGTAAGCAAATACAGGACAGAGATGGGTGTGACACAGGAAGATCTGGCATCCAAAGTAAGCGTCAGTCGGCAGACTATCATTGCTTTGGAGAAAGGAAATTACACACCTTCAATTTTACTAGCTTTAAAAATCGCTGGTTTCTTTAAGATGCCTGTCGAGAAACTATTCAAAATAGCATATGAAAAATAATCTCAAAGAAACCATCGTTACCGTAGCCCTAATTGCACTTGCAATCCTACTACTTAATCCATTTCATTTCTGGATGCCAGACATGATGGTGATGTGTATGCTCGCTATAACACTCGGACTTTTTGCTGTGTTTGCGAGTTTTATTCTTCGGGAAACCATAATTGATGAACGGGAAGGTCAGCACCGCACTCTTGCGGGAAGAAATGCATTTCTCGCAGGTGCAGGAATCCTTACTCTCGCAATAGTAATTCAAGGATATACACATACTGTTGATCCGTGGCTTGTTGTTGCACTTATAGTAATGATTTTAGTTAAAATTGGTACTAGAATT
Source organism: bacterium (assembly GCA_030855725.1). Lineage (GTDB taxonomy): Bacteria > Patescibacteriota > Minisyncoccia > Phycocordibacterales > UBA9973 > UBA9973. The sequence continues at coordinate 6,205 of JALYQS010000018.1, read as the reverse complement.
TGGAGTGACAAGAACCTTTAAGATACTCATCTAAAAGTTATCCACTAAAACAAATGTAAAGTATACTTTACATTTGTTTTTCTTTTATCTATACTAATAGGTATATAAGTAATTAATAGTTAAGAAATATTTTTATGAATAAAAACACAGGAATAATTATTGGAGTTATAGCATTGGTGGTAATTGTTGGAGGAGTATATGCATCAATGAACAAAAAAGATGATGCGATGATGGTTAAAGAAAAGATGGAACAGCAAGCGATGGAAGCTGATAAAATGGCTGCTCAAAAAGCCATGGAAGAAAAAGACGCAATGATGAAAAAAGATGAGACAAGTGTGATGGACAAAGAAGTAGAAAAGAGTGATGTAATGATGAAAGGTTCATATGAAGCTTATTCTTCTGAAAAAATTGCAAGAGCAGAGACAGGAGACGTTGTCTTATTCTTCCATGCTTCATGGTGTCCATCATGTAGAAGTCTTAATGCAGACATAGAAGCTAACATAGGTTCAATCCCTGAAGGAGTCAGTATTTTGAAAGTTGATTACGACAAAGAAACAGAATTGAAAAAGAAATATGGTGTCACCTACCAGCATACACTTGTTCAGGTAGACAAGAACGGAAACCTTATTAAGAAATGGAGCGGAAGTCCTAAGTTGTCTAACTTGGTATCAGAAATACAATAATATGGTCTTCTTTATTATCTCAATTCTGGCAGGAATATTTACGGTGCTTGCACCATGTATATTACCCTTACTCCCTGTAGTTATTGGGGCTTCAGAAGAAGGGTCTAAAGGAGTATCAAAAAGAGCACTTACGGTTATAGGCTCTCTATCCGTGTCAGTTATCTTGTTTACGCTTCTCTTAAAGGCAACAACAGTATTCATTAGTATTCCTCAAAGTTTCTGGACAGGTTTTTCGGGACTGGTAATAGTTCTTGTTGGTATTGCTATCGTGTTTCCGTCATTTTGGGTACGGATACCGTATGTGAATAAATTAAGTCTGCTTAGTAACAAGGCGGTTGGATCTGGCTATCAAAAGAAAAGTTATAAAGGAGATATGTTGATCGGGCTTGCTCTCGGTCCAGTATTTACTACATGCTCTCCAACCTATTTATTTATCATCGCAACGGTTCTCCCAGCTTCATTTTTTGTTGGATTTATTTATCTTCTCGGTTTTACTTTTGGTTTAGCAGTATCACTTCTTCTTATTGCTTATTTCGGTCAGAAAATTGTAAACAAAATCACACAGCGGATGCAGACAGCAGGAAGAATAAAGCAGATATTTGGTGTGTTGATTATTCTTGTTGGTATAGCAGTACTTACTGGATATGACAAGAAATTAGAGACTCTTATTTTGGATTCTGGTTATGGAGCTACTATTCAACTTGAAGATTCATTAATCGAGCGATTTGCTCCTAAAAAAGATTCTATGGAAGAGAAATCTGCTGTTAAAGGTTATTACGAAACTATTACCCTTGCCGGCGGATGCTTCTGGTGTACCGAAGCGTACTTCCAGGAGGAAGAAGGAATCATTGATGCAGTATCTGGGTATGCTGGCGGAGAAGCATCTAATGCTTCATACTTATCAGTTGCAAAAGGTACAACCAAACATCGCGAGGCTGTTCAGATTACCTATGATCCAAATATTATTTCAACAGAAAAAGTACTAGATATCTACTGGTCACACATAGACCCGACAAACATTGAAGGTCAGTTTGCTGACAAGGGATTTCAATATACAACCGCTATTTTCTATCAAAATGAAGAACAAGAAATGGTAGCTCGTGATGCAAAAATGAGATTGGAAAAAAGTGGCGTGTTCGCAAAACCAATCGCAACAGAAATTGTTCCTTTTTCAGCTTTCTTTAAAGCAGAAGAATACCATCAAGACTACTATAAAAAATCATCTGCTCACTATGAAAGGTACAAAAAAGGTTCAGGCAGAGCTGGATTTGTAGAAGAAACATGGGCAAAAGATGCGGCGATAAAGTTTTTGCAATCTGAACAAACGGAAGTTATAAAAAAAGAAACATCAAAAAGAGATGATTACAATTATACAGATGAAGAAATTGCTGAGATGCTAAAAAACTTAGATCCACTTGCATATCACGTGGTTGCTGAGGGTGGTACTGAATCTCCATTTAACAATGCGTACTGGGATAATAAAGCAGACGGTATTTACGTAGATAAGGTAACAGGCAAGCCACTTTTTTCGAGTACTCATAAATATGATTCTGGCACAGGATGGCCAAGTTTTTGGAGAACTATCGATGATGACTCTGTTACAATGCACGAGGATAACTCACTCTCAACGACACGCACAGAAATACGAAGTGACGCTGGACACGTAGGGCATGTGTTTGAAAATGGTCCTGTTGCAGAAGGTGGTAGACGATTCTGTACAAATTCCGCATCACTTAAATTTGTGCCTAAAACAGAGATGGCAAAAGAAGGATACGAGGAGTATCTTTATTTATTTAAAAAGTCTGTATAAGACATCTAGATAAAAAACTAGCTATTGTTTAAGGGGGTAGAAATAAGACACAAAATCACTGACCTCCAGAGTGTCTCATCTTGTCTTATTTTCCTAAATAATTCTTATTTTCTATAAGGTCTCCGAAAGCCTTAATATCCAAAATAAGACAGTGACCGAGACGGGTGTTTTGTGCCGTATCCACAGCATTCATAAAAAGACCCTACAGACCGAGACGCCTAGTCAAGGAGTAGAAGGAGTGGTAAGATATCCTTATGGTGTCTCATCTCATGTATTTGAGACCTAGACTGTCAGCCACATTGGTAGATGATTTTATAATGAAAAAAGAACTACTTGAAATTTTCTATAATCTCGAAACAAGCCTCCACAAGAAAGAGGTGAGAAATTCTCGTGAACGGGTTTCAGAATTGATTGCTGACGACTTTATGGAATTTGGAAAGTCTGGTGGTGTCTTCCAGAAACAAGACACTTTAGAAGGGCTTGGGAATGAGACTGTTGACCTTCAGGTTAATGTGTCCGATTTTATGGCGCGAGAACTTTCACCTGAAGTTGTTCTTGTTACCTATACTGCATCAATGCTTGATAACGACAAGATAACGATGGTGTCTACCAACAGAAGTTCTGTCTGGGTGCTTAGAGATGGGAGATGGCAGATGACATTTCACCAAGGGACAAAAAACACACCTAGTTAAAATCAAAGCTATGAAAGAAAACCTTGCAACAATAAAACGAATTTATACCATGACCTTCGCAAGCGTTTATCCGCTCTATGTCGCAAAGGCCGAGAGGAAGGGGCGCACGAAGGCGGAAGTCGACGAAGTCATTCGCTGGTTGACCGGATACACCCAGAAAGGCATGGAAGCGCAGATTAAAAAACAAACCACGTTCGAGGCTTTTTTTGCAAAAGCTCCAAGAATGAATCCGTTGCGAAAACTTATCACGGGTGTGATTTGTGGGGTGAGAATCGAAGAAATTAAGGACCTGCTTATGCGTGAAATTCGCTACTTGGATAAATTAATTGATGAGTTGGCGCAGGGGAGAGCAATGGAGAGGATTCTAAGGAAGTAGGGTTATACAATGTTGGTTATCATAATTATAAATAAGTTATTAATAAATAAAAATATTTTATGAATAAAAATAATAAGCAAAGAGGTTTTTCTAGAGTTGCAATCATAGGGATAGTCGCAGCTGTTGTCGTGGTGGTTATCATGTTTGGCTATTTTGTTAATTCAAAACAATCACAAAAAGATGTGGTGGTGGTACCCGTATCAAATACCACAAATCGAGAATCAATGAGAGAAGGAATATCAGAAGAAAAAGATCTGGTGGGTGCGGATGCCATAAGGACTGATAGCATGATTAAAAAAGATGACTCAAGGACAACAGAGAAGACAGACCCTGTGGTAAAACCTGGCTCATACGAGGCATATAGTGCAGATAAAATTGCTCGGGCAGAAACAGGAGATGTAGTACTCTTTTTCCATGCTGCATGGTGCCCATCTTGCCGTACCCTTAATACAAGTATCGAAAATAATCTTAAGTCTATTCCAGTAGGTGTAACTATTCTAAAAACGGATTACGATAAAGAAACTGAACTAAAGAAAAAATACGGGGTGACCTATCAACATACTCTGGTACAGGTTGATAAAGATGGAAATCTGATCAAGAAATGGAGCGGCGGTGCAACTTTGGCAAACCTTTTATCACAGATACAGTAAGCTGGTAACAATAGAAAGGATAGATCAGCTCATAATGTGCTAATCAAACTTGATTAGGAAATAGATATTTATTCTTGCGAATTGAATCATGAATAAATGAGAATTATTTAGAATTGGATGTTATAATTAATATATGACTACTTCATCAAAAAAATTCATAGGTCTTTTCATTATTATAATTGTGTTCGCTGTGTTTTTAGTCTTGCGACCCAAAACCACATTAACTCCTATAAGTAATACCGAAGTCGAATCTACGCAAATAAAGAATCCCGATCTCAGCACCTTGCCTATTTTCAAAAACGGACTGGTATCCTCAGGAGTAAATCTAGATAATTTAGGGTATCATACTTTTTCTCCGGACGGGAAATATTTTGTCTTCACGGGCATAAAAGACACAGATTTAATCCCTGCAAAAACTTATCTCGTAGTTTTAGCGACTGGTGAAGTAAAGGAGCTCCCAGGCATAATGCTCCGCAGTGTGGAAGACTCTCGGATCATAACTTTATTTAAAGACCAGGATTTGGTTCTATATGATCCCGCAACGGAATTAAGTGAAAATATTCCGACCGACGGAAATATTTTTAGTGGAGTGCTTTCGCCCGATGGAAAACGTTACGTCTTTGATACTTTAGCTGGTGTGAAAGTCTATAATCGCACCGCGGAAACTACGGAAAGCTTGAGTGCCACCCAGTACGACGGTGCGAGCGCATGGTTTGCTGACAGCACTCGTATGCTTGGTTTTAAAAACAACGGTAAGGCAAGGTTTGAAGCTGGGTATGGCAGAAGTTTGGGTATCTGGAATATAGACACCAAGGTCTTCACACCATTTTCTCCAACCATCCTTAGTAAAATCCCTACCGACCTCATCCGTAGTACGACCTGGATAGTTCCCGGCACCATAGCCCGCATAAACACCGGCTGGGATGACGGTTCGCATGATTATCTGTTTAATTTAGCTACAGAAGAATTCACCGACCTTGGTGAAACGTCTGGTGCATTGATGGGCGGAATGAAAGAAGATTCTAGCCTTGGATTATTTGCTATAGTGAACAGTATTGAAGGGCAAAACCCAAAAGTGACAGCAACCATCTATAAAGGCATGGATAAAATTGCGAGCGTCGAGCTACCTACCGGCTTCATTCGAGAAAGTGTGCAGATAATTAATGAAGATTCATTGCTATATATACGCAAGAGATTAGATCAAAAGCAGACCATAGAAAATGTCGCCTTGGTGAAGCTCGACGTCAAGACCGGCACAGAAACACTTCTTAAAGATATTCCTACAAATTTCTATAGTGTCGCTTCTATAACTCCTGATCGAAAGAATTGGGTGATAAACAACAAAAATGAGTTCTTAGTAGGAGCGATAGTGCAGTAGAATGAGTCCAGGATTAAACGAATTTTTAATATTTGGCCTCAAGCAAGCCAAAGCAGCTATATTTGCTGGGTCATTTTTTGTTTTACTTTTTATATCTAATAAAGTCCCATTATTCGGTCTGGCCAGATATGACTTTCTTTTTATTTCTGCGGTTTTACTGCAACTTATTTTGTATCTGACAAAAATGGAAACCAAAGATGAAGTGAAAGTTATTTTCTTATTCCATATTATTGGTTTAGTTCTGGAAATTTTTAAAACGCATCCTGATATTGGTTCCTGGAGCTATCCAGAAGAAGGACTTTTTAAAATCTTAACGGTTCCACTGTACAGCGGATTCATGTACGCAGCGGTTGGGAGCTACATCAGCCAATCTTGGAAAATAATGAAGCTCGAACTCAAGAATCATCCGAATTGTCTCCTGGGCGTATTTCTTTGTGCGCTTATTTACATTAACTTTTTTACTCACCATTACATTTATGATTTTAGATACTTTTTAATCCCCAAAAATTCCCCGTGGCTTGCCACGCGTTTCCATAAAGGAAAGTTTGAAAACCTTGGTTTTCAAGTTACTATAGAGGCATGAGCCTGAAGAAAACCTACCACAACGTATATGATA
>JALYQS010000017.1 GCA_030855725.1 bacterium | reverse complement strand
AGTATCATATACGTTGTGGTAGGTTTTCTTCAGGCTCATGCCTCTATAGTAACTTGAAAACCAAGGTTTTCAAACTTTCCTTTATGGAAACGCGTGGCAAGCCACGGGGAATTTTTGGGGATTAAATCTTTGACATGATCAAAACTAGTTTTTTCTCGCTCATCCTGGCCGCGATTCTGTTCGCCGCCGCCTTTTTGTTTACCCCCAGTAAGGTTATTGCCCAGTACGTAAGATGGGATTCGACCGCCGCCGAAATTTCCTATCCTGTAGAGGATGAATGTTGGGTGATAATTATTAAATGGCCGAAAAGCGGTGAAGTTACGAAAGGGTCGCCCATGACGAAGCAGGTAGCTATTGAAAGAGCGACCCAGGGCAATGCTGATTATGGACCCGGAACGCATTCCGTGCGCAATATGTGCGATACCACACAGGCGCCGTTCGTACCAAAAGTCGCTGACACACCTGACGAAGAACCTTCCACGCCTCCCGGCTACACCATCGACATTATGGGAAAGGAAGAATGGTTCGCGCCCGGCCAAGTCCTCGACGATTCCCCCGGCTTCGACACCTTACAAACCTACGCCTACGAATATTCGGATCAAGCCTATTCGACCCAAACCCAGGATTCGGCGACGATCGTAGCGCTGGCAACCGAGGCCTTTTACCGTAGCATGACCTTCACAGATAGCCTCAACGTCCGAGGGTCTTTCGAAAAAAGTGGTCTGGTTTTCGAAAAGGCGCCGGCAGGAAACCCCCTGGACTATTCGGCCACCGACGGCTTAATATACGCTAATTGGTTTCCGTCCGATGACCCCAGCGTATGGGCCGGCTACATCACCTACTTCAGCGAAAAAGGCGACACCAACGTTCATTTTTATTTCGCTGTCGAACATGAGAGCGTCCGAATTACTAACGTGAATGGGGAATTAGGCATTGAAGTGCTTGCCGCACTGGTCTACTTCCTGAAAGATCTGGAAAATGCCCGCATAACCGGTAAGTAAGACGAGGTAATTTCCTTAGGAATCGCGACACAAGTAGTATAATTTATACCGCTTAAAGAAAAATTGCTCAAATTATGAGCTCACCCTTTTTCTTTGAGCGGTTTTTCTTTTTCCATTTCCTTGATTTATATTGATTTATATGGTATAGTATTCATAGAAAATTTGTGTTTAGTTAAAAAGAGCTCAGTGGTTTTTTGTTTAGACCTTTGAGTCCTTTTTAACTCAAACCCGTACTTTTAAATATGAACAACTTTCTTTCAAGTATCCTGAGTTTCAGGAATAATGATGCTCCTCCACCCCCAGATTTGCCGCCCGGTCTTTTCTTCGAAGTCCAAGTGAGGCTCCCTTGGCGTCCGCCTTTTTGGTGGGTCATTATTGCCTTGGTCATCGGGTTTATTCTCGGTTGGATAGCTCGCGGATAATTAAGAACTTTCTCCAAACCAATTTTCACCCATTTCATAATTCATTAAATATAATAACACAATGAAAAAAACTGAATTCACCTTGGCGGGATTTTTATTCATCGCCTTTCTTTTAAATCCCTTCATCGCCTTTACTCAGACACCTCAAATTGAAAGGGAGCTTCGGGATTTGGATACCACGCTGCAAAAAGTAATGTGGAAAAACAATGGGGTGCTCAAATATTCTAAATTTGAACTGAAAGAAATGACGATTACCGGCATTCCAAATCAATTCAAATTTATGCTCGGTATGGGGGAATTAGCCGTGACCTATGTCAACGAACTCGGTGGGGGCTCCACGTTGCGAATTCAAATGTCCGAAGACGGACACTTCATGCGCCTGGCGGACGTAACCATTGACTTTCCCAATGGCGACAAACTCAGCATCCTCGACGAAGACCCGGACGAACGGCTCATTCAAATATATATTGAAAGAGTCCAAGATTTTTTGGAAAGTTTACTTTAATGCCTGAATTTACCCGCTTAAAGAAAAGAAAGCCCTCAAAGGCACTTTCAATTTTCTTTGGGCGGTTTTCTTTTTGCCAAATTGACTCGGGAGGGGATAGATGTTATAAAAGAAAGAGAGAAAATTCTTTAAAATAAGTTGATTTGGTGACTAAAGTTTCTCTGAGGAGGGAAGTTCTAGTCACCAAATCCATTAACTAATATGGTACACCGCTCGATTTTTTTCGGCGCCCTTTTAGGGCTTTTTTTGTTCACAAATTGCCAATTTGAAAAGAAGCAAAATACTGCTGAGCAGTTCAAGTATGAATTGCGAACACGAGTCTTGTTAGACAGCATATTGGCGACAAGCATTGATCTGGAAGAAGAGATCCGGACTATACCCGGCAACACCAGTGAAATTGAATTAGAAGGACACCCACACAAAATGGTATCGTTCCAGGCCAATGGATAACAATGGCATATTACTGGGAACTTGAACAACCAAATTCTCGCTTTATTTTTAAAAAGAATTAAAGCGGCCAATCTGTAAAATTAAACTAACTTTCCTTTCATTTAAATTAATTTGCAACATGAAAAAATTACTCATCCCGATGATAACGCTTATCGTCACCTCCGCCAGCTTATGTTTCTTTCTGACCACCTCACTGAGTGCCCAGCAACCACCCTTAATAAACATTTACCGAATCCCTGAAAATCCTGAACTTAGCATTGATACAGTTCCGCCAAGTGACTATCCCGACCCAATACCGCTTTCTGCCATTAGGGAAACTATCGAGCAGATAGGCGAGCTCAACCTTTGGAGGGAAATTAATAATGACCTTCAAGTGTTTCCGATAGATTCGAGCACGGAAAGATATATTAAGGAAATAGTTTTTTTTGCCGGTGTAAAAATGCAATTACAGGTTTCCAAAAACGGGGAATGGGGGAAATTGAATACTGTGAACAGATGGATCTACTTCGAGTCCAAACTAAAGAGAGTCGAAGGACAGAAAAATCTTATCAAAGTACTTACAGTTAACTCGTTGGTTTTTAGTTTTAGCCCCATGGAAGGGTATAGGCCTGTGACATTGCTTCTAAATGAGGAAGAAATGACAGTCTATATTTCTATCGCCAAGAATGCACATGTGGACGGGATACGTATAACATACACTAAGGTCTGATAAAAAAAGCAATAATTGTCTACCGCTTATCAAAAACAAGAACTCGCTTATTGCGAACCAATTTATTCTTGTGATAAGCGGTTTTTGTTTTGACTACTTAATAATTTCTTAGCGACGCTGCAAAAAACGATGTGCAGGATTTTCTCCATCGCGCAGGAATAGATCCAAGCGATCTAAAATTGGAGCGTTTTAAGGCAAAAGAGCAGCAGCCTGAACAAAAGGGGTCTTCCGACCCCACAAAAACTTCAATTCAATAATCCCGTGAATTGCGCTCGTACCACTTTTACCGGCACGGGCGCATTTTTATTCCTTTTGTCGGGTTTTAAAACTACTTATTGACTAAATTATTAGTATATGTTATAAATCCATTAGGTTTCTGATCTTTAAAGATTTAAATGGTGCCTAAAGATTCTCTTAAAATATGGAATTTTTAGACACCTTTTAAATTGAAATTGCTTATGAGTAAGATCACAGCCAAACAGTGGTTTGGCGCCCTAGGATGCATAGGAACAGGCATCCTTATAGTTATTATCTATGTGGGCTACTGGATAATTACCGGCAAGCGACTTTTTTAAACCACCGGAGCGCCTGAACGCCTCCGGTGTCTCCATTTATATTGAAAAAACAAAAACCCCGTGACAGGGGATTTTATTTTGTCTTTATTTTAGTTTAAAAGGAGAGCTAGATAACGTTCACAACCTTCTTTACTACAGTTTTGCCGTTGAAAGAAGTCTTGCGGCGAGAGCCGAATTTGACGGTGCCGTCTTTTAGTGCAAATAGGGTATGGTCCTTGCCCATAGATACGTTTGTACCAGCCATAATGACTGTACCACGCTGACGGATGATGATAGACCCTCCTTGAGCCTTTTGGCCATCATAAAGCTTAGTACCGAGGTATTGTGGGTTAGAATCTCTTAAGTTTTTGGCGGTTCCGCCGGCTTTTCTATGTGCCATGTTGTTGTTTTACTATTGTATTTAATGCTAAAATTTAAGTGAGTACAGTATACATAACTATATGGAAAAAATCAAGCAATTTATTGAAAGCGATAGGGGAAAGGATATTTTTGTTGCGTTAATAGTCATTTTAGTGAGCTTGAGCTCCTTTGGCCTAGGTAGACTTTCTAAATCGGTCGAAAAAACTGAGTTAAAAATTGAGTATCCTAGTCCTGTTTCCGTTCAAGTAATCAGCCAAGAGGCGAGTGCTATTTCGGCAAATTCTGGTACTAATTCTAAAAAAGTTCCTGCCGTTTCAAATTCTGTAGGTAAAAGTTTTTTTGCTTCTAATAGGGGAACGAAATACTATCCGGTAGAATGTTCTGCTGGTAAAAATCTCAAGCAGGAAAATAGAATATATTTTTATACTAAAGCCGATGCTGAGGGCGCAGGCTATGAGTTGTCTAGCTCTTGCTAAGCAAACGAATATAAACTAAAAACACACCGCATCAATAGGGGTGTGTTTTTTAGAGTATTTCTGCATCTATCTATTGTGATAAATAATTGAGTAGCTACAGAAAACGAATTTAATTAAAAGTTATCCAAGGAAGAAGCACTTATCAACTAACTCAGGTAACTACATTAATGATGACGCCCATAATATTAATTCATTACAAACTTATTACATTACACAACAGGTGAGGTGATTAGTAAACTAATCCTAAATGAAGCTATTTACAGACTAGATGTTGCAGAATTATAGTGTGTCGCACAATATATCTTTCCGGTATGCTCTGTGCAATTAAAGTAAGAGCGTACAAGCCTCATTTAGAAGATACTAAAGCACACTGTAAAATAAATCTTGAACCCAATTAATGAATCCAGTTATAGTAAAACCGAAATATTTCATCAGGAGCAACGCAACAATAATAGTTATTATTAATTCAAGAAATCCCTTTTGCTGATTTTTAATATTTTTAATCATAGTTTAATTTTAACTTACTTCTTATATGGTGGCAAATAAAACATTGGGTCAAGATACGCATTAGTAGCAGCCAATGGCTGAGTTAGAGTTTTGCCAGCGCAGGATTTGCTGGGCACAGTCTTTACGCCAGCTGCACCGCTCGCATAGACCGTAACATGCAAATGTGGCCCGGTTACATGACCTGTAGCGCCACTGGAGCCGACAATTTGACCTCTCTCAACCTTCTGGCCGTCATAAGCCTTTGTTAGCGATAAATGACCAAAAGTACTTGAAAGTCCGTTGTTGTACTGAATAAAAACCCATTTGCCGAAAGATGCTCCGGGGCATGTGGTATCTGTATCTCCAATACCTTTCACAACGCCGTCCGCCATGGCTTTGACAGGAGTACCAACACTAGCCCGAAAATCGACTCCACTGTGCGATCCTGACGCATATAGTCTTTTTGAATCTTGAGTTTTACCAAAAAGTTGAGTTACATAAATATCATCAAGAGGCCAAGACAATACCCCACCGCTAGGCAAAGTTGATGGGTCCAATATAAATTTAAGCTGTGACTCGTAATCGCGAAGTTCTTTCTCTAAAGCAACTTTTAATGCTTGACGGTCTTTCAAAAGTTTTTGATAATTTGATTCATTATTTTTTGTTTGTTTAAGGAGTTTGTTTTTTTGGTTGGTATTTTGTTCGATTATTTTTTTGTCATCCGCAAGCTTAGACTTTAATGACAAAAGTTCGTTTTTGGCTTTAAACGTTTCTTCTCGAGCACCTTCCAGTTCACCTTTTGCTAATTTTAAATTTTGAATTTTTGTCATTATGGCTTCCCTTACCGTAGCCATATTGTCTATATCATTCCACACACTGGCTAGGTTATCGGTCTTCAGCAAGGTTTCAGTAAGACTTGTTTGCTCCAATTCGTAGATATTTTGAATGTCGATTATTAATGCGCTGTGGTTATTGTCTATCAGCTCTTCTTTACTTCCTATATCCTTACTTAGATTCTCAATTTCGTTATTTGTTTTGTCTATTTTTTTCACAGCGAGAGTTATGTCAGTAACCAGCTTTTTTCTAGTTAGGTCTAATTGCTGGATGGAAGAACTTAAAGTACTTTTTTGTTTGCCTAAATTATTCAGTTCGCCTTGATACAGCCTAATCTCGGCCTCCAACTTTAAAATATCGGCATTCCTTTGATCAATTTTTGCTTTGACTTCTCCTGCTTGAATAGACTGATCAGTAGTTTGAGCATACGAAACTTGCAGAAAAATTAGTAACGAGAAAAAAGCCAACAACAAGATGGCAAGGAAAACAATATCACGGCTAAGAAATAGCTTTTTGTAATCTTTTGATTGTTTCATTTTTACCTATTATTCCTGCAATTAAAAAAGGGTCTGGGGATTTGTCGAGCCCAGAAAGCGCGAACCGTACTGGATGCAACAATTCTCCCCTGCTCTCTAAATTATCTGCTATTGACATAAGCTTACTTTTAATGTTTTCTGAAGAAAAATCATCTTCGGGTATTTCTTCCATTGCATCACTAGCTTTCTTTAAATTTTCTATAATTCTTTCCACGGGCAATGATTTGAATATCAATTTACTTTTATCATATTGTGGAGCCTCAAAAAATAGATCAAGCTCCCCTGCCCTCGCCATGGTCTCTACATCACTCCACTTTGAAATTCTGTCTACTATGACGGGAATTAGTTTTGCTTCTTTTCTACCTTCGGGTAACCATGCTAAAATATTTTTTTCTATTTCTTCTTGTGGTAAAAGTTTTATATGTTCCTTGTTCATCCAATCTAACTTCTCCAAATTCATCTGGGCTCCGGAAATTTGAATTCTCTCGATATCGAAGGCTTCTATAAGTTCCTCGCGGATAAATATTTCTTTTTCACCTCCAGGATTCCAACCCAAAAGAGCAAGAAAATTAACCATTGCGTCAGGCAAATAACCTTCTTTTTTGTATTCTAAAATATCTTTGGCTCCATCGCGTTTACCAAGTTTCTTGTTTCCACCGTCTGCAAGTATAGGTGGAAGAGTTACAAAAATTGGTGGAGTTATACCGAGCGCATCATAAAGCGAGAGAAATTTTGGCGTGGAGGCGATAAATTCATCTGCACGCATTATATGAGTCACACCCATCTGTAAATCATCTAAAATATGCGCAAAGTTATATGTCGGATAGCCGTCGCTTTTTATCAGAATAAAGTCGTCGAGCGCTTCGACTCCGGCCGAAAGTTCGCCCCGTACGGCGTCTGACCAGTGATAGCTTTTAATTTCTGGAGTCTTAAAACGAAGCGCCTTGGTACCGTCCCACACTCCGAAAGTTTCTGGTCGATGATTCCTATATAAAAATGGACGTTTCTCTTCATCTGCTTTTTTTCTAAATTCATCTAGTTCTTCTTTGGTATAAGGGTCAGGATAAGCAAAACCTTTTTCAATTAATACGTTTGCGTGTTTTTTATATAAATCCAATCGTTCTGATTGAATATATGAGGCATAAGGTCCGCCAATGTCAGGACCTTGGTCCCAGTTTAACCCCAACCACTTTAAAGACTCCATAATGTGCCCAATAGACCCTTCTACCTCTCTTTCTTTGTCTGTGTCTTCAATCCGAAGAATAAAGGTTCCTTGATGCTTTTTAGCCCAAAGGTAAGCATATAAGGCCGTTCTGACCCCTCCAACGTGCATAAAACCGGTTGGACTAGGAGCAAATCTAGTTACAACGTTATTTTCTTTCGTTTCATTTTCCTCCATTCAACTATTTTACCATTTTTCTAGATTTTTTGTAGTTTTTAGACATATCCAAAAATTATTCCTCATGTCCAAGCGCAATGTTTACTAGTTGACGAGCTATTTTGGTAGCAGCATCCGGCTTGTGAAAAGCCTTGGCTGAATTCGCCATTTGTTCGTAATGTTTTTTGTCACCTAAAATTCTTTCTATTTCTGAATTTAAAATATTTGCAGTCATGTTCATTTCTTCTATCACCGAACAACACCCAGCACGAGCATAGCTAAAAGCATTCTTTTTATTATGGTCAGCATTTGAAACTGTGAACGGAACTAAAATCGAAGGGATACCCCAGCAAGCAATTTCAAAGAGAGTTGAACCTGCCCTAGATAGCACAAGAGTCGCGGCCCCGGCTACATTTTTCATTTGAAGTGGGTTTAGAAAAGGAAGGGGTAAATATCTCGACTTGTTAATATCGTCTGCCAATACCACGTCTGCCTGCCCGCTAACGCTTTTAAAATTCCTGACTCCAGTTTGATGTATAACTTGGTATTTTTCTAAAAGCCTAGGCAACGCATCTAAAACTGTATTGTTTATAAGCTCTGCACCCTGAGAACCACCAACAACAAAAATGATAGGTATGTTGGGTTCTAGTTTAAAATATTCTATCGCTTTTTCGCGCGGATTTGGATGTTCCAATTCTATACGTATCGGCTGTCCGGTCCAAGCAACCTTATCTTTAGAAAAATATTCTGCGGTATCTGCAAATGACACAGCAATTCTCTTGGCAAACTTCCCTGCCCAGACATTGACTCTACCAGGGGCAGAATCAGATTCATGTATTACAACTGGTATGCGCAATATGCGTGCAGCGAATAGCGTTGGGAAGCTAGCATATCCCCCTTTGCCAAAGACAACATCAGGATAAATCGAAAATATTTTGTAAATAGCACCAAGAACACCAAAGAAAGTTTTTATGACATCGGAAAAATTTCTAAAAGAAAAGTATGTTCTTAATTTCCCAGCATTAACTTCAACGAACTCAATGCCATTTTCAAAAAGAGCCTCCCTGTCATAAGGACTGTCTGAAACGTAATAGAGTTTCGCCGCTAATATCTTTTCTTCATCTATTATTTTATTAACTTTTTGAGCAACAGCAATAATGGGGTAAAAATGCCCGCCTGTTCCACCTCCTGTAAATACGATCTTCATTATGTTTTTATCTATTTATAAACTTTGTAACCTACCTACCGACAAGTAGGCTTTATGAACTTTTTTGGTATTTCGATATCTGAAGCACTATTCCTATTGCGGTAAGATATATCATGAGTGATGTTCCTCCATGACTCATGAAAGGCAGCGGCACACCGGTTAGCGGGAACACTCCGATAATCGATGCAATATTCATAAATGATTGTGCTGTGATAAGTATAACAATTCCTAATACGAGAAGTCTACTGAATTGGTCCGGAGAATTGTTTGCGATTCTAAGACCCCTGAGTGTAAAAGCCGAATACAAAAGTACTGTAATCACAGTCCCTAAAAACCCAAGTTCTTCCCCAAGAACTGCAAAGATTGAGTCCCCTTGGGGTTCAGGTAAATAGGTTACTTTTTGAATACTCTGACCGTAGCCACGCCCGAAAACTCCCCCGGAACCAAGAGCAATAAGAGACTGCTGAATTTGATAGGATGAGCCTTTTGCGTCTTGCGATGGGTCAATAAAAGTCTTTACCCGTTCCTGAAGATATGGGGTAAAAAATACAAGAACACTAAGAAATATCGCAACACCTCCACCTAAACCAAAAATGTATTTAAGTGGCACTCCAGAGATAAACAGCATTGATAGTCCAGTAACTGATATCAGAATAAAACTTTTTGTATCAGGTTGTCTAAGTAACACGAGAGCAATAATAAGAAGCATCACAAGTAGAGGTAGAATTCCAAACCTAAAATCATTCACCCTGTTTTTAGCCCAAGAAAGCCAGGCTGCAAAGTAAATAATAAAGGCAAATTTTAAGACTTCAACTGGCTGAAAAGAAACTGGGCCCAAATCTATCCACCTTTGTGCCCCTCCATGGCTTCTGCCTAAGCCCGGAATAAACACAAAAGCTGTCAAAATAATTGAAGAAATAAAAATTAAAAATGCGTATTTACGCCAAAATTTATAATTAATTTTAAGAGAAAAATACATACCCAAAAGACCCATGCCCAAGCCAAGCACCAGCTGACTTGTTAAAACCCCGTAAAAGGTTTTTGTGCTTTTAACAAAGACCCCCAAGGAAGCAGACACAAATACTGCCATTCCTAATGATATTAGAATTAAAACAGTTGTGAGGAAAAATTTGTCTATCTTTTTTGAATGCATATGAGTCTGTTTATTGAGAAAGGACTTAGGAAAGCTTAACTAATTACCACTAAAATAACTCCGATAATTGCGAAAACAAAAGACAGAACCCAGTAACGCATTGTAACTTTGTATGATGGCCAACCAAGTGCTTCAAAGTGATGGTGTAGTGGCGCTACTAAAAACACTTTCTTTTTGAAAAACTTCTTAGAGAGCAATTGAATTATTGAAGATAGAGAAGTTGCAACCAAAGGAAATGCGATCACGGGCAAAAGAAGTACAGAGTCAGTAAGAAAGGCAATCGTTGCAAGCGTTATTGTAAGTGGCATCATGCCGACTTCCCCCATATAGAAACGTGCTGGCGGAATATTGAACCACAAAAATGCAAGTATCGCCCCAGACACTACCCCACAAAACGCTGCGAGATCCATCTGGTTATTTACAAAAGAAATTACAGAGTACGATGCAAAAATGGAAGACAGAACTCCACCAGACAGACCGTCGATACCGTCGATAACCCCTCCAGAGAAAGTCGCGAGCATAACTATGATTACAAACGGGATGAAAAAGGCTCCTAGTTCAAGCACACCCCCAAAAGGAATATGAATCGCATGCATGTCGAGCTTAAAGAAAAACCAAGAAGAAGCAAGTAAACCTAAAAGTACAATGGCAAAGATTTTACCCCTCGTATACCAAGCTGAATTGCGGGTCACGTGTGATTTGCCCCTGATTTCTAACATATCATCCAGAAGTCCCAAAAAAGCTCCCAATATGAATATACCTATTGGAATAATAGTCTGAGAGCGACTAAAGAAATTGAACTTAGCAAACAATTCACCGTACACCGTGCCGGATAAAAGTACTGCAAGTAAATAAAAAATGAGAACAGAGAAAATTATCGAGATGAAAATGATGATTCCCCCAACACACGGTACCGACACCTCAGCGTTCGCTTTGTTTTCGTGAATCTTTTTAAAGTGCTCATTGATAGTGGACTCTGTCCTAGTTTTTTTCTTCCACATTTTGTATTTATAGAAAAAGTGAGTGGCGATAGGGGTGATTAAAATACCCAAAGCGAAAGCAAGTGTTGTAGGCACGAATATTTTAAGCAGGTTTAGAAACATATCCCAATAATACTTCTTTTTTGGGTTTAATTCAAATTTAAAGGAGATTTGTAGGGTCGGAAGCCAAATGCATATTTTCGTCCAGCCTATCCAGGAGTTTCATGTCTTCTTCTGACAGTTCAAAATCAAAAACATCTATATTTTCTTTTATTCTATCTTTGTGCACCGACTTCGGTATGGGTACAGCGCCACGCTGTAGACTCCAACGGATGAATATTTCGGCAGGAGTTTTATTGTATTTTTTTGCAATTTCTACAATGTGCTTTTCCTCCAGCCTTTTTGCTCGAGCCAGCGGGCAATATGCCTCTAGAACTATATTATTTTTCTTGCAATAATTAAGAAGGCCCTCTTGATATAAAAAAGGGTTGAATTCTACTTGGTTTACTGCAGGCATGATCGTTGCATATTCTTCCATTTCTCTTAAGTGTGACATGGTGTAGTTAGACACTCCAATGGCCTTTGCCTTACCAGATTTATATATTTCTTCCATTGCCTTCCAGGTCTCTTCCCTTTTATTTATACTTTTATTCACTTCAGGGTCTGCTGTTGGCCAATGAACCAAGTATAGGTCTACATAGGCGAGACCAAGTTTTTTCAGAGATTGATCTATGGCTTCCAGAGTGTTCTCGTATCCTTGATCTTCATTCCAAACTTTGGTTGTTATAAAAAACTCTTCTCTTAATAATCCGTATTGTTTTATCGCTCTACCTACACCTTCTTCGTTTTTGTATATTTTTGCTGTGTCTATCATACGGTAACCAGCATTGAACGCCCACTTAACTGCATTTTCTACTTCCTCACCTTCCGGAATTTTATATGTTCCAAAACCGATTACTGGCATCTCTACACCATTATTTAGCTTTATTCTAGAATCTTTATTTAGATTATCCATACTTTAAGTATACCAAAACTCTAGTAAAAATCACTGAGTGACCAAAAAATCATTTACGGTATTTTCAATTTCTTTTGTATTAGTTGCTTCCATCAGTTTCATACGTAGTTCTTTAGCCCCATCAAAGCCATTTACATAGGCTTTATAGTGCTTTTTCATGATTGCGAAGTTTTTATGCCCACCCAACATTTCCTCGAAAAGTTTGGTGTGCTCTACCATTACCTCCAACTTTTGTTGTAGCAATGGGGCGTGCCCGGAAAACAACCACGGATTACCGAATATAGCTCGCCCTAGCATAACTCCATCACAGCCAGTTTCTTTTGCTTTCGTTTCAGCATCTGATAGATCGATAGCATCTCCATTACCCAGTATTAAAGTATCTTTTTTTAACTCATCACGAATTTCTATAATTCTTTTCATGAAATCCCAATGTGCTGGAACATCGGACATTTCTTTTCTTGTTCGTAAATGAACCGTCAAAACCGCAACATCTTGTTCTAGTATTGTGCGTATCCAAGTCTCGATTTCAACTTTGTTATATCCAATACGAGTCTTCACTGAAATTGGGATATTTGGAGCACCTTCTTTGGCAGCGCGAATGACTGTTTTCGCAAGTTCTGGGTCTTTTATCATGCCCGCTCCAGCACACTGCTTCTCAATAGACTTATCTGGACAACCCATATTGATATCCACCCCGTCAAATCCTAACTCTTCGCACAAGGCTGCTGCAGTTTTAATGTTCTCTGGTTTCCCGCCGAATATTTGAGCGACAATCGGATGCTCGCCTTCGGCATATTTTAAATCAATCATTAGCTTCTCCCGAGCGAGAGGGTGTGCTAGTCCGTCCGCGGAAACGAATTCAGTCCAGAAAACATCTGGCTTACCATATTTATTTATTATTTGCCTAAAAGCACAATCCGTAACGTCTGCCATTGGGGCCAAAACGTAAATCGGTTTTGATAGACTTTGCCAAAAATTTTTCACTTAATCTTTATAACACAACTTTAACGAAACTTGTAATAGACTTTATTTCCGAAACGGAGGTCAATGTACAGTAAATCTTCGTACTTTTTCTTTAGCTCGGATTTTAGTGGCTCGGTCGTTATAGAGGCATGTAAGTTTTCAACAATCTTTGTCGTATCAGAGTTAACATTAAAAACTATTTTATTGGCGTCCGCAGAGAAGGTATTGGACTTTAAATACAGGTCAATGTCTCCATCTTCTTTTACAAATAACGATGAGGGTTTCAGGTCTAGGGATTTAACATCTTCAACTAACTTTACTAAGGCGCTAAAAGTTTCTGGGTAGTACCTCTGTCCCAGAGGACTTTCCCCTTCATTGCCGAGCGAACCGAAAAACTTAAAGTAAACATCCCCCGAAAAGTAAGGTGCTCGATCGAAGACATAACCCATTTCATTCATAAAGTAACAATTCTTCTCTGATTCTTCATCGAAAGTAACAACTGCATTGTAAAATTTTAAATCCGGGCCACACCACGTGTATAAAGCCTTACGCTCAAGAACGGAAACCTCCAAAACCTTTCTGTCACTTATACTTAATTCTACAGACTCAAGTCTTTTCAGCTCAGTCAGTAATTTATTTTTGATTTTTGTTTCTGGTAAAATCAAAAAGTTTCTTTTGGGTATGACCCATACATAATACCCATCTAACTCTTCTTCTACTATTTTGTCTATCAAGGCAGTATCTATAATCTTGTTTCCCGAAATTTGTACTTGGTTAATACTTACTTCTTCCCACCTGGAAAGAAATATTAAACCTACAAGCAACAAAATAAATAGAATCACCAAAAGAATGATTCTATTTCTTAAAACCTTCTTCCTTCTCTTTTTTAATTCTAATATGCGCGGAGAACTAGGGGCTTCCCTTTTCATGGCTTTATGATTTAGTAAAATCACCTACTGGGCTATTTTTATAATTTCCTTACCGCCCATATACGGCCGTAGAACTTCTGGAATTATTATGCTTCCGTCTTCTTGTTGGTAGTTTTCAACGAGGGCAGCAGGGAGGCGGGACGTTGCACAGGCTGTATTGTTTAACGAATGAGTAAAACGTAACTTCCCTTCTTCGTCACGATATCTTATACCAAGTCTTCGTGTTTGAAAATCATGAAAATAACTTGATGAATGCGTCTCTCTGTATTTATCCTGAGAAGGCATCCAAGCTTCAATATCGTACTTTTTGACTTGTCCAAGTCCTAGGTCCCCACCACAGTTAACAACCACATGATATGGGAGTTTCAACGTCTGCATTAAGTGCTCCACATGCGCGGTAATTTCTTCATGCCACCTAACTGACTCTTCATGAGAAGCCTCCGTAAGTATTACTTGTTCAATTTTGAAAAATTCATGCACCCGGATTATTCCTTTGGTATCCTTTCCGTGCTTCCCAGCCTCTGCACGAAAACACGGTGAAAAGGAAATAAACTTTTTCGGCAAATCTTTCTTATCTAAAATTTCGTTCATATAGTAGCCCATGGTGGCTACCTCTGCGGTACCTGCTAGGTATTCATTCTCGCCCACTTTATATAAATCTTCTTCTGATTGCGGGAGCATCCCTGTGCCGATAAGAGCCTCTTTGCGCACAAGGCTTGGCACAATCATTGGGGTGTAACCCTTTTCAATAAAATAATTCATGAAGTACTGCCACAGCGCAAAGAATAAAGTTGCACCGTCATTTTTCATAAAGTAGCCCCTGAAACCTGACACCTTCACGCCGCGGTCGAAATCCACCATGTCCAGATTCTCCATAAGTTCTATATGGCTTTTGGGAGTGAAATTAAATGCTGGTTTTTCTCCCCAGGTACGCACTTCTACATTTTCTTCATCACTCTCGCCTTCTGGCACAGTCATGTCGGGAACATTTGGAACATGAATCATGAGTTTCTGCCATTCTTCCATTATTGTCTTTAGTGTTTCTTCTTTGCCTTTTATGTTGTCTTTAACCAGGCGCATTTCTTCGATGAGCTGAATCTTGAGTGCTGGATCTTCACCGCGAGCAATATTGTCTGAAACACGATTGACTTCAGCTCGAAGTTCTTCTACTTCTTTCATGATTTTTAGACGCTCATCGTCAAGGGTGATTAGACGGTCAATATCAATCTCAACGTGCTTTTTCTTGGCACCAGCTTGCACTATGTCTTTGTTTTCACGGATGAATTTTATGTCTAACATTTATTTAGTATATAATACTATTACTATAATTCCAACAACGTATGAAATACGAAATAAGAAATTTAGCTAAAGAATATTGGCCAGAAGGCTTGAACGAAATCCCACAGCCACCTACGAGGCTCTGGATTGTAGGTGATTTTCCTGATAGCGAAAACTTGATTTACCTCTCCGTTGTCGGCTCCCGTAAATTCACCACCTACGGCAAGGAAGTCTGCGAGAAACTAATTGCAGGACTTAAGGGCTATCCTATAGTAATTGTCTCTGGGCTTGCGATGGGCATAGACGCTATAGCTCACAAGAAAGCGCTTGAAGTAGGGCTTCGCACTGTCGTATTCCCTGGATCCGGACTGTCGCTCAAAGCCATGTATCCGAAAACAAACGTAAAGCTTGCAGAAGAAATAGTGCGAAGTGGTGGATGTCTTATTTCAGAATTTGACCCGGATTTCAAAGCCACACTCTGGAGTTTCGGCAAAAGGAACAGACTGATGGCCGGAATTTCAAAAGCAGTGCTTATAATAGAGGCCGCCGAAAAGTCCGGCACTCTCATCACCGCCCGGCTCGCTACAGAATACAATCGTGACGTGCTCGCCGTGCCAGGTTCAATATTCTCTCCGAATGCAAAAGGTACCAATCAGCTTTTGCGCCTTGGTGCAACGCCCATTACCTGTGTAGATGACTTACTGGATGCATTAGGATTTAAAAAAGAAACAGATGTAGACAAACAGCAGAAACTCTTTGCGGATCTATCACCCGAAGAAAAAAATGTAATAAAAATTCTCCACGAGCCTATGCCCCGCAATGAACTTATCCGCACATTAAAAATCGGAACCCAGAATGCTAATTCCCTACTTTCGATAATGGAAATTAAAGGGCTGATTAAGGAAGAAATGGGCGAGATTAGGCTAGGTTAAATTCTTCTGAATAAATGTACTTGCTCAAAATCCCCTGCTTAATGAATTGCTTTTTAAGAGAATGAATCATGACTGGTGGTGAGCAGATAAATATTGCCTTGTCGAACATACTCCCTGATTTGTCTTTTATAATGTCCGCATTGATAAATCCTTCTGTATTGGAAAAATGTGGAATGATATTTAATTTCGGATTTTTTAATTCCAAAAGTTCCTTCAGGTACACTGCTTCTTTTTCGTCTTTCACACAGTAATACAAGTCTACTGAATATTCAGAATCAGTTCTGATGGATTTGGCCATCGAAAGAAATGGGGTGATGCCGATACCGCCGGCGATCCAGATTTGTTTCTTAAACTCCCCTTCCTGGTAAGAGAACTTGCCGAATGGGCCTTCTATCTTTGCTTCACTGCCAATAGCAATATTTTTCATCCGCTCGGTAAAATCTCCCAGATTTTTAATCGAAAAAGTTACCACCCCGCTCTCTGGCGCAGATGATATAGAAAAGGGATGGCTTTCCCTGCCTATATTTTTATCTTGAAAGCTCACGAAAGCGAACTGGCCTGGGGTAAAATTTATTTCTTTACCAGCATTCAGGTTTTTAGGCATTAGAGTCACTTCAGTAATAGTATCCAGCACTCTAACTCCAGAAACTATATACCTGTGTTTCTTTATTAAATAGACCCCCAACACTGAACGATAAATATACACACTCATTGATATGGCGAAAATTACAGAGATATAGTATTTGAGTGGCGGAAATGTAGACACTGTGCTCGGCATATAAAAAGCATGTAATGCTCCCAAGAAAAAAGCGAGTCCCATGAATTTGTGTAATACTTTCCAGATATGATATTTGGGCCTAAAGTAAATAGTCAGTGGTATTAAGACAATCATCACAAAGAGCGCTAGTATACCAAAGCTTACTGGACCTTTTTCGATACTCGGTGTGAAAAAAGAAATGAAGTTAGTAAAAGTCAGACCGCTATACTTAAGAAATAAACCAAGAAAAATTAGTGGATGAATGAGTAGTAAATAAAAAGCAACCTTACCTATCTGTGCATGATGCTCATAAACCTTATTGAGCCCGATAAAAATATTTTCTAGAAATTTAAACCTCCCCGAAAGAATAATATTGATAGCAAAAAGCATAAAGCCCGTGATTCCAAGAAGTTGCGACAAAGAAACTAGAACGCTTTCAAAATTTCCAAAATCAAAACCAGTCCCGGGTGCTAGGAACCAGAGAACAACAGAAGTTGCAACCAGCATTAAAATAAAAATCATTCCGGAATTATTCTTGATAATTTTCATGTTAAAATATTGTAGCATAAAAGTGCACCTAAATATGAAAAGCCGCCCTCAAAAATAATCTTGAGAAACGGCCTTAAAATTCTTTTACTCCTTAGAGCGTGTTTTATTAAAGGCAGGACCTAAACTACTTTACCGCTAAGTCGGAGGATTTCACTTCTTCTTTTTCAATTATAGTTGAATATAAAAAAGTCCCTTCTTTGGTAAATACATACACTTTAAAAAAGTTGATGCTTGGACCTGCTCCCACTTGCAGAAGAAGGATTGAGTTACCATCCACATCGAACTGTGCAATTGGCACCAATTGTATCGGGCGACGGAAGCCACCGGCCATATCGTAAGCATCTTCGATAAATTGGAAAAATTCCCAGTTCAGCATCATACTTTTAACAATGGGCACTTTTTTCACTGAAAAAGAATTGGCATCTTGTTTCGGAAACAAGGCCAAGAACTCAGAAAAGGACGTTTGTGCTTCTTTTTCTGCAGTTTGCTTTGCGGCTTCTTCTCCAGGAACACCGATGCTTTGAGCATGAGCAGAAACACAAGAAATGAAAGAGAAAAGGGTGATGGCGAAGAACAGAATGGATTTCAACATTTTAAATGAATTTAGGTTATATACTGTGTGAACAAAAGCCGTAATTTCTATAAAAATTTATAGAGACTATGGTTTTTGCTCACCTTCCTGCCTTTTCAAAGAACTTCTCTTACTAGGTACTATATTACCATATTTAGATATAAATGTCAAGCACATAGAAGGTAGAGATAGTCAAATGACACATTCAGTAAAGTAAAATTTGCTATTAAATACCCGATACTCGGTAACAAAAAAGCCCTAGTTTTTACAATTAGGGCTTTTCTATGTAAATAGTTAGGGCTTATTTTCCGTCTTCTAATTCTTCTAACTTCTCAGCATTCTGCTCATCATAGGCTGCTTCTTCTTTCTTAGATGTATCTATTTGATCAGCCCAATTATCTGTGTCTTGATTTTCTAATGCATTAAGTGCTTCCTCTTCTGTTAAAATTTTTTTTGTTGGAAATTTATCATTTGGCATAATATTTTATAAATAAATTCTAATAATCTAGCATAAACAATTATACAAAAGTAGTTAGGAAAAGACAATATATTTGCTAAAAAAATATAATTCATGTAATACTGGGTCTATGAAATTGTTGATTGTAGAGTCCCCTTCGAAGGCAAAAACTATCGAGAAATACCTCGAGGGTGCTTTTACTGTGCGTGCTTCGGTAGGACATATTCGAGATTTGCCGAAGTCGAACAAGCAAGCAATAGACATCGAAGGAGGCTTCATCCCCCGCTATGAAATAAGTAAAGGCAAAGAAAAAGTTGTCTACGAACTCCAGTCCCTAGCTGAAAAAGCTACCGAAATAATGCTCGCGACTGACCCCGACCGGGAGGGTGAGGCCATAGCATGGCACATCGAAGAATTGTTAAATGCCGACAAAAATGTAAAAGCTCCAATCAAGAGAGTGACTTTCCACGAAATAACTAAGTCAGCAGTGGAGGAAGCATTGAAGCATCCGAGAGAAATAGATACTGATTTACGAAAAGCTCAAGAAGCTCGCAGAGTCTTGGACAGGCTTGTAGGCTACGACCTCTCTGGAATCATTTGGAAAAAAGTTCGTTACGGACTCTCTGCCGGGCGAGTTCAATCCCCTGCACTAAGAATAATTATGGAGCGTGAACGCGAGATACGAGCCTTCGTACCAGAGAGATATTTCAAGCTCTTTGGAGATTTCAAAACAGTTAAAAAAGAAAATATTACTCTTACTTGTGTCGAGGAACCTCGCGACCCCACGCTTGTAGAAAAAATAATGGAAGCGGGACAAAAAGGCGAATGGATTGTAGATGAAGTTAAGGAGTCTGAGCAAAAGCGTTCTCCTCGTGCGCCATTTACTACTTCGAGTTTACAGCAGACAGCCAGCTCAAGACTTGGTTATTCCCCTTCGCGCACTATGCAACTCGCTCAGAAGCTCTACGAAGGCGGACATATTACTTATATGCGTACAGACAGTACTAGTCTGTCGGCAGTGGCCCAAGGTCAGATATTGGATTTTGTAAAAAAACAACATGGCACAAATTACGCTGAAGCACATACATATAAGACCAAGTCCAAGAACGCTCAAGAAGCCCATGAAGCTATCCGCCCTACCCATGTGGAAGCCATGCATGCGGGTACTGACGAACAACAAAAGCTCTACCAGCTTATCTGGGAGCGCACAGTGTCTAGTCAGATGACTGATGCAAAGCTTTTAAAGACAAAAATAAAGGCACTGATAAAAGGTCATGAGGATTTACCAGCATTCGCCGTTACAGGTTCAAGACTGCTTTTCCCTGGCTGGCTAGCAGTAGACTCCGGTGCACGAGGCGAAGACGTCGAGCTACCCATCTGTACCAAAGGAGAAGAACTTGAATTAATAAAATTAGAAAAACAAGAAAAGTATACCGAGCCACCAGGCAGATACTCTGAGGCAGGGCTTGTGAAAGAACTCGAAGAGCGTGGTATCGGCCGACCTTCCACATACGCATCTATAATGCGTACTATCGAAGACCGAGGTTATGTTAAAAAAGAAGGCAAGACTCTGTTCCCCACTGACACCGGCGAAGTAGTCTCAGACTTCTTAGAGAAAAATTTTGCTGAGTACATTTCTGATACTTTCACTGCAGGTATGGAAGACCAGCTCGATGAAATATCTCGAGGTGAAAGCAAGTATGAGAAAATATTGAAAGATTTCTACGGGCCATTCTTAAAAGAAGTTAAGGAGAAAGATAAGCTTGCGAAAGCTACAGACCTCGGCGATGCACCCGAAAATATTAAATGTCCAAAATGCGGAAAGAAAATGATCATAAAGCTTGCTCGCGTTGGCAAATTCTATTCTTGCTCTGACTATCCAGAATGTGCTGGGGCACTCATGCTCGACGGCACCGAACTCGAAGGACCAAAAGAAATAGGCGAACCTTGTCCGCTCTGCGGTATTGCCAAACCTCCACGTCTGACCAAGACAGGCAAGGAGATAAAACGCAAGAATCAGAAAGAACAAGAACTCGGCAAGCTAGTCATCCGCGAGCGTCGTGATGGCACTGGTACATTCATATCATGCTCTCGCTACCCAAAGTGTAAATTTATTAAAGAAGACGAAGAAGAAAAGAAAAGAAAAATGACTGATGTACAATGTCCAACTTGTAAGAAAGGATTTATGATGGAGCGCAAAGGTCGCTTTGGAATATTTTATTCTTGCTCAAACTACCCTGATTGCAAGAATGCGATCAAAGCAAAACCTACCGGCAGAGTCTGCGAGATGTGCGGATCTCTTATGATGGAAGGTACAAAGACTATTCCTGAACGTTGTTCTAGCAAAACCTGCCCGAACCACAACCCGCATAAATTGAATCAGATAAAATAAAAGTGCTATAATAAAAATCAATATGGCCGACATTAAAGAAATAGTAGATTTAATAGAAGGCGGGATTTCTAAAAAAGACCAAAATCTTATTGCAAAAGCTTACGAATTTGCAAAGAGTGCTCACGAAGGACAAAAAAGAATGAGTGGTGAACCGTACTTCATCCATGTTTTTGAAACAGCAAAAATCCTTGCCAAATCCGGAATGGACAGTAAGACCATCGCTGCCGGACTTATGCATGACGTGCTTGAAGACACTCAAATCACCGAAGAAGAAATGCAGGCAGAGTTTGGAGAAGAAATAGTGTTTTTGGTTAAAGGTGTCACTAAGCTTGGGACCCTCAAATATACTGGCCACGAGAGACATGTTGAGAGTCTGAGGAAATTCTTCATCGCAATGGCAAATGACCTACGAGTTGTGATAATTAAATTCGCCGACAGGCTTCACAACCTGCGAACACTACAATACGTAAAGGAAGAAAAAAGACACCGAATCGCATTGGAGTCCATTGACCTTTATGCACCGCTCGCCAACCGTCTTGGAATGGGAAAACTTAAAGGTGAAATAGAGGAAGCAGCCTTTCCGTATGCATACCCAGTAGAATGCATAGAGATAGAGGACATGATAAAAGAAAGAAAAGTTCAATACCAAAAAGATATAGAAGATATAAGCAACGAGTTAGAAAAAGAACTAAGGTTAAACAATATTAAATTTAGCGAAGTAAGTTATCGTCTGAAAACAAAATACAGTCTTTGGAAAAAATTACAGAGATACGACAAGGATATTAATAAAATACACGATATTATCGCTCTTCGAATAGTAGTAGACACGGTTGAGGATTGTTATCGAGTTTTAGGAATTGTTCATTCTCTGTACAAACCTGTCATCGGAAGAATCAAAGACTACATTTCTCTGCCGAAACCCAACGGCTACAGGTCGCTCCACACCACAATATTTGCCAAGGCAAATGGTTTTGCTGAAATTCAAATAAGAACAAATGAAATGCATGCCGAAGCTGCTTATGGTATCGCTGCGCACTTTGCTTATAAAGAAAAAGGTAGCAGAAAAGATGCAGTCGGCAAAGGAAAATTTGAATGGATTGAAGAGTTGAAGGAACTAAATTATTCTCCTGAGAAGCCTCAAAGCTTCCTTGAAAACTTAAAGACAGATTTCTTTACCGATAGAATCTTTATAATAACTCCTAAAGGAGACGTGGTGGACTTGCCGGAATTCTCGACTCCGATTGATTTTGCTTACGCAATTCACTCCGACATAGGCGACCATGTTTCTGCAGCCAAGATTAATGGAAGAATGGCTCAAATATATTCTGAACTTAAAAACGGAGACATGGTAGAGATTATTGATAAAAAGGATTCTCATCCCTCTTCCAAATGGCTAGAATACGCTCGCACTACACTTGCCAAGAAGCACATCAAGTCTTATCTAGATAAAAATAATTTACTCGCTAGATTTAAGTCCTTTGGAAGAATCTAAAGGCTAAAGTTAGAAATATTGTACAGTGCTGTGTCGTCTTCTTTGACCTCCTCTTTGCTTCTGTCGTCTATAGGTTGAGACTCTTCCTCAGTTGCAAATTCTGCTGGGCTTTCAGTCGGACTTTCGCTCGGAGCTTCAGTTACTGGAACTTCAGTTTGTGGCACATCTGGAGATACTTCCACTTCTTCAACATCTGTTTTTACTTCTTCTACTTGTGGCTGTGGCTGTGAAGCATTTTCTTCTTTAGGTGGGTCAACTTCCGCAATGTTGGTAGATTTAGCGATGTGTTGTTCTAACAGATCTTGTGGTTTTCTATCTAGTCCAGATTTGTGGATTAAGTCTAAAATTGCACGCAAATCTTCGGTAGAGAAATAATCAATTTTAATCTGACCGCCCAAATCTTTGCGATCGATATGCACGCGAGTACCGAGCTTTTCTTGGAACTCTTCTTCGAGTTCTACTATCTCAGGATCCGGCATATATTCTTTCTTGCGCACACGGTCGTATGCAATCCTTCTGGCTACTTTTTCTGCATCGCGTACAGTGTATTTTTTAAAAATAATTTCTTTAAATAAAACCAGTTGCTCCTCTGGGTGATCTGCAAGCATCAGGAGCGGTCGGGTATGACCCTCTGAAATTTTACCTTCAGATAGACCATTTAAAATTTCCTCAGGTAAAGATAAAATACGCAGTGAATTCGAAACATGTTCCCTACTCTTACCCATCTTTTTCGCAATTTCTGCATGAGTAAATTTAAATTCGTGTGCTAGTCGGAAAAACGCGCGAGCTCGGTCGACAGAGTTCAGGTCTTCGCGCTGTAAATTCTCAAGTATCGCGAGCTCAAGCTTCATGAGTGAAGAGTCTCCGATTCGGATGATTACTGGAACCTGTGTTACCCCAGCAAGCTTGGAAGCTCGCAGTCTGCGCTCTCCTGCTATCAGTTCATATTCGGTAACCAGACCTCCATCCTCCTTCTCTACTTCAGTGCGAGACACGGTCAGAGGCTGGAGTACACCGTATTGCTTGATTGAATCAGATAACTCTTGAAGTTTTATTTCGTCGAAGTCTTTCCTTGGCTGAAATGGGTTGGGCTTGATTTTATCTGTGTCGATCCAGAAAATTGAATTGGAATATAAATTAGACATGATGCTATTCTAGCATAACTTAAAAAGTTTTTCTTACTCGGAATTTGTGTATAAAAAGTTGAAAAACAGCAAAAAATAATATACTATTCACATTATGCCGGAGTGGCGGAATTGGTATACGCGAACGACTCAAAATCGTTTCCCGCAAGGGTTGAGGGTTCAAGTCCCTCCTCCGGCACAAATTATTTATCCACTTTACGATATATCACATATGATATATACTTTTTTTATATGAAAAAAGATTCAAGAACAACATCACAAATACAAATCGGTGCTTTTATTAAAAATCTAAGAGAAAAAAAGGACTTAACCCAGGAAGGATTTGCTAAAGCTCTCAGCACCTCCCAAAGCGCAGTAGCCCGGATGGAAAAGGGCGAGCAGAATTTCACTACAGAACTTTTAAACAAAATAGGCAATGTGTTAGAGCACAGAATAGTTTCCCTTTCTAATTCCACTGACTTTGAGATACAAGGAGGCAGAAAATTAAGTGGCACCATCCGCACTGGATATTCTAAAAATGGTTCAGTAGGATTACTGTGTTCGTCACTTTTAAATCGTGGTAAAACAATTCTCGGTGGCATTGCAAAAATAGAAGAAGTTTTACGTGTTATCGAGATATTAGAGAGTATTGGAGTAAAAGTATCTTGGACTGGACCTCACACTGTAGAGATAGTTCCCCCAAAGGTATTTAGCATAGAAAAATTGAACAAAGAGTCCGCCGTAAAAACTCGCTCGATATTGATGATTATTGGTCCCCTATCTCATCAAATTTCCTCTTTCAAGGTTCCCCACGCACAAGGATGTCACTTAGGAAAGCGTACCATCGCCGCTCATGCCTATGCACTTTCCGAACTTGGTATAAATATTAATGTCACTCAAGAAGATTATGAGGTCAACAGCAAGAAGTTGTCGTCAGGAGACATCATAATGTATGAGGCTGGTGATACTGCAGTAGAAAATGTCTTAACAGCGGCTGCACTAATTCCGGGCACAACTACGATAAAGTTCGCGAGTTCAAACTATATGGTGCAAGAAATATGTTTCTTTTTAACTAAATGCGGAGTAAAGATCGACGGTATTGGAACTTCTACTCTCGTAGTACACGGAGTAAAAGAAATAAACCAAACAGTCGAATACCACAACAGCGAAGACCCGATTGAATCTATGATGTTCGTCGCAGCAGCCATCGCAACGGACTCGAAATTAAAAATCACCCACATGCCCATAAACTTCATGGAACTTGAGTTGTATAAAATGGGCAAAATGGGTTTGAAATACGAAACAGAGAAAACTTACAAAAGCGCCAACGGCCTAACCAATCTAGCTGATGTAACCATTTATCCGTCAAAATTCATTGCGCTCGATGACAAGATTCATGCCAATCCCTACCCAGGAATAAACATAGACAATTTGCCTTTCTTTGCTATTCCAGCAGCCAAAGCAAAGGGTCAAACACTCCTTCATGATTGGACCTATGAGAATCGCGCAATTTACCTTACAGAGTTAAACAGAATGGGAGCACAGGTGACCCTTGCTGATCCGCATCGGGTATACATCGAAGGTGGAAATACTTTAAAGCCAGCACAAATTGTCTGCCCTCCTGCACTACGGCCTTCTATGGTCATTATGATTGCAATGCTCGGGGCTTCCGGCACTTCTATCCTTCGAAATGTTTACATGATAAATCGTGGCTACGAAGACATAGTGAAAAGGCTCAATTCTATTGGAGCGGACATAAAAATAATGCAAAGTTAGTATTCAGATGAAACAGAAAGTTATAGTAATTCTTGGTCAAACCTCCACTGGTAAAAGTGACTTCGCCGTGAACATAGCTAGAAATGTATTTAAAAATAAAGCAGAAATAATTTCTGCAGATTCTAGGCAGGTCTATAAGGGTCTTGACCTGGGCACCGGCAAAATCACTAAAAAAGAAATGCAAGGCATTCCCCATCATTTGCTGGACGTGATAAGTCCGAAAAAAACTTTCACCGTTACTGAATTTAAAAACCTAGCAGATAAAAAAATAGAGGAAATAATTTCTCGCGGAAATGTACCCATACTATGTGGTGGCACTGGATTTTATATTGACGCTGTTGTTAACAACATGGTGTTCCCTGAAGTCCCCCCAAATCCAGAACTAAGAAAAAAGCTAGCGAAGCAAACACCAATGAAGCTTTTTTCAATGCTAGAAAAGCTGGATAGCACCCGTGCGAAAGATATAAAAGAAAAAAATGAGATAAATAATAAAGTTAGACTGATAAGAGCAATAGAAATAGCAAAGTACTTGGGCAAGGTGCCGAAAAATAATAATAAAAAATCTAATTATGACTTCATTAAGATGGGTCTTTATCTGGATGATATAAATCTGAAAGATAAAATCAAAAACAGACTCTTTGATAGAATTAAAAAAGGCATGCTAAATGAAGCAGAGAACTTGCATAAAAAAGGCCTCTCTTGGAAGCGCATGAAAGAACTTGGACTTGAGTACAGATACATGGCTCTTTTTCTCGAGAGAAAAATAAACAAAACAGAAATGTTGGAACAATTAACCAATGAAATAAATCATTACGCCAAGAGACAAAAGACCTGGTTTAAACGAGACGAAGAAATAAAGTGGTTTAACCCTGGTGAAATTAAAAAAATAGAGAAATTTATTCTTTCCTTTTTCTAACCATTTCTATTACTATTGGCAAAAAAGAAACTAGTACCACTACGATCAAAATAATACCCATGTAATCTTTAATTTGGGGAAATACTTGTCCTAAGAAATATCCCAAGAAGGTTACAATAGTAGACCATAATACTGACCCGAAAAAACTATATTTCAAAAAAGTGTCAAAATCCATTTTTACCAACCCAGCCACTATGGGAGTAAATGTCCGCACCACTGGAACAAAGCGACAAAATACAACAGCTACCTTACCATGCTTTTCAAAAAAGTCATGGGCTTTATTCATATGATCTTCTCGCAATATCTTTGCAAAAAAAGAATACTTCCTCAGCCTATCAATATGTACGCCCATATAGTATCCAGTGACACCTCCCAAGAAAGTGCTGACAAATATGATTGGCACCAATAAATAAATTTTCAAATACCCAGTGGAAGCCAGAACTCCTGCTGTAAATAGTAGACTATCTCCTGGTAACGGAAAAAATATTCCAGACTCTAAAAAGACAATTATAGAAACACCCAAATACCCATAGTGGGTTATCAAATATGGGATGTTGAATAATTCCAGCATTTATTTTATTTCAGGGTAATGCTCTTTATTACTACTGCCTCAACAGGTCTGTCGCCAGGATTGGTAGCAACGTTATTTATCGCGAGCGCTACGTCTATTCCCGAGACAACTTTACCAAATACAGTGTGCTTGGTATCTAAGAAATTATTGTTCGCAGCATTGATGAAGAATTGACTGCCGTTGGTGTTTGGTCCGGAATTTGCCATAGAAATCGTGTTTAAGTTGTTTTTGTTGGTGGTTGTGATCTCATCTGCAAATTTGTACCCTGGACCTCCTGTACCCCAAGATCCTTCTTTGGAATCGTCCTTTGAAAGCGGATCACCACCTTGGCTCATGAACCCTTTGATGACTCGGTGAAACTTGGTTCCATCATAGAAGCCCTCTTTTGCTAACTTAACAAAGTTTTCTACTGTCTTTGGTGTAGCTGAATTAAATTCAATAGTAACGTCTCCTTTGCTTGTGTGTAATATTGCGGTCATAACTTTTTTATTATCATTATTTGTAATTGGCTTTTTTTCTTCAACCTTCTCTACTTCTTCAGCGGTTTTCTGACTATTTTGTTCTAGTAGATCCTTGGCTTCTTTTGCTTGCTCAATGGCTCCGTAACTTTGTTCAATTGAATTTTCGCCCTGCTCGCCTGTCTTCAAAGCCACCTTATCGGTCTTAAAAGCAAAGAGCATTCCCCCTGCGATAACCACTAAAAGCACCAAAAGTCCTACATATCCCCCATTTAAATTAGATTTGTTTTTCATTTTTCTAGTATAACATTATTCTATTTTATCGTCATCGTAACGACCTCGCTTTTTTCATTGGTTGTGTAAGTAAAGGTTCTTTTCTCCTGCATGTGACCGTCTTCGTACACGACCTTGCCTTCATTTTTACTCATATCGACATATGCGGAAAATACCTGCCAGGTGCCGCCCATAGTTGCCTTCACAGGAGAAAGAGTGGTGATATTCGTTCGCAAATGATTTTCTACCAATTCTCTTTCATCAATATCTCCGCAAGCCACGTCATTAAGTTCGAGTGAATATGCAATGTTTGCAGGATCTTTATATCCGTACACACCATCAGCACGTGCTACCATTTCTCCGAATCCAACGCGTGCTGTGCCTTCACCGAACATAATACTAAGCTCTTCTTTATTGAACACGCCTTCACTGAAAGTCGGCCAAATCGCATTTACCGTTCTTGCCATCGCTATCTTATCCACTGCACTTACTGTGCCTTCGAATTTACCTAATTTGCTATCTTTTTCAGCTGGCAAGAATTTAAGCTCTCCGGTGACATTCTCCCCCTTCAATAGCATTTTGAGAGTGTGTTTGTCATAAAATCCTCGCTCGTTCACCTTGCCGAATTTTGCAAAGCAAAGCTGTATGCCGGGGTTGGTATCAGTTTCGGTGTTAATGACTACTTCTTCCGGATTTACTTTAGGCTTGCTGAACCAAATTATTCCCGCTATTAAAATAAGGGTCAGACCGATAGCCAAATATTGTACGTTTTTATTATTCATATATTTTAGTTAGTTATTAAATTTATTCTTCAGTTTTTGCCACCACAATAAAATTATTGTGGTTCCCATCCATACACTTACACTCTACCAAATCATGCTTGTGCTTCGCGCAATCCGGTGCCTCACAAACTCCAGGATGTTCTGATACTCCTTTGCATCCACCTAAACAAATATAATGTTTTTCCATAATAATCATTGTATCACTTTTTTACCTCAAAATCATACCTACCTTGAGGATGCTGGATAATATGCTATTATACATCCGAAACTAATCTGCTCATCATATAAATGTCCTACTAATGACAATATTTTCTCTTTTTGAAGAGTTAAGATTTTATTGGCTTCTAACAAAATTTTTTTGGGTACTCCTGAAGCTCTACTGGACCGAAATCAAGCTTTTTTCGCTTGGTTTCATCGTGTATAAAGTTATAACGATTTTTTATAGCTTTGTAATTGTCCCAAAAATTATCTTGAAATTTAATTTTCAGACTAGCTTAATCGTCTTGTCCTTTATCTCGGTTTTCAAATCGTGGCTAATTGTGTACTTGTATGATCTGTCAAAGATTGATTGCTTTCAAATTGAAAAGGTTAAGCACCGACGAACTCAGAAACAGCTAGCAGTAGAAGAGCCCGAGGACGAAAAGGAAGTTGACGTTTTGATTGTGACTGAAGAACGCGGGCAAAAAAGAAGGGTTCGTAATGTACAACTACGCATGAGGATCAAAAAGATCAATGGCTTTACCGCCTACTTGTTTTTGATCTGTTATGATCCTGCGCTAGTAGTTCTCTGGACAAGGAAAGGCAGTCATTCATTTGATGGCATTCCGAAAAACGTTAAGGTAGTTTTCCTTGTCTCTTGCTTCTTAAGCACTCTAATCTGGATTGGCGGAGTAGAGGCTTTTTTTGCATTATGGAAATACTGCAGCCGACTCATCGACCACTTGTACCTTTAATATTAGGTGTAAGTGGTTTTTTTATTCTAGCAACTAATGGTTTAATACGACTTAATTTTCTCACTACATACTTTATGCTCAGGTATTTGTAACGTTACTAAGTCCCAGAACGCCTTGCCGTGATTCATCTCCTTCAAATGACATAGTTCGTGCACAATGATGTAGTCTTGCAATTCCTGTGGCAGAAATACAATTTTATAATTGAAACTTAAGTTTTTCTTTCCGGAGCAACTTCCCCAACGAGTCTTTTGATTGCGAATTGTGATATTTTTCACCTCTAAGTTGTAAAACTGATTAAAATACGACACCCTCTCACGCACAAGTACAAGGGAACGCTCTTTTTTCTCCTTGAAGTCTTTCGCGCTGTAATGCGCCAGAAGTTTCTTGGGTCTTTGCTCGGCCTTCTTTACCTGCTCCAATATCCAAGATTCTTTATTTTTTACAAAACTACGTACTAGAAAATCCGGCACACGACGTGACTTGATCACCACCACCTGCCCATCCGCATGCACCGCAATATGTACACCTCTAGTACCTTTTCTAGATTTTATAATATAGTCAAACATTCTTTACCTCCGGCCCAAGAGCTCCGCCGAGAGCTCCCCGATACCTATTTTTTCTTTCGAAGAATAAGGGAACACTTTATGTCCGACCATTTTTTCTCTGATTTTTTT
Organism: bacterium; assembly: GCA_030855725.1. Taxonomy (GTDB): domain Bacteria; phylum Patescibacteriota; class Minisyncoccia; order Phycocordibacterales; family UBA9973; genus UBA9973. The sequence goes on along the minus strand of JALYQS010000017.1, from coordinate 59,769 downwards.
TAGTTGATTTAAGTATTGGGATTTTTTTATTTTGTCTACTTTGTTCGCGACGATCACAATATCCTTGCCTCTTTCTTCCAGAAACTTAAGCACTCCCATGTCGTCTTCTGTCGGACCTATTTCTCCGTCGATTATTAGAACAACCTTAGGCTCATACGGTGACTCAAAAAGGTACCAATAAATAACCTTATTCATTTGCTTCCATTTTTCAAAAGTCGTCTTTGCATAGCCGTATCCTGGCAAGTCCACAAAGTATGTAGATTTATTTATCAAAAAAATATTTAGTTCTTGCGTACGGCCTGGAGTGCTACTGGTAAGCGCCAGATTTTTAACCCCGGTAAAAGAGTTAATAAGGCTAGATTTACCGGCATTTGCCCGCCCGATGAATGCAATCTGCGGTATTCCATCGTTTAAAATATCATTTTCCCCTCTTGCCCCTCGCACAAACACCGCGGATGTTATTTTCATGTAGTGATTATAGCATTTACTGGGATAAAGTTTTGGGATTTTATATTAAAATTTTCTGCTGTCGTATGCCCAGTGAAGTAGAGCCTGCCTTTGGCGAGTATTACAGCCGAAGTCTCCCGTGCGACACTTGTGCGTTATTTGGGAGACATGCCTTGTCATGGCCTTCCAGCGCTTTATCTGACGGGCATCATCGACACTACGACGACCTAGATAATACCGAAAATACCACTGCATCCAACCACGCGGGTCTTGTTTATTTATCCAGGCATTTTTCTGCCAGACTTCGAGTGGCTGACTGGCATTTACCTTAAATAAGTTGAGTTCTTTATGCCTTTTGCCATCCTTTGAGAGCTTGGCTTTAGTAAACCAACTTTTAGGGAATTCCTTTGGCCGATCTGAAAAATATATACCTCCGAAAACACCAAGCTCGAGCATTTCCTTTGGCTTCAAATCCGGACGAAATTCAGGAGCAAAATTCTTGCCCGCAACTTCCGTTATTTCATAAATATAATTTTTCTGCATCTTGTCGTTTACCAAAACTTTTTTTATTTTCATAAATTAAATTTTACTTGAGAGATAGTCCACCACTAAAGCTAAGTTTCCCCACCAGCAAATAAAAGAAAAAATAAATGAGATGGTTATTTTAACCTGCCAAGAGTTTGGTAGAAGTTCTTGCGCCCTGCCCTCTTTTTCTTTTTTTAACAGGAACGGACTAACCGAAAAAGACAAGAAAATACCGTTTAAAATCATAACCACTGCGCTGATCATATGAACCAGGGTCAGACTAGTTATGCCGATATTTCTATACAAAATAAAACCTCCGATAATTGCGAGAAACATTCCTATCCAAATAAGAGGCTTGGTCACCTTGTGCGTGCGAGTGGTGGCCTCGGTCCAGTACTCTGACTTTCTACCCAGGAAGCCGTGCAAATCAATGACCGTGACTGCTCCGAGTCCAATGATAAACCCCGCGAATAAAATAAATAATCCAATAAAATCTAAAGTTAGAAATGTCATATTATATTTTTTCTTTTTTAACTGGTAGAGGAATAAACATACTTGTCCTTTTTTTGTATTCTGCGAATTCTGGGTTCTGCTCCATTTTCTTTTCAAGCATCGGCACACCTGAAACTTTTAAAATTAAAAATGTAATAGTAAGTGGTCCAATAATAGTTACCCATCCATAAGGCACATTTAGAGCGATAATAAATATACCCCACCATTGCGTAACTTCGCCAAAATAATTTGGATGTCTGGTGTACTTCCATAGTCCATCTTGCATGAGTTTCCCTTTATTTGCAGGATTCTTTATAAACCTTTTTAGTTGCGCGTCTCCAACAGACTCAAAGAAGAAGCCAAAAATCCAAACAAGGACACCGACAGTAGCTAGGATTCCAAAAGATTTTACGCAATAAATATTTATAAAAAGTACCGGTAAAGAAATTACAAAAAGTAGAATGCCTTGCAGAATATAGATCTGAAAATACGAACGTAAGTAAAACCACTTACCCCACTGTACCCGCCAAGTAGCATAACGATAATCCTCTGGCTTACCTTTATTTCTAAAGTAAATATGATAAGCCAAACGCAACCCCCAGATGGTGACTAGTAGCGTCACAACCGAGGACAATACTGAAGGAACCTCATTTAATAAAAAAGAAAACACAGCCAACATCACAAAACCTAAGCCCCAAGCCACATCAGCTACATCGTTTTTTTTCTTAAATACAGACAATACGAACCAAAGGCTCATATAAGCAAAAAGTAATAATCCTAGAAATATAAAAATCATAGACCTAGTTTGACTGCGATTATATATGCAATAGCAGATACTGAAGCTGATAAAAACATACCCCAAGCAAGATCAACAAAAGTAATAAGCATCGGCCAATCTTTCATTGTTGCCAAGTTCGTCAAGTCGTAAGTAGCATAAGTAATAAGGCCAAACAATGCGCCGAAAAGTAACGCATGCATCAATGAATGCTTTTCTAGCGCTGGAGTAATTACAAACAAAACTAGGCCCACTATAAACAAAAGATAAAATACTATAGCTGCAGTCCAGTTTACATTAGGCCTTAATAAAAAACCGATTTGCTTAGCGTAGAAATTCTTAGCCACTACACCAAGCCAGATCATATCGAAAAGAAAAAACACAGGTAGGGTTATCAAATATAATTTCAGAAACATTTTAGTTTAAAATTAGTTATTAATTTATATTATCTTCTACAGAATTCTCAATCTTTTTAAAATCATTGTGATTACCGTCTACACACTTACATTCCACTAAGTCATGCTTGTGGTTCATGCAATCCGGGGACTGACATAGTCCTGGATGCTCTGAAACTCCCTTACACCCCCCTAAACAAATGTAATGTTTTTGCATATGAAAATTATAACATGAATTACAATTCATAACTTTTCGTAGAGGTTTTGAGGCTGACAAGCCAAAAACTTCAGGATTTTTTATGCTTCAAAAAATCCGTATCGGAGAAAAGTTCTCGAATTTTTTTAAGTTGATTTACATATTGCGACTTTTTGATCTTATCTACTTTGTTCGCGACTATCACGATGTCTCTACCTCTTTCTTCCAGAAACTTAAGCACTCCCATGTCGTCTTCTGTCGGACCTATTTCTCCGTCGATTATTAGAAGAACTTTAGGCTCATACGGTGACCAGAAAAGATACCAATAAATGACCTTGCGTTTGCTTCCACTTTTCAAAAGTCGTCTTGGCATAGCCGTATCCTGGCAAGTCCACAAAGTATGTAGATTTATTTATCAAAAAAATATTTAGTTCTTGAGTACGGCCTGGAGTGCTACTGGTAAGCGCCAGATTTTTAACCCCGGTAAAAGAGTTAATAAGGCTAGATTTACCGGCATTCGCGCGCCCAATAAAGGCTATCTGGGGTATGCGGTCATTTAAAATATCATTCTCCCCCCTTGCCCCTCGAACGAAAACAGCTGATGTTATCTTCAAATTGAAATAATATCAGAATTAATTTATTTACCTAATTACCAATCTTCCTTACTGAACCCTATTTAGTCTTTAATAAATTTAGGCATATCAGAAAGGATTGCCCTATTTTTAAAATCATTTGCCACCTTCTCTGGCAAAATGCGTGCATCGGTATCTTTATTTACCCACGCCACTTCCGCAAGTTCAAAAGCGTGCGTGCGGTCTTGTTTTTCAAAATCTCGATAATCCAGACCATTTAATATTTCAAATAGAAATTCTGTAGTGTGAATTCCCCCACTAACAAAAGTATTCACATACAAAAGCCGGCCTATCGTGGGCTTGATGCCCAGCTCTTCTATGATCTCGCGCTCCATGCACTCAAGCACACCCTCGCCCAACTCAAGCTTCCCGCCCGGAAATGCAAAATACTCCTGTCCTGGATGCTCTACCACCAAGATTTCCTCTTTATCTATTATTATTCCCCTGCATCTAATCTTAAATTTTTTCTCCATAATTTTATTTATCTATTCATTCAAGTAATAATCAGCTAGAGAGAACAGTAGCAACAAAAACGCCAGAGTAAAGAAGTGCTGATGTTATCTTCGCAATAAATTGAAATCAATGTAACGCACCGCCCAATTTTTTAATCAGTTCGAGCTTTTTTGCTTCTAAGATTTTTATTTCGGCTTCAAGCTCAGAAACACTCTTCGATTCGTTCACATAATCGACACGGCTTTTATCTTGTCTTTTGATGCTTTCGTTAACACTGACAAGCAAGCGCTGGAGCTCCTGTATGGTAGTATCAGAATTAAATTTTTCTTCCCATCCATCGCCAAATTTATTTTTATACGCAGTCTCAAGCCCATTTAATTGGCTTTCGTAGCTTTCTTTTTCTATTTTTAAATTTTCAATCTTTTCTTCAGAATTGTGAACTGAAATCCGGGCAAATTGAGTATCTTGTGGAGACATCCCCGTTACTCTCTCTAAATATTCTTCAAGCATTCCTAATTCGTCATCCACCCTCGAAAGATCTTTTTTAAGCTTATGCAGCTCTATAAAGCTAAGTTCATTCTCTTCGCGGGAAGGGGTCTCGAGAGAAGAATTTCTGCGTCGTGAAGGGTCTTGGTCTCTGAAAAATTTTAAATTCATGGATGTTTTACGAATTAGCTAATAGTTTTTGAGTTCAAGTAAGTAATGGTGAGTTGGAGCACTGTAGCAAAAGACACCCAAAGTAGATAAGGGATATTCATATATGTGACCCACTTCATGTGTGGATAAATAACGATGAGCAGCCAGATGAGTGTGATAAACACTAGCAATATATCAACAGAAGCCAAGAGGTTGTTTTTCAGTCCGAATTGAAAATATGTAAAAGAGAAATTAAAAATGAGGTTTAGGATGAAAGGCAGGACTACAATGAAAGTAAGCTCGCCTTTGTAGAATTTCCAAAACACAGTGCCGAAAGTGTACGCTATGATAGCATAAAGCACAGTCCACACTGGACCAAAAAGGAAGCTAGGTGGCGCCCAAGTGGGCTTGATGAGGGTCGAGTACCAATTGTAAGAATTATTCATAATATGAATTATAACATTTTACTCAAAAAATAATTCGGAATTTAAATCTTCTCTATTTCTTTCAAGTCTTTATCGGGGATGTATAAAATCAACAACCCTACTATAAACCCAACGACAGCAGTCCATAGGTGACTACCTCCAAAGAACCAAATATCAAAATTATCTAGCATATACCACACTCCCCGCCAGACGAGGACAATGCCGAGGACAGTGGTGATGTTGTAAGCAATTGTGTTTTTGTTTATTTTCATTTAGTTTGATTATAACACGAGGTGTTCAAGTTTAAATTATTTAAAAAAAACTTCCAGTGACCCTTCCCCACCGTCTTGAAATTTAGACTGATTGAAGCGAATGTTTTGGGAAGTTAAATAATTTTTTATAAAGTCTGGCAAGACGGGACCGTTGGCGCTTCTCTTGCCACGACCTATTATCATTCTTATCTGTTTATGCTCGCCTTCCCTTATCAATTCATCTATGGCTTCCTGACACTCAAAAGTAGTGTAGCCATGAAAGTCTATTATTAAATCCGGATTCTGTGGATATTTATTTCCTTTGTCGGCGTAATAGCTCATGTGGTTTTATTCATTATTCAAGCGCTTTTTCTACCGCAGGATAAATATATTTATCTACCAAAAACGCATAGCCTTCTTTATTCGGATGGATGCCATCACCGGACATGAACGAGCTGTTTAAAAATACCTTGCTCTCGACAAAAGGAACAAGTACTATTTTTTCACTCTTCGATATCTCTTCGTACATGGTGTTAAACTTTTGCGCATAGGCAAGTCCGGCATTCAGGGGCGACCTAATCTGCATTAGAAATATTTTTTCAGCTGATAAGATTTCTTTGAAAGATTGAACAATTTTTGTAATATTGTTTTTGGTTTGTTCAATCGGCAAGCTACGCAAGGCGTCGTTACCCCCGATCGTAATAAGAATAATGTCCGGCTTGGTTTCTTTAATGAAGTCCACCCGTTCTAAAAGCCCGGCGGTAGTCTCACCACTAATACCCGCATTCACCACTGTCACACTGTAACCGTCCGCACGCAACTTCTGTTCAAGCTGGGCCGGATAACTTTCGGCAAGAGGAAGCCCATACCCCGCAGTCAGACTATCCCCCACCGCGACGATTTGAGTTGAAGAAACCACGGCATCTGATCGTTCACGCTCAGGCACTTTATCCGAAGATTTACGAAAAAATAGTGCATATACACCATAGCCAAGTGCGCCAAGTAGAACGACCAATATAGCGATGTTAACTGTTGTCTTCATAATTTAGATATTCCCGCAGGCTCTTGTTGCCACTTCGCCACATTACAATACTAGCAATCAAGATTCCGCCCAAAATCGCAAGGAGCACATATAAGGATAAAAGCTCGACATATATCACACTATCTATTTTAAGATATTGAAGAATCAGAAAATTTGCAATAGCTAAGCTAATTACATAGCCGAGGAAAGCGGCTATTATTGTCGTACTTTGCGACTCTAGAATATAGTAATTCCGAATGAAAGATTTAGTTTTACCTAGCGCCATCAAGCGAGCCCCATCACGCTTGCGTTCGGTGGACAAGGTCGCCAAGATTGTGATGATGAGCAAGACCGACAAAACTATCGGTGGGATTGTGACAACAAGGATGATGACACTCAAAAATTTAACAAGCGAAAGTCCAATCTCAGTAATATTACTCGTGTTTACGAAAGAAGCATTGGGTACACTCTGTGCAAGATATTGTGCTAATCGATCAATCCCATCAGCATCCAAACTCGCATAGCCGAAATATGTCGCCGGGAAACGAGCGATATCATCCGGGGACAAAACGAAATAGAAAAATGGGAAACCGCTACGGGAGTCCACCGAGCGAAGACTAGTGACCATGGTCTCCACCGGAAATCCTTGGATTAAAAATGTAACCCTGGAGCCTAGCTCGATGCCGGCGCGCTTGGCAAATTCTTCTTCCACTGAAACCTCGCCCTTACCGAAGTCTTCAAACTCCCCTTTCTCTATTGTCTCACTGCTTAATAACTCATTGCGATGGGTCAGGTTGAACTCACGGCCGAGTTCGCGATCGATACCGGGCTCGGGCAAGGTTAATTCTGTTTGAATATCTGTCTCGTCAATCTGGGTAATTCGAGCGCGCACATTTGGGAACAAAGTGAGCTCGGGGAAACTCTGTGCTAGGGTTTCTTTTTGGGAGTTTTGAATGTCGAGCACATAGACACTGGGCAATGTACGCCCTAAATCCTCCTGTAAGTATTGTTCAATCGAAGTGCGCGTAAGCGACAGACTAAACACAGACACAAGCGCGACAAATAATGAGGTAAAAGTAATCAGCCCGAAAAAACCATCGAACTTTTTCTGAGCGACCACCATGCGAACTGGAAAAGACATTCGCATTCTTGTTTCATATAACCAGTCGATACCGAGACGGTAGATAATCATAACTATGCCATAAAGACAGACGATAGACAGCATCACTAAAAGTCCGAGCCAAACGCTTTTCAAGAAATACATTGCAAAAAAAGTAATAGGCAAGACTGCGACTAGCACGTCAAAAGCAAGTGCTTTCCTGCTGTATCTGCCCGCGCTTTCGTTGGTGTGAGTTAATAATTCTTTGACACGAATACCCCGCATGCGACTAAGGATAGGTACCGTCGCACACATGCTGGTGACTATAATAGCTAAAGACACTAATAATACTTCGAAGCCTTGTACATGTATTGGCAAAATTATGCCCAGTGAATTTTCAACATACTGCATGACCGAGAGCGTGGCAAAATAGCCGAAGGCAAAACCGATACCAACTGCAAGCACAATTACTGCCAAAGTTACCAAAAAAAGAATTTTATAAACATGCCGGGTGTCGAGCCCCAGTGCCGCTAATATGGCAAAACTACGACGTAACCGCTTGGCAAGATAATTAACCGATGCATAAATATTTACCAGTGCGAGCACTGCCACAATCAGAATTGCAACCACTAGAAACCTCTCTACAATTTCCAAACCAGAAGACAGCCCCCCAGAACCACTTACATCAAACCGACTACGTACACCGAGAGTTTGAGCGAGCTTACGGGTAGCATCACGGTCTTCCTTTGATAAATCTTGCGCTAGAATTATTTTGGTTTGATATTCCTTCCGAAATAAAGATAAGTCAAACTCGCCGTAGATTCCAGCCTCCTTAGCAAAAATCACCTTGCCCAAGAAATTAAAGCCAGCCAACAGACTTTGTGGGTCTTCGAGGATAATGTCTTTGGCGGTAAAAACTTTGTTATTAAATGAAAAGGTATCACCTGGAGCGAGCTTGAGTGCTTCGGCGATGGTCTTGTCTATATAAGCTTCATTCGGTGCGAGATAAGTATAAGGGCTCGTTTGTAATCGGTACACACCATAAAGAGGAAAAGCTTGATCTACAAGTTCAATATTGGCACTTGTAGTGCTTACATCTGCACCCGTACTCGAAACAATACCACTGAAATTTATCTGCTCTGACACACGGGCAATAACTAAGGGATCCAAAATATTATAAAGTTCGATAGGATTGGTTGATTCAAACACTGCATCTCCACCTAAAAATTCTTTGTTTTTTGCTTCTAAAAAGTCGCGCGCACCGCCCACCAAGAAATACGCAGTGACTACTACCACGCTTGTGAGCACAACTGACAGGAATGGCAACAATAATTTGCGCCATTCTTTAGTTAGAATTTTCTTAGTGAATTTGAGTATCATTGATTTCTAAAGTGAGCGTACGGTTGTGCAACATGTAAACTTTGTCCATATGCTTAGCAATTTCTTTATCGTGAGTAATTATGACTAGCGTCCTTTTTTCTTCGCGTACTAAGGCAAGCAAAATATCTAAGACATGTTTACCTGTAGTACTGTCGAGTGAGCCAGTCGGCTCGTCTGCTAAAACGATTTTAGGATTATTTACGAGTGCGCGGGCTATGGCAACGCGCTGTTTTTCTCCACCAGACAGATTGGTCACTGCACTGTCGGATTTGTGGAGCATATTCACTCCTTCTATCATACGGGTCACTACGGCCTGGTCAATCTGACCGCGAATATCTTGCGGAGCGGTGATGTTTTCAGAAACAGTAAACGGTAAAATAAGTTCGAATGATTGGAAAATAATGCCGATGTCTTGGTTGCGATATACCGCCAAGGCTCGTTCGCCTAGCGTTGAGACGGATTTGTCATTGACCCACACCTCACCTGAATCTGGTGTATCGAGGCCTGCGATGAGCGACAAAATAGTGGATTTACCAGAACCTGAGGGTCCAATGATGGCTATTTTCTCGCCTTCGTATACAGTTAGATTGAGATCATTTAAAATCTCAATCTTTTTACCGTTTTCTTCAAAACTCTTTTTTACATTTTTTAGCTGAATTATTTTATTGATTATTTTCTGTGGAGACATAAGTACAATTATAACATAATTTATGCACTGAAAAATTAATGCATAAATACAGAAATACCTCGAGCTAAACTTTCATTTCCCCACCCATGGCGAGGACGAAATTCTTATGCATATTTTTAATCTCTTCGTCTTCTAGTTTGTCGGAGGCGACGTCTAGCTCTTGTGACTCTTTTTGAAATATTTTATCTTGCTCCAGTATTAGTGGATGTACTTGCAGAGCCTTGGCATTACAACCAAGCAAATACAACCCATCCATTCGGCGTACCCGCGATAGTGCCACATACCCCTGCCCATATTCAAATACACTAGAGAGGTCCATGATTGCAGAATCCATACTCATGCCTTGGCTCTTGTGCACAGTGATTGCCCAGGCGAGGCGAAGTGGCACCTGGGCAATCTGTGCCTTCACTTTGCCGTTCTCCTCTACACTCCACTCTAGAGGACTTATGGTGATCTTTCTGCCCTTCTTGGTCTCTATTATCGGATAGCCGTAGAAAGAATCAAAGTCTACCACTGTACCTAGAGTGCCGTTGACATAATGTTCTTTGGGGTTGTTCTTGGTGCACATGACGATAGAGCCTTTTTTCAAAATCAAAGTCTCGGGCGATAGGCAACCCTTCTTGAGTGCTGTCACTAATGCCGCAGAACCAGTGGAAACCATTTCAAATCTTTTTTCTTCGTCATCTATTTTGCCTAGCTCTTCGTCGTTGACCTTGTCTACATTTAAATTATGCGAATAAAGCTTGGTCACATCCTCCGGCAATTCATCCCTCTCTATATAGCGAGTTTTTAAATATTCGTAATGCTCGTCTTCTAAAGTACCTTTGCGGATAGAAAGCAGTAATTCCAAAAAAGCGTCGTCTTCCTGCCGGTGTTGCTCGCTGATGTAGCACACCACTGGCGCCAAGCGTTTCCATGCATCCGACTCATAAGCAAAGTGCGCTGGCTTTTCTTTGATAAGTTGTATCTGCTTTTGCTCTACGACTTTTTTATGAATTGGCGGAAGTTGAAAAAAGTCGCCAACCAAGACTACTTGAATACCACCAAATGACTCATTACTCTGTTTAATCTCTCTGCAGACTGCGTCCACCATCGATAGTGTGTCTGCGTGGAGCATCGAAACTTCATCTATTATTAAAACCTTCGTCTTTCTAATTCTTTTATTTAAATATTCACTGCTCGATATTTTATCCAGCTCGTATTTATCCAGGTGTTCCTTGATGCCTATGCCACTCCAGGAATGGATAGTCATGCCTCCGATATGGGTAGCGGCTATGCCCGTGCTCGCTGTGACGGCATAGTCTACCCCATACTCGCGCAGATATGCCACGTATTTATTGATAGTATAAGTTTTCCCTGCGCCTGGCTCGCCAGTGAGGAAAACATTCGCACCAGTTTTCAATATTAAAATCGCTTTGTCCTGGGTCATACTATTTCGTATCCAAGCCACTGCTTAGCTCGCGAAGAAGGAAAATACTAACGTCGTCCGATGTATCATCCTTGCCCTTCCTGAAGGGTTTCTCTAGGACATGAATGAGTTGCATAGTGTAAATAAGCAAATATGAAAGTACAGCAAAAACTGTGATCCCGGCGGAAGCTTCGGTGATAACGAAGGCGAGAAGGACGATGACAATGATGACTATAGACTGCACTAAAACTGACACGGAAGGCACAAAATTTGTTTTTTGAATATGGTAAACACGTAGCAACATTTTGCGCAGATGCGACTGTTCGGACTTAAGGCGGGTCATGTAGTTGGGTGGTACACCGCGGGATTCCATGTCATCAAAAACAAGATCAAGGTCTTTTATTGCTTCTAGGGCGTGGTCGAGGTGGCTGTGGTCGTTGACTTCGCTTAGTCCTTCTTCGAATTCTTTGACAAAGTCTTTAACAATTAAGCGGATTTTATTGTTGTCAAAACTTGGATCCTTCCTGTTTAATGCGTCGCCTTCTCCGAGGATACTCTCGAGTGAGGAACGAATTTCGGAAGGAATTTTTTCTACTTCTTTGTAATCCGAGAAAACTCCCGACAACAGAAAACCAGTAATGAAGATTGAGCTAGAAATAACACTACCGACAAGTGAATTAAGGACGATGAATTCCAAACCGGACTCGTGAATAAAATATTTACCTATAGTCAAAAGCCCTACCACGATTCCGACAGTGGTGATTATGTATAACTTCCCCATTTTTTGCTTTGTAGTCTTTGCCATAGGAGGATTATATCATTTTTTATAAGGGAAGTGCTTGTAGTGAAATTATGTTATTTTATCCTTTAAAACTGAAATCACTCCTTGATCTTGTGGACTTTTAAAGTGGGCTGTCCAAGGGTCGAGGGTAGTGGTTTGTAAACCGGGAATTATAACTTCCGGCTGATTAAAAGCGATCATGGTGTCCCAAACTTTTTGAGTGATTTTCCACTTAGCCATACATTCGTCTACATTGCCAGAAAGGATTACGTTTTCTAAGGGGAGAACTAAGTCAAAAGTGACTTCTCCGAACTTTTCAATATTTTTAATAAAAATAATTCGCTCGTTGAAGTCCGGAACGATTACAGATGCATCGTAAAGTAGACTTTCGTTGCCATCTTTTATTATAACCATCTGGTAATCTTCAGCACCTGGGAAGTCTTCCCTGTTAGCTACAAACTTAATATTTGTGTAGTCCTTGTCTATTTGCTCCATGAACTTTTCTTCCCCCATTGGGTGACCACACATAAATACAATTTTGTACCCTTGCGAAAAAAGCTCTGCAATAAGAACAATGGACAAATGCGAACCGCCCATCTTTTCCCCGTAGTGAATCAGGCAAGGCAGACTTTCTGCTTTAAATTTAAAGAATTCTTTGTTTAGTAAAAGTGTGTCTATCATATAAATGAGCGAGTTTGAGGTGTGAATTCCAGTACCCCTGGAAACTCCTCCCTAGTTAAAATAGTCTTAATGAAATTATAATAATAATGTCGTTTATGCGTCGTCATTCGTTTCAGTAGCCCCGCTTTGGTCGCTATTGTTGCTTACTTTTCTTTCACTTTGATTTTTGTTGTTACGTGTTCTAGTCCCACCTTCGTCTTCGTTGTTTATTTGATCTGTCATAAGTTTTTTAAGTAATTATTAATAATAGTTGTTTAACTAAATTCCTAACATTATATATGACGTTCTTTTTGCACAAACAATACAAAAAGCCCTTCGGAAGAATTCCTTAATTTTGTTTAAAAAAGTTAAATTTTGCGGGCGATGAGAGAATCGAACTCCCGCCAGCGGTTTTGGAGACCGCTGTTCTACCACTAAACTAATCGCCCAAACTCCGCACAGGCCTACATAGCAAGCCAGCGCGGAGACGAGAAACGCGAAAATAAAAATCACCGCGTTACTCTGGAGATGTCTTCTTGCGAAAACACCTCTATCAAAGAACACGCAACAACGACTGTTGCAGGAGTATTATACTCCTCCGTTAAACTTTTACAAAGTTCAAAACATGGGAAAAACAAAACCTCCATTTTGTAGGAGGTCTTGAGCGAATTCATAAATCGAATAAGAATTATTTCTTGATTTCTTTATGTTTCTTCTGTACTCTGCACCATTTGCAGAATTTACTGAGCTCAAGCTTTTTTACAACAGTCTTCTTGTTCTTCCTTGACCAGTAATTTATGTGCTTGCAAGTTCCACAGGCAAGTTTTATAAGTCTATCTTGTGACATTCCCCTATAGTATCAGAAAATTCATAAGTTGCAAGCCCTGTCGCTTGACTTCGATTAGCTAACGTTAAATCAAAAAACGCTTCACTAAAGGGTTTATTCTATAAAATCGCTTAATTATAGGGTTTATTCGTGTGACTATTTCGTAGTTGATGGAGTCCGAGTCTTGTGCCATTTGGTCTGCCTCTGCATAATGCCCATGAACGCCACCTATTATGGCCACCTCGTCCCCCACTTTTGCTTTCACTCCCGTTATATCTAGGGCAATCATATCCATTGATACCCGACCAATCAGCTTTACTTTTTTGCCATTTAAGTTAAAAAGGCCCTTTGAAGAAAGAGCTCTGGGGTAGCCATGCCAATATCCTACAGGCACGATTGCGATGATTGAATCTCTTTTGAGTTCTTCTGTTAGGTCGTATCCAATCTTTGCTCCTTTAGGTAACTTTTTTATTTCAGCAATTATTGCTTTCCAAGAAAGTACTGGATGCAACTTATGCCTTCTCTGGAAGGATGTTTTGGTTTCCTTTGAAGACCACAGCCCGTACATACCGATGCCTACCCGTACCATGTCAAAGTGAAGTTCCGGAAAGAACATTGTAGAGGAACTCGCACAGATGTGCTTGAGTGGTTTGTATCCAGCTTTCAAAAATGCGTGGTGCCAGACGCCGAGCCTGCTTGCTTGAAGCATAGTATATTCGAGCCCTCCCAAGTCCTCTCCGACGGCGAGGTGACTGTACACACCTTCTACTTCTATGTGTTTACCTTTCTTTAATACTTTCAAAACTTCCACAAGTTCGTTCGTTAAAAAACCTTGTCTACCTAATCCAGTGTCTACCTTAATATGAATTAAAATACTTTTCGTTAATTTAGTTTTCACTAAATTTTTAAGTGCGACCATATTTGAAATCGTAATTGATACACCTTTCTCGCTCGCTTCTTTAAAGTAAGCTGGAGAAACATAACCAAAAACCATGATTCTAGTTTTTATACCAGCCTCCCGTAATTCAAGAGCCTCTTCAAAAGAGTCCACCCCGAGGAACTTTACCCCAAGCTTCACCATTTCTTTAGAAAAAGGTACCAGTCCGTGACCGTAAGCATTGGACTTTACTACTGCCATCAAGATAGTATTTTTTTTTAAAAGACTTTTGAAAATCTTATAGTTGTTCTGGATTGCTTTTTTGTTAAGCTCTACCCACGTACGAAATTTAGTTTTTTCTACCTGAGAAAGTCTGTTCATTTTAGTATCCAGCGTTTTTTATTATAGTCTCCAACAACTCCTTCGGAAATATCTGCGGATTCTCTGACAAACCTTGATGATACAATACAGTAGATGGAGTAAGTCCTGGCAAAGTGTTGACCTCAATCACTGACAGGTCTCCGGTCTTCACGTTCATAAATGCGTCCACCCTGGCGTAACCTTGTATACCAATTTTTTCTGCAAGCTTCTCTACCAAATTTTTTGAATTTGCTAACGCTTTTTCATTTACAATCTCGCTCGGTGGCGGAGTAAGGTTCACCCCGGTACCACCCTGAAATTTCTCTTCCAGAGAAAGCACTTCGCCTTCAGCAATAGTGATACTTGGATTTAGCGCGTGGAGCTTTTTATCCTTTTGAAGTAGCCCTATGGTAACTTCCACCATCCCGCTGACTCGTTTATATTTTAATTGATTGCCTTTTACTTGGACATTGTCGGTTTCAATAAACTTTTCAAAAAGAACGTCTTTCATCACACTTCCTGGCATTTCTAAGATATTATCTTGGTTTTTTAAAGTCCCTGCGGGAATATGACTATCGCACCTCACCATATGCTTCATGTATTCTCCCAAGTCAGCGTGAGTATAAAGGTGCGCAATCCCCGTTGAACAGCCGTCGTCTTTGGGTTTCACTATGAGTGTCTTTGCGTCGAGGTCCTTTGTCAGCTTATCCCACAATAAAGTGGAGTCTAAATAATTTTTTATATCTTTGAAAGGTAAAACTTTTTGTGTAGCTATAGTTACTCCTTCAATTTGAGCCGCTCTAATGAAATCTCCTGTCGCAAATTTGTCCATACATAGACTCGACACCTTCTCGCCCGAACCGTTGTATTTAACTTTAGCCAAAGATAAAATCTTTTGAATAGTACCGTCTTCACCCATGCCACCGTGCAAACCAATGAATACGAACTTTGATTTTTTTACAAAATCCGAGAAAGCTATTTTCTTAGGCACAAAGAAAGGCTCCGAGTATTCGTTATGTTCTAGCCTAAGTTCTTCGAGAACGATGTTTACTAGTTTGGCAATTCTCCCTTGATTTTCTTCTGCGCTTTTTGCGTTCTCAATTATTTCTTCAACTGTGTGATTCAGTATCAAAGAATATGGCAGTTCCCAGACGTTACTTTCGAAATCAAGTAAAAAAGGTTTTGGTTCATAGATATCAGACTTTCTCAGTTTCAACCAAACGTTCGTTCCACTCATAAGAGAAACTTGGCGTTCTGAGGTGTGTCCGCCAAATATAACTGAAACTGGTTTCTTTTTTATATCTCCAACCTTTTTTATTTCATTGTTAAAATTTATTTTTTGTCTTTTGCAAGAATTCTTAACTATGTATTTTAAGAGATCTCCGTGACTCATGCCCACACGCGATGCCTGCTGGAATAAAAAGCTATTTTGCTCCATGCCAGAGATAGTATTGAAATCCGAAAAACATATTTCGTTGTCATCTAAAATCCAGCCATCAAAACGAGCAAAGTCTTTCATGCCAAACATTGAGAATATCTGCTCCGCTTGTCGTCGTATTTTCTCGATTACTTCATCTGGAAATCTAGGTGGGCAGTGATACTTTACTTGGTTAGTCGGTAGATATTTTTTTCGAAAATCAAAAATACGGCCTTCATGAAACGCCATTTCAATCTCAGTTGGGAGTATGGCGACCGGCTGACCGAAACTGTTTTGAAGTACTATGACAGTAAATTCTTTCCCAAGTGTAAATGGTTCGAGCACTACCCTAGTGTCCATTCTTTTGGAGAAAATAGTTTCTGCCCTTTGCAGTGCATGGATTGGAGTAGTAGCAGAAAATACACCGATGCTTGACCCGCCTGTAGCCGGCTTTACTATTACTCTTTTAATTTTATTTTTCTTAAAGAATTCTTTTGCTATTTCTAGATTGTCTTTAGAATAAATTTTAAGAAGTGCCGACGGTAGTGCATTGAAACCTCCTTTTTTAAGCAATATATTCGCCACGTGCTTGTCAAAGGACTTTTTGCAGGCCTTGCTGTCGGAGCCAACAAACTTAATATTATTCTTTTCAAGAAGTGACTGAATCTCACCGTCTTCTCCAAAAGCTCCGTGCATCGCAGGAAATACAATGTCCGTGGACTTCAATAATTTAATCAATGATTCTTTTGTCAGTGGCACACCGTTTTGTGCGAGTTTGTAATCGAAGTCGGATGGAGTGTTGGAGTATAGCTGTGACTTAGAAATTTTATAAGGCTTCTTTTTGTGGTCAAAATATATCGGAACTATCTCAAATATATCACCATCCAGATGGTCTAGTACGCTTCTGGCAGAATTTAAGGATATACCCCTTTCAAGTGATGGACCTCCTGTTAGCACTGCAATCTTTAGTTTAGTAGAAGGTTGTAATATGTTCACCATATTTTTGCGGAAATTTATTTTTGATATATCCTTATAATACTATATAAAATGAAAAATAGCAAAGAATATGTGGAGAACCAGATATTTTTTGCAAAATTTATTGAGGGTCAAGAATAGCACTCTCTAAATCCTTAGGTGCGTTGGTTAGATTTTGACAGCCATTTTTTGTGATTAGAATCATGTCTTCTATGCGCACACCGCCGAAACCTTTAAGATAAACGCCTGGCTCTATTGTCATAACACAGCCTACAGGTAAAGTATCCTCACTTTTGGGTTTGAAATTAGGCCATTCGTGAATGACAGTACCCACGCCGTGTCCGAGACCATGCTGGAAGTTATCTTTGTATTTTCGAGCAAGGTAGCTTCGTGCAGATTTATCTATCTTTTTGCAATTCTTTTCTCCCTTACCCGCGATATTCAGCGCCCGATTCATAGCTTCTAATACATCTAAATAAACTTTCTTCTGCTTCGCTGTCGGCTCGCCCCAGAAATAGGTACGGGTCATGTCAGAACAATAGTGGCTCACCGTAGTACCAAAGTCAAACATGACTATGTCGCCTTTTTTTAATTTTGTTTTCCCTGGTACATGGTGAATATCCGCAGAACCTTTACCAAAAGCAACTATAGGTGAAAATGAAAGAATTGGTGCCTCATATTTAATAAATTGTTTTTTAATAAATTCGGCAACTTCTATTTCTGAAATTCCAGTTTTCAAATACGCAAGAACATCACGCAGTACTTCCTCTGCTATCCACTGCGCCTTCATAATGTTAGCAATTTCCGCTTCGCTTTTAGGGGCCCTAACTTCATGTAATAATTTTGTTTGAATTTTTTCTTTCATATTTAAATTAAATTATTAAACTGGCTCTTGCTGAGTAATACAATGCAAAGCGCCGCCGCCATAGATCAGATCGGTGCAGTCTATGCCGACGACTTTTCTGTCGGGGAAACATGCCTGTATCAATTCTAGCGCTTTGGCATCATTTGAATCGTTGAATTGAGAAACAAGAACAACCGTATTCCCAATATAAAAATTAGCATAAGAAACCGGGGCTTTGGTGCCGTCGTCGTACACCATATGGGGCATCGGGAGCTTTACCACTTCAAACTTATTACCATCTTGATCTGTGGCATTCTCTAAAATTTCAAAATTCTCTTTTAAAATTTCAAAATTCTCATCTTGCTCATTATCTTCATATGCGCACAAAATTTTAGTCGGCGACACGAATCTAGCGACTTCATCAATATGCCCATCGGTATGGTCGTTTGTCAGTCCGCTGTTAAGCCAAACGACCTTATCTGCACCAAAGTTGTCACAAAGAATTTCATTGTTGTCGTCTTTTGATCTTCCAGAATTTCTACTTCGCAGCAAGCATTCTTCTGTAGTCAGCAAAGTTCCGGTGCCATTTGTCTCCACAGCGCCGCCTTCAAGCACAAAATCAATATTAAAATTCTGCACATTATCTTTGCTTATCTCTTCTTTTAAGATTTCAAACACTTCATTATCTTTTAGGAGTTCAGGGAACTTTTCACCATACGCATCATAAGTGAATTTTAAATATGCTAATTCATCCCCTTTCTTTGTATAAATAGGTCCGTAATCCCTAGTCCAGACATCCGCATAGTCTACTTGAAACAAAGTGACCTTAGACATATCTACATTTGCATTGGTAAGCATGGTTCTGACTTTTTCTTCCATCTCTTGATCTTTAACTAGAAGTTTTACTTCTTCGCTCTGGTGAAGTGCATGAATAATTTCAACATAAGTCTTTTCAACTTTTTCCAATCTGTCAGGGAAAGAAATCAAATCATGTGGCCATGCAAGCCAAACAGATGAATGCTTCTCCCATTCTGCTGGCATTTTAAATCCTAGTTGTTTCGGAGTTATGCTCATATGCTATTTCTTTGCGATTTTTCTAACTTGTAGAGACTTTTGCAGTTTTTTATATTCATCTAAACTTTTTAAATTTTTTGATTTGTCTATAAGTTTGTCAGTGGTTAGCACTCCGTAAGTATCCGGGCGACGATTTCGCAAGAATCCCCAGTCTTCAGCCACGAGCTTATTCCGCTCCAAATCAAGCTTGGCGAGTAGCATTTCTTCTTTATCTTCACCTGCTCGCTTAATCACCTTACCAAATGGACTTGCCACGAAAGACTGTCCGAAGAATTTAATCTTGCCTTCGGTGCCCACGCGATTTACTGCCACCACATAGAGACTGTTGGCTATAGCATGACTTCTCTGCATTACTTCCCACGCATCATGCCAGTCGTCTTCGGCCTTATAGCCCATGACGTTTCCAATAGCTGTTGGATAGAAAATTATCTCTGCACCGCCAAGACGCGCCGTTCGGGCTGCTTCAGGAAACCATTGGTCAAAGCAAATAAGCACCGCAAAAGTAGCAAATTTTGTTTTGTAAATTTTATATCCACTGTCGGACTCTTTGAAATATTCTTTTTCATAAAACCCTGGATCGTGAGGAATGTGAATTTTTCTATATGTTTCTAAAAGCTTACCTTTTTCATCTATTACTACAGCAGAATTATGATATTCAACTTTTCCATTTTTATCTTTGGCTTTTTCATAGATCGGCACAATAATCACCACACCGTATTGTTTTGCTATTTTTGCAAATACTTCTGTCGAATTCCCCGGGATGCTTTCTGTAAAAGCTTCTTTGTCTAGCCCCTGATATTGCGGAAAATAGGGAGTATTGTAGAGCTCTTGCAAGCAGATTATCTGCGCGCCGCCTTTAGCAGCGTGTTCCACTAGCTTTACGGTCTTTTCAATATTAGCCTGCATGTCTTCACCCACGGCACTCTGAATGGCTCCAATTGTGACAAATTTATTCTTCATACCGGTATTATAGCAATTTATTTGAATTCTATCAGCTTGTCTCTAAAATTCTTAATTCTGTCTTTTTCGTCCACTTCAATGTTCTCTTTTTTATATAAAGCCATTCTATCCTTGCGATGCTTATCGTCAATCCAAATTCTCCCGTCCGCATACACTATTCGATGAAACGGAATCTTTTTCTCCCCCGCCATATAGGCCTTGCCCAAGATATTCGTAATGCTTTGCGAAGCCATGGCTCCGGCACCCGCAGCTATTGCGATCCGTCCATAGGTCGTGACTCTGCCTTTCGGAATCGATAATGCAATTTTTACCACCCGTTCACTGAAGGTCATAACGATGGAGGTTTATGATAATGCTATCTGTGCGAAAAAACTTCTTTGAATTTTTGCAATGAAGTCTTTATGTTTTCGTTTTTTATTAACTTTATTGCTTCATCAGGTGTTAACCACTTAAAATCAATCTGTTCGTTTGTGTCTAAAACAACTTCACCTGATATATATTTACACCAAAAAGAAACACCTAAATGTTCAACTTTCCCCGGACCACGATAGAAATGAAATGTTCCGTATGGCTTTACTACTTCTATCTCCAGACCAACTTCTTCCTTTATCTCTCTTTTTGCAGCGTCTTCAAAAGTTTCATCCTTTTCAACCCTTCCAGTTAAAGTTTCCCATTCACCTGGGGCATGATCAAGAGTCCAGGATCGTTGTCCTATAAGTATTAATCCATTCTTTTCTACAATTGGCTCTACTGCGCAACCAAATATTCCTGGCATATGTGAATTATATATTAGCTAGGTTCTTTAAGAAAGCCTCTCTTTTAAATTTTTGTTACCAAATTTTCTATGATTTTAAATCCACTCCTAGCTTTTTTAGCTCTCCTAAAAATTGCTCGAAGTTTTCATACACAAAAGCATTTATTCCTAATTCCTTTGCACCACCCAGTACTTCTTCTTTATCATCAGAATACGCTATTTCTTCTGGTTTAACACCAGATTTATCTATTAGTATTTGAAAAAGTTCTTTATTTGATTTTACCAAGCCTGTTTCGTATGAGAATATTTTTACATCAAAATCTTCTAGAAAATTGAATCTTTCTTGCAGGGCTCTAATCCTGACTATATTGTTGTTCGAGCAAACACAAGTTATGTATCCTTTTTCTTTGGCTTTCAATACCACGCTTCTTACTTCCTGGTCTATTTCGTATTCTTTAATCCATAATGTTTCAAATTCTTTATTTGTTAAGGTTAGATTCAAGTAATTCCGCGCAAATAACCAAAGTTCATCTTCACTCAATTTACCAGTTACGAACTGAAGCATTTCTGGCGATTTGTACAACACATGGATAACCTTCTCTTCGTCACCAGACAATTCAACTAACGCTTTGTGGAAAGCCTGCTTGCCTGCCCCGGTAAAGTACACACCATCCAGATCAAAACAAATTGCTTTTATCATGATAGATCTCCGAAAAACTTAATAAATTTCTTACTGTCCCAATCCAATATAGCTATATCCGGCATCTTTATTATATAGTGGATTTCGTAGGGTGACATATCTATGAATTGAGCGGAAAAAATAGACAAGATGTTACCATGGGCTACAATGCCGATATTTGATGCGTCCTTCTCCACTTTCACTATTTCCTCTATGGCGTGGTTAAATCTAAGGAGTCCTTCCTTAATACTTTCACCTTCATTTATCCTTTCAGTCTCACCGTAATACAGTTTCTTCACCTCACTTTCAAAATTTTCAATAAAGTTTTGTGTTATTGAAGTAAGCTCGGTTAAATCTGGATTGGTTTTTAGGGGGATGTAGTTATCCTTGGCAAGTAAAATAGAAGTGTGCAGGGCTTTTGTTTGCAAGCTTGAGTAGAGGACATTAACATCCTTAATTTCTTGTTTTAAGCTGAGTTGTTGGGCAAGTTCTACGCCTTCCTCGGTTAAATTCCAAAGAACATTTGGTATATCTTTCTCTAGCTTGGTTTTTGAATGTCGTATTAATGTAATTAGCATAATGATTTATTTTTTAAAAAATTTACTCAACATGAATATCAAAATCTTTTAAAATTTTCACAACTTCTAGAACCGGCAGACCGACAATAAGATCATAATCTCCTTCTATTTTTTCTATGAATTTATCACCTCCTCCTTGAATGGCATATGCTCCAGCTCTATTGAGAGGTTCACCGGTAGCAATATATCGATCTATCTCCTCATCAGTCAGATTTTTAAAAGTAACTTTTGATTCAAAGGTCTCGGATATAATTTTGTCGCTCGCTTTTTCTATCACAGTCACACCCGTGATAACTGAATGCTGTTTCCCGTTTAGCATATTTAGCATTTCTTTTGCTCTTTCTTTTGTATGAGGCTTTCCTAAGACCTGCCCCTCAAAGGACAAAAAAGTGTCAGCTCCTATGACCACCGCTTCGGGATTTTCAGTTGCCACTGCCTCTGCTTTCCCTTTTGATAAATACTTTGCCAATTCTGTAGGTGACATAGGCAGACTCATATCCTCTTCATAAGAACCAGGCAGGACTTCAAAAAGTAAACCTGTTTTTGCGAGTAGTTCCTTGCGTCTCGGTGAAGTCGAAGCTAAAATTATTCTTTTATTTTGCATAAATTAATTTAATTATCCCTTTAATTTCTGAGTTAAGATGGATTTCTTTTAATTTCCCTAAAAACTTTTAATAACTGTCCTACGGTGATTGGCTCGAGTGTTGCGAGAAGTTTTATCAGTAAGTCAATCAATGTGTTTTGATCAGACTCTGGCTCTCTGGTCCGGCTTGCGTTCAAATATCCTTCAGCTTTTTCTTTGGAAAAACTGGAACTGAAAGAATTATGGAAACCAACGTATAAACTAGCTGGTAATTTCCACATCTCAATAAAATTATTCTTGTACTCAGCAAGACTTACTTCTTTGGTTGTAAGGAATTCCAGAAATCTGTCGTCTTTTAAAAATTTGGGTTCATTTTCTTCTAGAATATTCTGTTTTATCGTTGGTATGTAAGTTTCACTCATTTTTTATGAAAGCCTTTCTTTAAAATCTTTGTACCCAAACTTTTTAATAACTTTAATTTTCTTTTTCTTATCCATTAAAGCAATCGAAGGTAGATCGACGCCGTTGAAGGTATTATTCTTGACCATAGTATAAATTGCCATATTTAGGAAAATGAGCTTGTCGCCTATTTGGAGAGGTGTTTCGAAAGAATAATCCCCAATGATGTCGCCCGTGAGGCATGTGGGTCCTACAAGCCGGTACACGTTTTTATCATGATCGGTATGTCCGAATTCTACTCCTAAGATTCTAGGCAAATACGGTATCTCGAGCACGTCTGGCATGTGGCAGGTCGGCGACACATCCAACACTGCTATATCCATTTCATTCTTTAATATGTCTACCACAGAGCCCACAAGTACTCCAGCGTTCAGTGCCGTAGCTTCCCCTGGCTCAAGATACACAGTCAAATGAGGATAACGATCTTTGAAGCCTAAAATAATGTTTGTCAGCAAGAATCTATCATAATTATCACGAGTTATATGATGCCCTCCGCCGAAATTTACCCATTTCATTTGGGGTAAAAATTCGCTGAACTTTTCTTCAAAAACTTTTAGGCTACGTTCTAACGCATCTGCACCAAGCTCACAGAGATTATGAAAGTGCAGACCTTCGAGTCCAAACAAATTATCTTTTTGAAACTCTTTCAGAGTCACTCCGAAGTGTGAATTTGGTTTCGATGGGTCATAAGCCTCTACTTCTGCCTCTCTATGTTCCAGATTTACCCTAATACCGCAAGACACTTGTTTTTTATTTTTCTTATTGAACTTTTCTACAACCCTTTTAAAATCACCCCACTGCGAAAAGGAATTAAATACTAGATGGTCCGCATATTTCAAATATTCTTTAATATTTTCTTTGGTATACGACGGAGAAAATACATGCAATTCTTTTCCAAATTTTTCTCTACCAAGTCGAGCTTCATTGACTGAGCTTGCTTCCGAGCCAGAGAGGTATTTCTTCGCCAATGGAAAAGTTGAGAACATCGAAAACCCCTTGAGTGCCATAAGTATCCGCGCTCCAGTATCCTTTTGTACCTGGTCAAGAATCTTAAAATTCTTTTCCAAGTGCGCTTCGCTGACAACGTATGCAGGCGTAGGGACTTTATTAAAATCCTCTTTATTCCACCCCTCCTCGGTCACCCATGGTTCCACGAATTTTTCTGCTTCTTTCATATTTAATAATCCTTCTTTAGTGCCTTTGGTAAATCCTTAAGTTTTTTAATAACCGTAGCAAGGCCAACTTTTGCCATTTCTTCTAAGTAGATTTTAGAGTCAAGTGATTTATCTTCGGTATTTTTCACACCCATGCCACTCCACTTGCCTTCGAGGACGAGCTTGGCGGTGGTGACAGTCGGGATTGCAGTGGTGTAGCCAATCGCATTTCCATTCGTTTCCTTAAAAGCTTTCTGGTGGTCACAAACATTATAAAGATACATTACCTTTTTCTTGCCGTCTTTAGTACCGGAAATAATGTTACCAATGTTGGTTTTGCCTTTGTAACTCCTATTGAAATCATCCCCAGTTGGCAAAATTTTCTTCAAGAATTTAACTGGCACAACTTTCTTGCCTTCGTAGTCCACTTCGTCGATGCGGGTCATGCCTACTTCATACAGCACGCGAAGATATGTCAAATAAGCCGGAGAAAAAGTCATCCAAAAACGAATTTGCTTGAGGCCTGGAATGTGCTTTGGAATAGTTTCAAGCTCCTCGTGGTACATAAGGTACGGAGTAAACTTCCCTGCTTCCGGAAAATCAAATTCAAAAAATGCAGCATCTTCGTCAATCAGCTTTCCGCGCTTGACCCATTTACCATTTTTCCAATACTCAATCGGCAGGATAAGCTCGCGGAGATTAATCTCTGGGTCAAAGTTCGGAGCGAATTTTATTTTCTTGTCTTTGCTACCGCCATTGCAGTCGAGGATGTCGATGGTGTCTATCTTGTCGAAAAGATAATCCCGCGCGTATGCAGAGTAGATGTTGGAAACTCCCGGATCAAAACCAGAGCCTAAAATTGCAAGCATGCCCTTCTTCTTCCAGTCATCATTCTTTGCGAGCTGTTCTTTGTAGGAAAAGCCGTATTTGTCCGGCTCCTCAAAACAGGCGGTATCGATATAGTTTACGCCATATGCCAGAGACGCATCCATTACTACCAAGTTATCATAAGGAGAACCCCAGTTGACGACGAGGACAGGCTGGACTTCATGAAGTAATTTCAAAAAAACACCTTGCTCACCAACATTTGCAACATGAATCTGGAGATTAACTTTCCCTTTACTTTTTTTCGAGACAGAATCCCGCACAGTTTCGAGCTTCTTGAGTGTTCTAGACACCACATGAATTTCAGAAAAAACTTTCGGAAATTGTGCCATCTTATGCAGACCTACGGAACCCACATTTCCACAACCTATTACAAGTATTTTTGACATTTTGTATTAAAAAATTAAATAATAACCCAATAATAAACACTGTAAGTGTACTATTTCTGCCTGGTATGTCAACAAAAACTCTTTATTTCCAAGTAAAAAAGGGTATAATGGAAAAATGTCCAAAAAGAGCATAATCGTAAACAAATTCGGGGGAGGGATTTTAAAGAAAAACCTAATCCCTTTCATCGAGGACCGAATCAAAGAAGAAATAAAAGCTGGCTTTTCGCCTGTCGTTGTAGTCTCGGCTTTACCTGGAGTTACCGACGAGCTCATTGGTATTTCAAATTCACTCAAAGAAAAGAAAGACTACAGGAAACTTCTCGACAAACTCAAAGAAAAACACACCCAAACCCTCCTAGACATAAACCTATCTCAGGAAAACAGAATAGCTGCTACCATCCTACTAATTAAAACTTTCAACGATTTAGAAAAAAAATTACAAACTTTTTCTAAAATAGAAATAACCAACAAAGAAGAAGATGCAATTATTTCATATGGGGAAAAACTTTCTGCAAATTTATTTTCAGTATATTTAAAAAACCTAGGTGTTGCCTCACAAGTTTTTTACGCCGAAGATTTAGGAATTCTCACTGATGATAATTTTAAAAACTCTAATATCTTTTACGCTCAATCCGAGAAAAGTATTCAAAAGATCTTTAAAGATATAAATATAGTACCGGTCATCCCAGGATTTACAGGAATGAATAAAAAAGGAGAGACCACAACCCTTGGTCGCGGAGGCACAGACACGACTGCTTGTTTCATTGGTGCTGTGCTTCGTGCTGAGAAAGTGATTCTTTGGAAGGACGTAGGCGGAGTTATGTCTGCCAATCCAAAAATCGTTAAAAATGCTAAAACTATTCCATTCATCAGTTACCAGGAAGCCGAAGAAGCAGGGAAAATAATCCATGACAAGGCTATCCAGTATGTAAAAATGTTCAATACCCCCATCGAAATCACTTCTTTGGCTGACCCGAAACAGAAAACAACTGTAGGCCAGACCAGCAAATTGAAACACGGGACCAAGATTGTCAGCTACAAAAAAGACTTAGTTCTTTTCACTATTACTGATGAGAACAAAAAAGAAAACGACCTGTTAGCAATAAGCAGTAATGCATTTTTTAAAAATAAAGTAGACATAATACTCATTAGCAATACTCAGTACAGCATCCAAATAGTTGCGGACAACGCCAATGGCAAGGCAGATGTGGTGTTTGATGAAATTAACAAGAAGGTAAAAGAAGTAGACATGCATTCAGTATCAATGATTTACCTTGTGGGTAATTTCAATGTAAAAGACGTAAATGAATTTAATGTGATGCTGATTAAAATGAAAACAGACCTAGAGATCAGTGCGTTCTTGTATAAAAACTGCACTAGAATTGAAGCTATCATCAAAGAGCAGGATATAGATAAAATTATTAATGCGTTACATAAGAAATTTATAAAATAAATGAAAAAAATAAAAGTAGGAATATTGGGTGCGACAGGAATGGTGGGGCAAAATTATATCAGGTTACTAGAGAATCATCCTTGGTTTGAAGTAACATACGTGGCAGCATCAGCGAATTCTGCAGGAATGAAATACTCTGACTCTGTAGCTGGCCGTTGGCAGATGCATTCCCCAGTCCCGAAAACTGTAGCCCGACTTGTGGTAGAAGATGTGATGAATGTTGAGAAAGCAAAAGAAGCATGCGACTTTGTCTTTTCTGCTTTCGAAATGCCGGATAAAGAACTCATCAAGGAAACTGAGAAGAAATACGCTGAAGCGGGGCTTCCTGTTGTCTCGAATGCTTCTGCGAACCGATGGACAGAAGATGTGCCTATGCTTTTGCCAGAAATAAATGCCGACCACACAGACATGCTAAA
Source organism: bacterium (assembly GCA_030855725.1). Lineage (GTDB taxonomy): Bacteria > Patescibacteriota > Minisyncoccia > Phycocordibacterales > UBA9973 > UBA9973. The sequence goes on along the minus strand of JALYQS010000017.1, from coordinate 32,822 downwards.
AATTCAGCAGGAAAATCATGCCTGGAACAAAGGTTTTATTGTAGTCAAACCCAACTGCTCGATCCAAAGCTACCTTACTCCGATCTACGCTTTGCAAAAAGCCGGCTACCCTATCGAGAAAATCATGATCACCACCATGCAAGCAGTCTCTGGCGCCGGCTACCCGGGTGTGCCCAGCCTCGACATGATAGACAACATTGTGCCCTTCATAGGCGGCGAGGAAGAAAAAACAGAAAAAGAGCCTTTGAAGATTTTAGGAAAAATTATGGATGGAAAGTTTGTAGACAGAGATGGATTAAAAATCTCTGCAACCTGTACTCGGGTGCCGGTGACGGATGGACACACTGCAAGCGTAAATATTTTATTTAAAGATAAGAAGCCGAGCAAAGAAGAAATATTAGAAATTTGGAAAAACTTCAAAAGCGTTCCACAAGAACTAGAGCTTCCCTTCGCCCCTGTCCAACCGATAGTCTATCGAACTGAAGACAACCGCCCCCAGCCAAGCAAGGATCGTGATACTGACAAAGGCATGGCTGTCACCGTGGGTCGTCTGCGCGACTGTAACGTGTTCGACTACAAATTCGTAGCGTTATCCCACAATACAGTACGAGGAGCCGCCGGTGGAGGAATCTTAAACGCAGAGCTTTTGGTTAAAAAAGAGTATATAAAATAATTTATTTTATATTAAACTCTTTCTTAATTTTAGCAACGTAGTCCAATTTCTCCCAAGTGAAAAGTTCTACTTTTTTGGTGATTGTTTTACCTTCTGAATTTTTAAATATTTTTGTGACTATTTCATTCTTGCGACCCATGTGGCCGTAGCTGGCAGTTTCGGAATAAATTGGGTTCCTTAATTTAAGGCGAGTTTCGATGCCGTACGGGGTCATATCAAAAAGTTTTGATATCTTTTGAGCTATCTGCGTGTCAGTTAAATCAGCTTTCGTAGTTCCAAAAGTGTTCACATTGATACTAAGCGGTTCTTTGACACCTATTGCGTAGGAAACTTGAACCAAGATTTCTGAACACACTCCAGCTGCCACAATGTTCTTGGCAATATGTCTGGTTGCATAAGCAGCACTTCTATCTACTTTGGAAGGGTCTTTACCGGAGAATGCTCCCCCACCGTGAGCGCCTTTGCCACCATAGGTGTCAACGATGATCTTTCTGCCCGTAAGCCCGGTGTCGCCGTGGGGGCCGCCGATGACGAATTTGCCGGTGGGGTTTATGTGATACTTAATCTTAGAATCAAAAAGGTTGGGTAAATGCTTATAATGCGCTTTTACTTTTGGCATTAATATTTCTACAACATTTTTTTTAATCTTTACTAACATTTTTTCTTCAGTATCGAAATCATCATGCTGAGTAGAAACTACGATAGTGTGCACACGAACAGGCTTACCTTCGTCGTTGTATTCCAAAGTTACTTGAGATTTTGCATCTGGGCGTAGATATTTAATTTTATTATTTTCTTTACGAAGTGATTTTAACTCGAGTAGAATTTTGTTTGCAATATCGAGTGGTAGTGGCATGTAGTTAGATGTCTCATCTGTAGCATAGCCGAACATCATGCCTTGGTCGCCAGCGCCTTGGTCTTCTTTTTTACTTTTTACTACGCCTTGAGATATGTCCGGAGACTGTTCGTGAATAGCCGAAAGCACCCCGCAGGAATTCGCCTCAAACATGTACTCACTTTTGGTATAGCCTATTTTCTTGATAACTTCACGAGTGATGTGCTGAATGTCGAGATATGCGTGTGAACGCACTTCCCCGGCTACCACGACTTGCCCAGTGGTGACTAGCGTCTCGCAGGCGACCTTGGACTGTGGGTCAAAAGCTAAAAAGTTATCGACAATAGCATCGGATATTTGATCCGCTATCTTGTCTGGATGCCCTTCGGAAACAGATTCTGATGTAAATAAATGTGACATAGATTATATGCCTTCTTTTTTAAGCTCTTCTATCAACTCGCGAGATTTACGAGAAAGTTTAGTTGGAAGTTTGATATTGAGCCGAATCAAAAGGTCGCCGCGCTTGGTTTTATTGTTCGGTACGCCCTTACCCTTGACCCTTAAAATTTCATTCATAGAGACTCCTTCGGGAATAGTCACCTCAATGTCTCCATCCAAGGTCTTGATCGGATATTTAGTCCCTAGTAATGCATCTGAGAGTTTCAAATTTAAATCCATCACAAGGTCATTACCGTCACGCTTGAAGACTGGGTGCGGGATAACGTTGATCTTGATGTACAAGTCCCCGGTGGTGCCTTTAGAAATAGCCTCCCCCATACCTGTCATCCGAACCATTTCTCCGTCACGTATTCCTGCCGGAACTGCGATAGAAATTTCTTCTTCTCTTCGGAGAACTCCTTTACCTTTACAGGTGTCACAAACTTCTTTCGGCACTTCACCAGCACCGAAACATGTGTCACAAACTTTGGTAGTTGAAATAGTTCCTAGTATTGTTCTCTTTGCTTCATGAAGCTTGCCCTGACCGTTACAAGTCTTACACTTTTCCATCCTAGTATCTTTCTTTGCTCCAGACCCATGACAAGTGTTACAACTCGAAGTTTTCGTTATTAAAATTTTTCTGTTCACACCAAAAATAGAATCGGAAAATGAAATTTGAATCTCTGTAGAAATGTCGCGTCCACGACGTGCTTGCTGTCTACCACCTCCGCCTCCACCGAAAAAGTCGCTAAAGATATCATTCAGGTCAAATTCCATCCCACCATTTTGGAAACCGGAAAAGTCGAAGCCTTCGAATCCTCCGCCGAATCCGCCTTGCTGTCCGTACCCTTGGCCGCCACCCATGTTTTCATAACCGGCTCCGAATTGGTCGTATTTCGAGCGTTTAGCGTCATCTGAGAGAGTCTGGTACGCCTCATTCACCTCTTTGAATTTTTTTTCATCTCCCTCCTTTTTGTCAGGATGATACTTGTGCGCCAGCTTGTAAAAAGCCTTCTTTATCTCATCTTTTGAGGCGTTTTTCTCTACACCCAATGTTTCATAATAATCTTTAGCCATATAGGTATATTAGCAGATTTTCCCCGAAAAACCAAATTTGTAAGCGTAAAAACAATAATTCTTTAGATCATCGGTTCTGCTTCTTGTGATGCTTTGGCTTCTTCTTTTTTGTCATCTTTCTTACCAGAGATAGCTTCTTTTTCTTCCTTACTTCTGATGATAGTTGCTTCTTCTTCAGCTATGAGCTTCTGCGCATCGTCCTTTGGTATGGAGTATTTCCTGCGCGATGCGGCGATGATTTCTTCTTTATATGATGGATGCGTTGCTGGTAGAACTCGCAATGTCTCCGCTGAAAACGGGTCGTAGGATTCTCCATCAATGGTCATCTTGATATAGATTTCCCCCACTGCAAGGTTAATCATGTCTTTGACTCCGAAGAGCGGGTCGAACTCGGGCTTGAGCCTAGTAGCATCTTCTCCACCTACACGGAAAGAAATAATACTTCCAGTATTACCAAGCACAGCTTGGTAGATCTTGGGGTTGATCTGCCCCACGTACTGGTGCGCCATGGTGAGGTTGAGTCCGTATTTGCGAGCCTCGGAGAGGATGTTCTCGAATGTCTGAGTCACGATGTTTTGAAACTCGTCTACGTAAATATAAAAGTCATTTCTGTCTTTCTCAAGAATATTCGCGCGCTCCATACCTGCTTGTTTAATTTTGGTCAAGAACATGGATCCAAAGAAGCTTGAATTTTCTTCTCCGATCTTTCCTTTTGAAAGATTGATGAAGATAATCTTCTTTGTATTCATCAACTCGCTGATATCTATTTTGTTTTGTTTCTGACCGAAGATGTTGCGGAGCAGTGGATCCGAAAGGAATTGCCCGAGCTTGTTGACGAGCGGAATAATAGCGTCCGTGTCGAACTTCTCGGACCAGTCGGCAAATTCTATAGCGAAGAACCTTTTCACCATATCGTCTTGAATATATTCCACCACTTTCTGACGGTAGTTTCTGTCAGTAAGCATCGAGATCATGCCACGCATAGTGGCATGAGGATAGTCGAGAAGTGCAAGACAAGTGAACCGGAATACATGCTCCAAGCGCGGACCCCAGTTGGAGCCGAACTGCTTCTGCAAGACCTCAATGAGTCCCTGAGTAAGTTGGAACTTAAATTGCGGATCAACATTTGCAAGTGGGTTGAATGAAACCGGAAAGTCTCTGTCGGATGGATCAATGATACATACATCCTCAATTCGATCCTTCGGAATATAATCGAGCATGGCGTCAATAACGTCGCCATGCGGGTCGATCAAACAAAGACCGTGACCATACGTCACATCCTGGCGGAGCATAAGCTCCAGAAGCTTAGTCTTCCCTACTCCGGACTTACCGATGATGTAGAGATGACGCCTGCGATCCACGCGCTTGATACCGAAGATGAATTTCTTTTCTTCAAGAGATGCTACATAATTCGTCCGCCCAATAAAAGAAACCTCTTCAGGTTTCACTTTCCCGAACACTGGAAGCTCTGGTGGTGGTGGACCGTATTTAATTATCTGAACTCGATTGGGCTTTCCCATGTTGTTCTTATTTTAGCATTTAATTTTGTAGTTTAATACACCCAAGTCGGAGGCTAGTAAACTTCTTTTTGATAGCATTTCTCACAGTAGATTATTTCTTTATCGATATCATAGGCGGTTTCGAAAGTATTAGAGCAAGGACCTTCACCATGATGATCGTGACTTTGAATATTTTGGTATATTGAATCCTTCGAGCTTTCATCCAAGCACATACAAGAGCTGTGCTTAAGGAGCGGAGGGACCATGTACTTCTGTCTTTTAGCAAATCTGCAATCTATACAACTTCTCGGCAAGGGTAATTTTAAATTTTTTAAAAAACTATATTCGTTAAGATTAATTCTATATGCTCTTTTACAGTCCCAACATTCTATCACTTCCTTGGTAATATCTTCTGTTGTGTCTGCAAGAGACTGGGGCAAATCACTAGACCTTAGGGTAGTTTCATATTCTTTTCTGCTAGACTCTCTCCAAATAAAACCTTCCTTTTCTACGATTTCTTTATTTGATGGAAATTGATCCTGGATAAGTGTTTCGTTATATGCAAATGGAGAAAACTCAACCGGAAAGAATTCTCCATATTTATATATGTTGCCCATTTTGTCGGTAAAAGGCAGTTCATTCATGTGCTCTTTGATTTTTTGAACCAAAACGAAATATTCTTCTTTTGAATATTGTTTGTTAAAAACACAATACTGCTTATCTTTGAGCCCTACACATCCGAAACAACTTTTAGAACGTCGCATATTCATACAATACTCTAGCTCCTGGCACCCGGGCCAACATTCAAAACAAAATTTAAGCTGATCTACTTGCTCGCCACAGGTCATACATTCGTAAATCTGCGTAGCGTCTACTCCCCAGCAGGTATAATCATACGAGTTGCTTGCACCACCGAAAGGCACATCTTGTACATATTTTAGATTTTCCCCTGCCTGCACAATATAAGAATATTTTACATTCTTACTATCTTTGATGTCTTCTCCTAAAACATCATGGTTTCTGAAGCCCAACATGTATTTGATTGGGAATTCCACCCAGAAAGCTTGTGCTTTTACTTGTGCGTCGTCAAACCCATCCCATGTATCTAATGCAAATGATTCGAGTTTCTTAAAATAATCTTCTTTTGAATACTGAATGTTAAAAATTTTATATGTTGAGTGCCTTTGATTTACACAACCAAAAACATTTGTACAACCAACACAATTTTTTGAAAACCAAACATCTACACAACTTTCAGACATCACCGAACCGATTGTATTATAACTTTTGTCTACTCTGACATTTTCATAACAAAGCTCATCATTATAGCAACTCGTCATGTCAAAGCATTTTTTCAAGGCACTACCATTACAACAATATGCGCAGTCTTCCATAAATGTAGCGTTAAAGCATAAGTAAGTATTCTTCATATCGTCGCACATATTTGAATAGTCAGAATTTATGCATCTTTGCATTGACTTAGATTGGTACGGAACACTCAAGAAAAGGTTGTGGAATTCTCTAAAAAATGGAACAGAGAAATCATACTCGACCCCGTATATGAGAGGATCCCAGTTATCACTGTTCCAGTAGGACTGCTCGTATAAAATTAGTTTAGATTGGGGAGGAATACCCGTAAATACTTCCTTGTTAGTTATTACTTCTATTGACCGGAAAAGATTGTGGGCATTTCTCCAAATAATTCGGCGCTTGTATCTACAAAATGGACAAAAAGTAGGTGGCGGAACTTTCATCTTCTCATAGAATGAGAAGTCTTCCTCTTCAATGGTGAAATTTTGCTTACAATTCTGACAGGGTCGAGTTTCCATAATAGTTTGATTTTATATACTTGCAGTGTATCATATAGGCATGAAATTACATAGATTTATTGGACAATACAACCTTTCAGGAGACGCTTTAGAAATTACAGATCCGGAAACTATCAAGCAAATTAAACTGGTTTTGAGGTTAGAAGTGGGTGGACATATAATTCTTTCTGATGGGCAAGGTCGCGAGGCAGAAGCTGAAATAGTTTCGATAACGAAAGATAAAATAATGGTTAAAGTTTTGGACATAAAAACTATCGCTGGAAGCAGCCGAAATGTGAGTTTGTATTTGGCAATTCTTAAGAAAGAAAACTTTGAACTCTCAGTTCAGAAAGCAGTAGAGTGTGGAGTATCACATATAATTCCCGTCATCACTGACAGAACTATTAAAACTGGACTCAACATGGAAAGGTTGAACAAAATAATTCGTGAAGCAAGCGAACAGTCAGGTAGAAGTATAGTGGCTAAACTTTTAGAAACAATGGGTTTTACTGAAGCCGTAGAGCATGGTAAAGCAAATAATGAGAAAGTAATCTTTCACTTAGGGGATGAAGACTATATGCCCACCCGAGGCAACGCCTCGGGTGGGCACTCTGTATCTATTTTCGTCGGGCCAGAAGGTGGATTTACAGAAAATGAAATTAAATTAGCTAAAGAAACTGGCTACACGGTATCCTCGCTCGGACCACTCACTCTCCGCGGTGAAACCGCGGCAATTATCGCCACCTATCGAGCTGTACATGGAATCTAATTTTTGTTTTTGTATTTTAATCTCAAAATAAGGACAACTACAATAAAAGTTGAAATAGCAGACCGCGAACCATAAACTATAGGCAGGAACGACATTGTTCTTAATGGTTCAACTAAACCGAAAGTCGAAGCCACACAGTTAAGGGACCACATTCCAATAGATTCGGTATTTTCTGTGGCTTTCCATAATTGTAGCAGTGTAGGTAAATAGGCAATAATGAGCATCGCTTGAATAGCCAGATGTGCTAAAACATTTTGACCAGTTATAAGCCACGCAATGAATATAAAAATAATGGAACTTAGACACCATCTTTCTAACTTATTAAACACTTTTCGAGAGTCTTTCTTAAATATAATCACTGAACATATGATAAATACTGAAAGCGTATCAACAAGATTATAAGAATTAGCTAGCAAACCTTGTACACCACTCTCCTTAAAATTTGTAACAATACTAAGAAAAGTTGCAAATGAAAAGAAAATCCACGTGGCTAGAACGGGCTTAACTTTTCCATTTTTTATACCTACTAAATAAATAACTGTGTAGGCCAACACACATAAAAACATAATTATTTGAGGTAAAAATTTTATTACTGAAAGTAGGGTCATGAGATCATTCTATTTATCAGAAACTTTTTGCTCCTGATTCATTTTGTGAAATAGGCTTTTTGAATTATTCATGAGTTCGTTATAGCTTCCGTTTTCAACGACTTCTCCCCGCTCCATTACCGCAATACTGTCGGTGTATTTCAAAGTGCCTAATCGATGAGCAACAATCAGAAACGTTTTATCCTTGCCGTATTCACCAAGGAGCTTCTCCATAACTTTACTTTCTGTTTCCGAGTCTAGTGATGAAGTCGCCTCGTCTAAAATAATTATCGGAGCGTTTTTATATATTGCTCGTGCAATACCTAAACGCTGACGCTCACCACCGGAGAGCATGTAACCCTTCTCCCCTATTGTAGCTTCGACACCCTCAGGCAATCTGTCTATAATCCCTTGTAACTGAGAAATTTCAATCGCTAGGTTCAGAAGCTTCTGATCAACGGGACGCATCATGGTAATGTTTTCAAGTAAAGATAGATTGAAAAGCTCAGTTTCCTGCAAAACTACCGTTATATTACTAAGAGTCTCGTTGTGGGCAATAGAATAATAGCTTTTCTCCCCTATCCTAAATTCACCAGACTTTAATGAATAAAGACCGAGGATAACTTTAGTAAGGGTAGATTTACCTGAGCCAGAGGACCCTGCAATACCAACTTTAGAATTTCTTTCTAAGATTAAATTAAAGTCTTTCAACCCCACTTGATTGGACTGATATTCCATCAGGGCATTCGTCAACTCGATCTTATCCCAACTTGCAGGGAACTTTTCATTGCCAGTTTTAATAAATTCTGTTTCTTTAAAAATCGGCATCATCTGTCCAATACCTGAACGAATATCCAAAAGAGTAGTGTGTAAATCACTTAAATCACCTAAATTGTCTCTTAGTTTCATAAAATAAGTGAAAAATACTACAATAAGTCCTATTGTCATAGTCTCGTGAACAACCCCTTGTCCAACTAACAATAAAAATATCGCCAGGGTCGTACCATTAACAAATTGAAAGAAAAACCATTTCGTATAAAAAGCCTCTTGCCTTTCTATCGCGATATCCCTAGACTTTTCTTCTTTGTTTGCTACACGCTCGTTTACACCACCCTCACCACCCAATGCTTTGATTGAAAGCATGTTTGTTGCTGACTCCACATAAACACCACCTGCTGACTGATTCAGTTGATTAAACTCGTTACTGAGTCTAAAAAGTTTCTTGCCTAAAGTAAATTCTATCAAGATAGTTCCCCCGACATACAGGACAATCAGAATAAATAACTTAATGTCGACGAAAAGAAAAACGATCAAAGAACCTGTCATATTAACAGCAACGCCTGTTAACTTTTCCGACAAAATGTCTATTGAACTTTTAATGGAATCTGCTCCCGTAAAAATACGTTGAAGCTTATTACCTGTATTTTCTTTGTTATGCCATTCAAGAGAAAATTCTGTTAGTCGTTCAAAGCCCCATATCCTAACTCTTGTCCTAGACTTTTGACCCATAGTAACAATATTCTGCTTACAATATAGGCGTATTGTTGAAATAATTACGTAACTTACACCGAGAAAAACAATATAAAAATAAAAAGGTTTTAAAGATTCTCCTTTAGAGTAATTTGTAAAAAAATCAACAATTCTGCCTACAATAAACGCAGGAACTAGATTGTAGATTAGAACAACAGAAAGGATGCTAAAAAACCAAGTGAATCTCTTTCTGTCTTTTTCAAGAAAATACCAAATAGCTTTCGGCACATCTCTCCACGGCATATTATTAGATTCAGTTTTCACCTTTATATTATAAGGATTTATTAAGTTTCCGCAATCTTGATCAATGAGCCAAAGGCTAGTAAACTTCTTGTTGATAGCACTTCTCGCAGTAAACTATCTCGGAACGCTCTGGTGCATAGTTTGTAACGATGCCTTTATCGCACTTTGCACAATTTCGATTCCAAAATTTGTACGGCCCACGGCGGATAATGCGGTCTTGGTGGCGACAATAGAAACACTTTCTAGGAATAGGTAAAAGTACTTTTTGATAAAACATTAGCTCCTGCTCCGTAATTCTGTAATTTCTATTGCAGTCTATGCACTGTAAAATTTCTTTGGTGATATTGGGAGATACATCGTTTATGTCGTCAGGGATGCCTTCTGGCATTATGGTTGCTTTACCTTCAGTCTTCTGAATGTCGTCCTCCCAGCGGAAACCTTGTTTAAGGGCTTCTTCTTTGGTCAGAGGAAAGTTATCATGAGCTATGGTTTCGTTGTAGGCGAATGGTGCTAATTTTTGCGGTATCATTAGTCCGTACAGATCCTTCTCGATAAGTTCTCGAATAATAATTCTACGTATTTTTTCGTATTCTTCCTTTTCGTATTGTTTATTGAAGATAGAGTACTTTCCATTTTTTAATGCATCACACCCAATACAATCTACACAGCTCTTGAGGTAGAATCCGTGCAGGATATTTTGCGAATTCTCAGCTCCGTAAGTGCCAATACAATTGGATGAAAATCCGGTGGCAACACAGTCCAGCAAGCGTTCACAGTTGGTACCGTAGCCAATAACATCCATTGAATCTTTGATAAGTTTAGTTGAAAACATATACCTGCAATCTTCGGATTGAAAAACTTCAAAGGAGTCTCTCACGTTTTTACATTCAGAAAGATAATCCCCTGTGGAATCAGTAGTTTTAAAATTATTGTTTTCTCGGTGAGGGAAATTCATCGCAAACTTTTCGAAGCTTTCCTTTGCCTGCATCGTCGCTCCGTAGCTCCCAAGGATTTGATCTACGCGATCTTTGTAATCTTTTGGATTAAGAGGTTGGTTGAAAAAGTAACAACTTTTGTTGCTTAAATTCACACAGCCAAAGCAATTGGCAAGCCCTCTACCGTTTAAAATAAAATGGGAATCTACACAGTTCACAACGTTTTGCGAGTGGGTTGTGCCGTAGGATTCTTGAATATTAATAGACTCATAACACCTATCAGTAGCCACCCCGAAATATAAATCAGAGGAATTCACGCCTTTGCGCATTCCTCTGGAATAAAGAAGCTCTTCTGCCGGTCCTGTGTTAAATACTAAGTAGCAATTTTTGCAACCGCTAGCCATGTTCACATACTCGCTGTTAACATTCTCGCCATAGCCGGAGGTTAAATAGAGAGCAACTTTTGGGACTTTTAGAAACAGTTCTTCCAATTGTTCGGTGTAACTTCTAGAAAAATCATAATCTTGTGCATGGTCTCTCGCATCCCATTTCTCTGAATAAAAGCAATCATAACAGTATATTGTGTAAGGTGCTTTTGGATTGTACATAGTTACAATGCCTTTACTACACAGGTCGCACTTACGCCCTGAATAGAGGGTGGTTTCATTTCGAAACATAGCGCGCATTTTGAAACGGCAATCTGGGCAGACATTTGGATTCGGAACTTTCATTTTTTCGTAAAACGAAAGATCGTTCTGATCTAAAACAAACTCAGTAAAACATTTTGTGCATTTTTTATTTTCACTATTCATCACTATTTAAAATCCTCCTTAATACATCTTCTGGAATTTCTTTTACCTTTGAGGTTTCTTGTCTTATTTGGTTAAAATAATTTGAACTTGAAGATGGTGGCGCAGGCGGTGGAGTTTGCATAATAGGTGGCGGAGTAGGATTAACTGGAGCCGGTGCTGGGCTAGTACGAGGTTCAACTTTGACTTCTGCTTTAGTTTGCAGAACTATAGGTGGTGGAGTAAATTTTGGAATGGGGGTAGGTGCTGGGGCAGGGGCCATGCGTGGAGGTTCAACCTTCACAGGCTCGATAACTTTTTCTACCTTTTCTGCAATCATACTTTTAAGACTATTCATTGCGTCCGCATTAGCTGAACGATCTGTTGGTGCGCCTACTTTCTGCGGTTGCGGTTTTAACTCAGACAAAGAAATTGGCTTGGGTTCCTCTTTTTTAACCTCAGGTATTTTCTCAACTATTTTATTCTCTGCAAGTGCTTTATTTAAAATATCTTTGAGCCCAGCAGTGTCGTGGGGCTTCTTTACAAAAACATTTTTGATTGCTCCCAGCACTCCAGGTCGAGGTGGTATTGTTTGATTAATTTGAGGCGGAGCTACAGGTGTTTCGATGTTTTCTTTGATTATTTCTTTCGGTTTTTCTATCGGTGACGGCTTTACTTCTTTCACTACTACTTCTGTAGACGGGAACTCAATTCCCAAGTCAGAAAGTGGTTTGAAGAATTTAGTCTCATCATACTTCACCTGAGTCGGTGAACTTTTGACTGGCTTTAACTCGCCTGCTTTAATTTTGGCTATACATTCTTTACAATACACTGGTCTGCCAGGCTCCGGCTTAAAGGGTACTTCAGTTTCTTTGCCACAAGTAGAACAAACCGCTTTAAACCTCTCACCTCCTGGCCCAGTACTGTAACTGTTATTGTTACCAGAAACATTTCCACTAGTACTGCCACTACCATCGCCAAGCGCCATTCCACTCCAATCATTTATTTCTTTTTCTGCTTCCTCTCGTGACTTGCAGTACAACTCGCGGGATGAGCGAATCACTTCTTGTTCAATGTCTTCATTGCCACCTTTCACAAGTGGAGCCATCGTCTTGGCCGAAAATGGCCGAGACGTCACACCATCAATCATAAGTTTCAGATATATTTTGTAGTTCGGTAAGTTCACTATGTCTTCTGGAACGAATTCTGGCATAAATTCTTTTTCTAGAAAGTCCGCATCGTCGGCACCTACGCGGAAAACTATCATTGTCCCTACGTTACCGAAGATGGAGTCACGCATAGCAGAACTTTCTTTTGTTACCAACTGTGCAGTATACTGGTGCGCAACGGTGAGGTTGAGACGGTACTTACGAGCCTCGGATAGAATAGATGCGAAAGAGTCTGTAACGAAGTTCTGGAATTCGTCCACATACAAATAGAAGTCCTTACGTTCGTCTTCCGGAATACGCACACGCTCCATGGCTGCGAGCTGAATCTTGGTAATGATCATACCTCCGAGGAGCTTGGAGTTGTCTTCACCAATACGGCCTTTGGACACGTTCACCAGGAAGATCTTGCCCTCGTTCATCATGTCGAAGATGTTGATGGTACTTTTGGACTGACCAACAATATTTCGAATGACTGAAGTAGACAGGAACTGGCCAACTTTGTTCTGAATCGGTGCGATCGCTTCATTTCTAAATTTATCCTGCCAGGCCTCGTATTCATGGATCCAAAAAGCCTTGATCACTGGGTCTTTCAAATTTCCTATTATTTTCTGTCTATAATCTTTATCCACGAGCATTCTTGGAATACCAAGGAGCGTGGTGCCCGGAGTATCGAGGAGGGCGAGAATACAGTTGTTCAAAATGTATTCCATACGAGCAGACCAAGCATTCGCCCAAATCTTGGTGAAAATTCCCATAAGCCCGGAAGCTACGAGGTGCTTGTATTTCGCATCCACAAGTTCAAGCACATTGAAACCAATCTGATAATCGACATCCGCTGGGTTGAAATACACCACATCCTTGATTCGATGTGGCGGAATAGCTTGAAGCACACCTTCTACGAGCTCTCCGTGAGGGTCCACTACACAGACACCTTCCCCGTTTAAGATATTCTGAATGATCATGTTAAACATTAGTACCGACTTACCGGTACCAGACTTTCCAAGAATATAAATATGCTGACGCCTGTCCTTGCGCTTAATTCCAAAAAGTTGATTTTTGTCTCGATAGGTACTATAACCCACATAAGTGAGATCTCTGTTAGGAGGTATATCAGGTAAATCCATGTTGCAATTATAACACTCGGATTAGCAAAACAAAAACTCCGTCGCTCGCGAGCGACGGAGTTTTGCCTACTATTTAGAATTTTTTTGTTTTGAGCTTTTACTTTAAATCTGACATTTGAATCGGACTTTGTATTGAAGGTGGGTTCATGTCTATTGCTCCAAATTGCTTCTCATAACCTTCTACTTGCGCACTAATCCAACCGGAAATGCTTTTCATAATTTGGGGTGTAGTAGCAAAAGAGTCCAAAGTGTTCCCAGAAGTAAATGCGAAAGTAAAAAACTCTTTACCGTACGCACCTAAGGCTCCATCTATAAACTTCTTCGGCAATTGATTCATATCTACTTTTGTTGGGTCAATCATATATTTTTATTTGTTTAATTAGTAAATTATTGTTTTGGCTCTTCTCCTTCTTTGTGTTCGGTGTGCTCGCTGTCGTTCACTTCAGTCGGCTGTTCTTCGACGGTTTGACCTTCAGCTGGAGTTCCTTCGGTCCCGCCAGCTTTCTGAACCGCTTCACCGATCTTAGACATTTCGTTTGAAAGTTCTTCGGTCGATTTCTTGATTGCCTCTGCGTCGGTGCCGTCTTTGAGTCCACGAAGTGCTGTAATCTTTGCATTCACTTCATCTTTTAATTCCTGTGGAATTTTGGCATCGTTATCTTTGAGTGCTTTTTCAGCAGTATACGTAACCATTTCGGCAGTATTCTTCACATCAACTACTTCTTTCTTTTTCTTGTCTTCGTCGGCATGTAGCTCAGCGTCTGCTTGCATCTTCTTGATTTCATCTTCTTTCAGTCCTGAGCTAGCTTCTATCTTTATAGAGTTTGCTTTGCCGGATGCTTTATCCTTTGCCGTCACGTTTAGAATTCCGTTTACATCCACATCAAATGACACTTCCACTTGCGGCATACCGCGAGGTGCTGGTGGTACTCCGTCTAGGATAAATCGTCCGAGAGATTTGTTGTCGCTCGCCATCGGGCGCTCGCCTTGGACGATGTGGATTTCTACTGAAGTCTGATTATCCGCAGCGGTTGAGAATACTTGAGACTTGTTTGCAGGGATAGTGGTGTTCCTTTCAATAAGCTTCGTTGCCACACCTCCGAGAGTTTCAATGCCGAGAGATAGCGGAATTACGTCAAGAAGTAGCACATCGCGAACGTCTCCTTGGAGCACTCCAGCCTGCACCGCAGCACCGAGGGCTACAACTTCGTCAGGGTTGATAGTAAGGTTCGGAGTTTTGCCGAATACTTTCTTTACTTCATCAAGTATCTTTGGCATTCGAGTCTGTCCCCCTACCATAATGATTTCATTCATGTCTTCCATCTTGAATCCAGAAGCCGCCATTGCTCTTTTTGTAATCTCAATCGAACGGGTAATGTATTCATCCGCTATAGACTCGAGCTGTGCGCGAGTCATTTTGAGGAGCAAGTGTTGAGGACCTTCAGCAGTAGAAGTAATGAACGGAATATTTATTTCAGTTTCTATGGCAGTTGAAAGCTCGATCTTGGCTTTCTCCGCTGCTTCGTCTAGGCGCTGAAGCGCGAGCTTGTCATTCCTCACGTCCACACCAGAAGTTTTTTTGTATTCTTCTGCAATCCATGCGATTATCTTGTGGTCAATATCACGGCCTCCGAGATGACTGTCTCCGTCAGTAGACTTAACTTCAATGACATCATCACCTATTTCTAATACCGACACATCAAAGGTTCCGCCGCCGAAGTCATAGACCACAATCTTCTCATTCTTCTTTTTGTTAAATCCGTACGCCAATGCCGCCGCAGTAGGTTCGTTGATGATTCTTTTTACATCAAGTCCCGCAATCATTCCGGCGTCCTTGGTAGCTTTTCTTTGTGCATCGTTAAAGTATGCGGGCACAGTAATAACCGCTTCCGTAATTTTTTCTCCAAGCTTCGCCTCCACATCAGCTTTGATCTTGCCGAGGATCATTGCGGAAACTTCCTCTGGACGCATCCATTTGTCGCCAATCTTTACTTCTACACCACCATTTGCACCCTTTTGCAATTTAAATGACATGTTCTTTAAGTCTTTCTGAACTTCAGGATCTTCAAAATTGTGACCCATAAAGCGCTTGATACCATACACAGTATTTTCTGGGTTGGTCACCGCCTGACGCTTGGCCAGAAGCCCCACCAATCGGTCGCCATTTTTAGCAACGGAAACTATTGAAGGAGTAGTTCGCACACCTTCCAAATTCTCAATAATCTTCGGCACGCCGCCTTCTATGAAGGCTACTGCCGAGTTGGTTGTTCCTAAGTCTATTCCTATAATTTTTGACATAATTTTATTTTGTTAATAAACCCACATCTTTGACGAGATGTGCTAATAATTTGTTAATAATTTTGTGATTTTACTAAGTTTTCGCGACCGCGAAATACTTGTTAAATCTAGTATATATGATACGATATATTCATGTCAAGCGATTTAAGTAAAAAAAATAACTATTCTAAAAAAATACTGAAAATATTGGTTGGAAAACCAGCAGTGCCAGTAGAAATAATCACCTCTCCCCTAACCCCTCTCCTTGATAAAGGCGAGGGGCAAAATGCAAATTCAAAATACGCATTAACTAGATCACTCAAAAATCTTATTGAAGCCGGGTATATAGAAACACATAATTCAGATAATCAGAAATACTTAAAAATTACTAAAAAAGGAAATTTAAAATTAAACAGTATCAAGTTAGAAGGAGAAGACAGTTTGGTTTCAAATACTTGGGACGGATTTTGGAGAATAATCATTTTGGATTTAGCAGAAGAGAGAAAAAACGAACGTGAAGCTTTGCGCTATTTACTAAAAAAAGCCAACTTTGTCTGCATTAAAAACACCGTCTGGATCTCTCCTCACCCGTATGAATATCTTTTCACTAATATTAAAAAAGATTTAAGCCTCTCCACTGAGCTCATGGTTATTGTCACCGACAAATTGGATCCAGAAACTAATACAGCGTTCTTGAGAGCAGTCAAAAATAATTAATACACCTCCTGCTGATAGCATTTTTCACAGTAGATTATCTCTGGTCGGTCAGGGGCGAAGGTAGTTTTAAATCTGTTTTCGCAGGTAGGTTTCATGCATTGTCTATCGTACAAAAGCATAGAATTTCGATACTTTAGTCGAGCGTAGTGCCTACAATTTGGGCAAAACCTAGGTAGAGGTAAATTTTTAAGTTTATAGAATTGTAATTCTGTAGGAGTAATTTTATATGCGGTCGTACACTGAGTCATCACGTCACCATTATTTGGGCAAGCTATAACTTCATTTAAAATATCATCTGTTACGTCATTAATGCCATCAGGCAAATTAATACTCTTCACCGTAGGATGATAATCTTTCTTTTCTTTATCTTTCCATGGGTAACCTTTGTTGATAGCTTCTTCTTTAGTTGAGGGGAAATGGTCAAGGGCAGTTGATTCATTGTATCCAAACGGACTCATGTCGTAGGGGAAGAATTCTCCGTATCTGAACACTCTTCCCTTCTCATCTACATAGGGCATTTCGTTCATGTGTTCTTTTATCTTTGCCACCATTTCGTGGTATTCTTTTTCTTCATATTGTTTATTAAAAATATAGAACTTAGCATTGGTAAGTCCCACACAACCAAAGCAATTAGAACAGTTTTTAAGAATTAAAGAATACTCACATTCCCGGCACCCCTGTATGGTTATATAACAAAACTTATCCATAAAAGTATTTTGGGTTCCAGCCATTGATTCATAAATCATTTCTCCATATCCCAAACCACTGTTATCCATACAGTCTTTTGAATCAAAAACTCTGTTTGAATATTTAATATTTTCACAATTATAAACATCAAAGCAGTTTTTAACATTTCGAACATTATGATTATAGTCTCCCGTTGAATCCTGTGCAGCATGAATAAAAGCATATTTATGAATAGCTTGGTCTCGTATCATTGTATCAAAATAGTTTCTAGTGTTTTCAAATCCAGAATAAGTTTCTAACGCGAGCTCTTTCAAAGCCTGCTGATATCCGTCTTTGGTTAACTTCATATTTTTAAATACATATTGCTGATTGCGTAAATTACTACTCAGACAACAATTAGAACAGTTTGTGCAATCAAATAGAAAGTAAGAATCAATACAATTCTGTGATTGTACAGCGAAATGAGTATTGTAGTTACCCTCACAGTCTATGTTGTAAGAACACCCATCAACTTTATTCACCGCCAAACAATCCATGCTGTTTTTGGAATTATCAATAAGTTCCGAATATGAGATGTCTTCTGAGTACAAAACAGAATATGACAAGTACACATTTTTTAAGTCTTTAGCAAAGTTAACAAATTCTGAATTTGCAAAACTCCCAAATTTATATGCATAAAATCTTGGGTTAATTTGAAATAATTCTTTTAATTGATCAAAAAACGGTCTTGTAAAATCATAATCCTTTGCATTCATATATTGGTCCCATTGGTCTCCGTTCCAACAGTCCACACAGGCTACAGGCGCTCCATCATTTGAATACATACTGATTAAACTTTTCTTACAAAGCATGCACTCTCTTTTGTGGAGTGACCTATGATTTCTCCAAAGCATCCTCCTCTTCATCCGACACTCGGGGCAAAAAGTCGGTGGGGGTACTTTTATTTTTTCATAGAAAGAAAAATCGTCACTTTCTATGGTAAAATCATTTTTACAATTCTGACAACTTTTAGTTTGAGGATTCATGATATTCGTAAACATTCACTCGGGCGGGACGCAGAACTCTGTCGCCTAATTTGTAACCTTTTTGAATTACGAGAGCAATCTTTTGATCTTGATCTTTGTCTTCGGTGGCCATCATCTCGATAGATTCATGGATATTGGGATCAAAAGTGTCCTCTACTTTTCCAATAGGCTTCACTCCATACTCTTCAAATACAGTGTTCATCTGAGAATAGATATACTCCACGCCTTTGCGCCAATTCGGGTCCACTTTCTCCCAAGCTTCCTTGTTCGCAAAAGCCATATTGAAACTATCCATCACGGTCAAAAAGCGCGACAGGATGCGCTCGCGCATGGACTCTGAGAGCATTGTCTTCCTGTCTTCTTCTTGTTTTCTATAGTTCGCAAATTCAGCACGTTCTTTCTGCCAGCCAGTGAGGTATTCTTCTTTTTCTTTTTTAGTAATTTTTAAGTCAGCGCGAAACTTTTTGAGAGTTTTTTTAAGGTCTTCTTCACCGTCCTCGTTGAATTCGAACTCGACTATTTCTTCCTCTTCTGCCAGGTCTTCTGCTTTAATTTCTTTGTTTTCTTCTTCTTGCATGAGAGCATTTTATCACAAAAATACCCCTTTTAAAAGGGGTATTTTTTGAATTATCGTTTACCTCACAAGTTACTAAGTCTGCTCGGCGAGTACGCCTGCGCGGACTAAGTACTCGCGAGCCCGCCTCGCGGTCGCAAAACTACATCGCTGCGGCCGTCAAAACGAAACAAAGCCCCTAAAGGGGCTTTGTTTTTTATCGTTTTGACCACTGTGGAGCCTTACGAGCTTTCTTGAGTCCGAATTTTCGGCGTTCTTTTGCTCTTGGGTCTCTTTTAAGAAATCCTAGAGTCTTCAATTTTCCTCTTAGTTCTAAGTCTGATACCACGAGCGCTCGAGCTAGTCCGTGACGTACAGCTTCAGCTTGAGAGTGAATTCCTCCACCGTTAACTTTGGCTTCCACTGCCCACTTATTAGCTACAGTCTGACCTTTAACCATTGGATCAGAAACTAGTTGTCGTTGTTCCGCGGTCTTGAAGTAATCCTTAGCATCCATATCATTTACAATAAAAGTAGCTTTTGCACTCGGCCAAATTCGCACTCTGGCAGTAGAAGTCTTTCTTCGTCCTAGGGCTTCAAAATATTTTTCTGTTGATGTTTTTTTCTCCATAATTTTATTCATGAACGGTTAAATTTTTCACCATTTCTCTTCGAATTTTATTTCCTGGAAGCATGTGGTATACAGCGAGCTTTATGAGTTCGCTAAGTCCTTTCTTTTCCTTTGTCTCGGTCCCTTTCAAAATACGCAATCCTCCTGGACGGCCAGAATATCTAGTATGATAAATTTCTTCTAATTTTTTATTAGTTATCACAAGCTTAGAAGCATTAATTACTTTTACAGGGAAACCAGAGTAAACGTTTCTTTCAAAACTAGCACTGGTCTTACCCATTAAGGACATCGCAATTTCTGTAGACACTCTTCCTAAAGTCTTCCCGGTTGCGTCCACTATCACTTCTTTTTTGGCTACTATTTTATTTTTTGTTGTCGTTGTTTTTTTCATAAAATTATACAAATTCGATATACGCCATCTTAGCCCCGTCAGACTTACGAGCCCCTAATTTAAGTATTCTGGTATATCCACCTACTCTTTCTGCATATTTTGGTGCTAAGGTATCAAAAAGCTTTTTTGTTTCTCTTTCTCTGCCATCAAGACGAGCTATAACACCTCTCCTAGCAGCAACTGTGCCTACCTTTGCGCGTGTGACTAACTTTTCTATATAAGGCTTCAATTCCTTTGCTTTTGCTTCTGTTGTTTTAATTTTTTCACGCACAATCAAATTGCCTGCTAGTGAAGAAAGCAGTGCGGCGCGTTGGTTCTTGTCTCTTCCGAATTTTCTATTTTTGTTGTGGTGTCTCATATATTTATATTATTCTTTCAAATTCAAACCGAACTTGCCGAGAACTTTTTTAATCTCAGTAATTCCTTTCTCACCAATACCTTCTACTTCTAACAAATCTTCGCGCTTCTTGCGAGCAAGTCCGCCAAGTGTACGGATGTTTGCTGCAGTAAGGGCGTTCAAAGTTCTGGTAGAAAGATCCAATGTATCAGTTCGAGTTTTCAAGACATCAGCAAAGTCTTCTCCTTTGTCGTCTTCTTTGTTTTCAGAATCTTGCTCTTTCGGCTTGCTTTCAGACTTTTCATCAGCTTTGCTAACTTTCTTTTCAATTTTTACTTCTTCAACTTCTTTAAAGTCCACAATGGCTTTTAATTGATGAATCATGGTTACTATCGAATCAGAGAGGGCTTCACGAGGAGAAAGAGTTCCATCTGTCTCAATTAGTATTCGGAGTCTGTTGTGGTTGGTCTTGTCGCCAACACGCATGTTCTCAACTTCGTATGAAACGCGACGGATTGGAGTAAAGATTGCATCCACAGCGATAGTACCAATATCTACTTTTTCTTTCTGCATAGCTTCTTTGGAAATAAAACCTAAACCTTTTTCAATGCGGAGTTCAACATTAAAATTAATTTTACCGGTAACTTCAGCGATGTGGAGTTCAGGATTTAGGACTTCTACTTGCCCAGTAGTCTTTATATCAGCTGCTGTAACGGACTTTGGTCCTTTAACTGAAATAGAAACAACTTGTGACTCATCAGTTGCCATTTTAAAACGAATCTTCTTCATATTCAAAATCATGACGATGACATCTTCTTTTATACCATCGAGTGTCTGAAATTCATGAGTTACACCGTCTATTTTTATAGAAACAACACTTGCACCAGGGAGTGATGAGAGGATAATTCTTCGTAGCGAATTACCAAGCGTATGTCCGTATCCAGGATATAAACCATCTATTTCATATATTCCTTTATTTCCCTCTTCTTCTACCACACGAGGCTTTGAAGGCATGATTATTTTATATTCAGGCATAATTTAAAAAATTTAACTTTAATAATACTTGTCCGCCTATGGCGGAAATAAACAAATTAATAATGCTAACGACTATAGAACTCTAAAACGGCGTTTAAATCAAGAAAAGTTTCAGTGTTTTTCGGCTTTGATATAATCTTACCCTCAATCTTATTGACATCAAAAGAAAGCCATACTGGAGAGGTGTAATCCTTAAGTCTGCCTGCTAGATCTTCAAAGAGCTTACTGCTTTTGGAACCCTCACGGATTTTGATTATATCTCCTGGATTTACAGTAAAAGAAGGGATAGTTACTTTGTGGTCGTTCACTATAAAGTGTCCATGGGAAACCATTTGACGGGTAGCCCTTCGACTTGCACCAAGACCTAGTCGGTAAACAACATTATCAAGTCTTGACTCAAGTTCTTCATAAAACTTCTCAGCGGTACCTGCACCTTTAATGTGGGTTGCTTTTTTAACGTAGTTTGAAAGTTGTCTTTCACTGATACCGTATGACATGCGAACCTTCTGTTTTTCAATCAGCTGAGTTCCGTATTCAGAAAGTGCCTTAGGGCGCTTGGCATTTGGACCTGCCTTCGCTCCAACAGAAGCCGAAAACTTAGAAGTCTGACATTTGTCATATACTCCTGGTCCTAATCTCCTGCAAATTTTAAACTTTGGTTTACTTATCATATTTTTTATTTATTATTAAAATTTTATACTCGTCTTGGTTTCTTAGCTTTTGGGCCATTGTGTGGAACTGGAGTTGCATCTTTGATTGATGTAATTTCGATCCCATGTGCCATGAATGCTCTTATTGCTGGCTCTCTTCCGGAGCCAACTCCTTTAACAACCACATCAGCATCCTTGACTCCAAGAACAGCGGCCTTGCCACCGATAATATCACCTACTTTTGAAGCTGCGAACGGCGTTCCCTTTTTTGCACCTTTGAATCCGAGAGAACCTGAAGAAGACCAGAAAAGTGTGTTGCCTCCTTTGTCAGCAAAAATAACCTTCGTGTTGTTGAAGGTTGCATCTACGTTTAAAATTCCAGAAGTTATCTTTTTCTTTGGTGTCTTTGAAGGAGCTGTTTTAATTTCTCCTTCTACTACTTCTTTTGAGTCTTCAGTTGTAATTTTTGTTTTTCCCATATTATTATGTCTTACTTTCTTTTCTCTTTCCTGATGCCATAGTCTTTCTGACGTTTCCTCTTACTGTTCTCGAATTCGTCTTAGTTCTTTGACCTCTTACTGGTAATCTTTTAATATGGCGTATACCTCGGTAACTTTTTATGTCTTTAAGTCTTTTTACGTTTGCAGAAATTTCTCTTTTTAAATTTCCTTCTATTGTGATTCCTTCCACAATTGTTCTGATTTTATTTTCTTCTTCTTCAGTTAAATCTTTAGCTTTTTTACTGTGTTCTACAGAAGCTTTGTCTAAAATCTTGCGAGCACTAGAGATGCCTATGCCGTAAAGGATAGTTAATCCTATTTCAAGTCTCTTTTCGTTTGGTACTGTTATTCCTAGTATTCTCATAAATTATTGTTTTTGCTTATGCTTCGGATTTGAGCAGATGACTAATAAATGCCGGTTACGTTTAACCATTTTACAATTATCGCAGATTTTCTTTACAGTTGATTTGATTTTCATAAATTTACCTAGCTTAAGTTTTCTTATCCACACTTACAAAAAAATAAAAAGAGGTTAAAAAGATAAAGAATAAGCGAAAAAGCCTTATTTTTTAACATTTAACTCTTTTTATAACACGTTTGCCTATAGTACACTATTATTAAAAAAATTACAAGTCCTTTATAATCTCTTTACTATTCTGCCCTTGCCTCCGTACGGATCTAGGACGACTTCCACGCAATCCCCTATTAAAACTTTAATCCTATGCATTCTCATCTTGCCACCTAAGTATGCCAAAATTTCTTTTTCATCTTCTCCTTTGTCTACCAACTTTACTCTAAATAAAGTAGACGGCAATGCCTCAGTTACAGTCCCTTTGGCTGTCTCTATTTTCTCATTTTTAACCATATTTTATATTTATCATTCTATTTACGAAATTCTAACAAAATCAGTACACCACGTCAACCCTGTTCGCTCGCGAGCGACGGGGTCAACCTAATAATTTTTAGTAATTAACTATTATTTTTACATCTTTAGACTTCCCAGGTATGTTTCTTCTCCAGATGGGACGTAAGGTTAGGTTTGCTTTATCTATATTTGTAAATTGAGCTAGTATTTGATTAAAGTCGTCTTTAGACTTAGACAGCAAGGAGTTTCTTAATTTTTCTTCATCCACTTTCCAGACTATTTTTGGGGTACCAGACAAGTTAAAATCAATGTCCTTCACATTCAAATATGAGGTGGTGCCTGCGGGTAAAGTAGTAGTGAAAGCAACGTCCTTAATATTGGTTATATAAACTTCGCTATTGTCGTAATCTGGAACAACGGTCTCAACAATCTTTTTTGTTAAACTTTTCTCTTCAAACAAAAATCCATAAAGAGTGCCGCGTAAAACAAACGGAACCTCTTTATCTTTGGAAACCAAACTCATCTCTTTGTCGTCTGTTTTAAAAATTGTAGCGTTTTTAAGCAAAACATAACCTTCGGGGATCTCTTCGGTAATCTTTTTGAGCAACTTGTCCTCTAATGTAGTCTTGAGTTCATTTTCTACCTTAGTTTTGTCTTCGGTAGAAATGAAATTAAACTTGCCCTTTAAACCTCCCGCGATGTCACCCTTGCTTCGTCCATAAAGAGCATCGTATTTATTGGTACCTTTAAAACCTAAAATTTTGAAATCTATCGGTCTTGTGTTGTATTCCTCTCCGCTTTCAGAAGCATAGACATTTACTTCCACACTCCCTGGTAGGTTTTGTTTGATGCCTTTTTCGGGGCTAGCCTTAACCATACCTGGAATAGTTATTTCGATTTCAGTCTTGTAAATCTTATCGTTTGTTCCCACAAGACGTGTATCCTTGGCAAGTCGTTGTGGTGTAGTAGAGAAGCTGTTGTAAAGCATTACTTTGCCCTTTGCTTGTTGCTCTGATTCTTTTTCTTCTGAACTTTGAACTAGTTTTGTTACCTCATCTGACAGAGAGACTAAACTAAAAGGCAAGACTTCTTCGTTGTTAGTGTCTTTGAATGCAGAAAAATCATGATAAAGAGGTATGTCTTCTACTTTTGGGTCAACTACAACTTTTGCCTTGGCGAAGATTGATGAGAAAGAAAAAAACAGAAATACAATAGAAACTAATGCAACTATCCAGAGTGAATAGCGACTTCCTTTGTTGTTTTTTTTATCATCGACATCAACTTCGCAAGTACCGTCATCGTATTTGTATGAACTGGTCTCATGCTTAATTTTAGGTAAGTCGGAAAGAAAATTAGATGCATTTTTTGCAGAAGGCTTTATATTTTCTGTTTTATTCAAATCAGTATCTTCCAGATTTACTTTTTCTTTAGGTATGTTTTTTTTAGTTTGCCGACTGGGCACCATGTCTTGTAATTTTTTCATAATTTATTTTAGTTTTATTCTAAATTTTTCTGTCTTTATTTTAGCGAAGAAAGTTATTAATGTAAATAGATTCAATAATAAGAAATGGGTCGCGGTTTACCTCTGTGTCAAAAACTGCGATACCGTGCAAAGCCTGCACTCCAAGGAAAACAACACGGAACTTTGATTCGGTTAAAGTATATTGATTGAATTCTTCAGTTTTTATTATTTCAGAAAAAAACTCGACTAAATCATGATCAACAGTTATAAAAACTGTGGCCGGGATAGAAATGTCATTGGTTAAATTAGAAATGGCCTCTTGAAATTTTGTAAGCCACGCATCTTTAACTTTGTTTATGGATGGTTCGACTTTCCTTAAGCTTGTGTCCGACATGTGTCCATCTTTATATAAAGAAAGATAGGATTTAGCTAAAGCCAGAGAAGAGTCTTTAAGGTCACTGGCAACACCACGAACTATAAAGTTTCGTCCCGCTGGAAATGAGATGGATTCTTTTACAGCATCTTTTTTTATCATTGAAATATCGGTAACTTCCCCGCCAATATTGACCAAAAGGAAGCTTTCCTTGTTAACAAACATATCTCTCGCAACAGTAAAGGAGGCCATAACAAAAGACGAAAATTTAATTTCTTTTACATTAAAATGAGTTTTTATTGCTTCTTCTACTTTAACCAAAAAGTCCTCTTCACTCATAGATAAGAAAATAGTCATCTCTAGTTCCTTTCCTTTCTGATTCTGTGGCATATGAGTCACGTATCCATTTAACAAAGTCTTCATATTTTTTAGCTCAATCGCCCTAATCTTTTCGTCGTTATGACCTTTTATTATGTACTCTTCTTGGAAAAGTGCTATTTCTTTTTGAATTAAATTGTCTGCCAACTTTGTTGTGAAAACAAATGGAGTATTTTTCTCAAGCCTAATAACCCTGGTCTGTGAAGCGTACCAAGGAGAAGAGAGCACACAATAGATTCGCTTTGGGCTACCCAAACCTTTCATGCAGATGGTGCTCGCGACAATTTTGAGTGCTTTGATCGTACTAGAGAGTAGTCTATCTGGGTTAAGCTCTTCTTCGAGAGGTATAAGCTCTCTGACCGAAAATATTATTTTTGGTACGCCAGTGTCTTGCATTAGAAAAAGTGCTCCTCCCACGGAAGAAGATCCGATGTCGAAGACCAAAGCAAGTTCACTTTTAACTTGTTTTTTAGAAAAGATTCCCACTAGGAAATTATAACATATACCAAAATAAAAACGGTAGACAAATTAAATAAGCACAGCCTTAATACGCCTAACCCCTTGAGCTACTGCTTCTTCTTTTAGAATTTTAAATCTACTCAATTCCCCAGTATTCTCTACATGAGGTCCTCCGCAGAATTCTTTGGAAATTGCATCCTCTAATTTTTGACCTATGAAATAGACAGATACCACGTCCGGATACTTGGAACCGAATTCCATCTGAGCACCAACTTTTTCAGCTTCTTCGCGAGGTATCTCAACCCGCGTCATCGGAAGCTTCTCTTGTATCCACGTATTTACCAATTTTTCTACTTTTTCAAGTTCTTCGGGTATTACTTTCTGAGGATGAATGAAATCTATGCGCAGGCGCTCAGAAGTAATGTTGCTTCCCCGCTGGTGCACATGTTCGCCGAGCACTTCTCTAAGCGCTGCAAGTAGTAAGTGGTGGGCAGTATGGAGTCGCACGGTAGCCTCACTCATGTCTGCCAATCCACCTTTGAACATACCCGCTGAAGCGGTCTGTGAAAGCTTCTGGTGTCCTGCCATTTTCTTATTGAAGTCATCCATATCAATCTCCACATCTTTTTCTTTCGCTAGCTCTGAAGTAAGCTCAATAGGAAAACCATAAGTAGTGAAAAGAGTGAAAGCATCCGTCCCTTTTTCAAACTCTTTTAATCCTTGGGACAAGGTTTTTTCAAATTGATCAACTTCTTCTTTTAATACCGGGAAAATAACGTTTTTGTCTAGATTTGTATATACAGGAGAAAATTTGTTAATGATTTTTTCTGCAACGCCAAAGACTGCTCCAGCTTCAAAGCCTCTCATATGCACCATTGCACGGCGAAGCAACCGGCGCAGTACATACCCCCGCTCTTTATTTGACGGAGTTACACCGTCTGCGATCATAAATACTGAAGCGCGAACATGGTCTGCAATGATCCTTTTTTTTGTTTGATCGATCGATTTTGGGAAAGAACTCATAATATCTAAAAACAGATCTGTGTCGTATGCAGTTCGTTTGCCCTGCATTACCGCTGTAATGCGCTCTAGTCCGGCCCCAGTGTCTACATTCTTCTGGTTTAATTTGCCAATCACCTTGCCGTCTTTCTTTTCAAATTCCATAAACACATCGTTCCAAATTTCAATGACGTCTTCCCTTTTTTGGGCTGCAATAAATTCTTCTTTGGTTAAGTCTCCGATATTCCCAAGCATGTCGTAAAACATCTCGGAGCATGGTCCGCATGGGCCATTGTCGCCAGGGCTCCACCAGTTGTCGTCCGCCGGCAGTGCATAGATACGATGAGAAGGAATACCTAAGCTCATCCAAATATCCTTCGATTCTTGATCGAATGGTGCATTTTCATCGCCTTCAAAGACGGTCATGTAAAGCCTCGTTGTATCAAGTCCTAGTCCTTCTTCTTTTGAAGTCAGAAAATCATAACTCCACTTAATAGCATCCTCTTTGAAATAATCTCCGAGTGACCAGTTACCGAGCATTTCAAAAAAAGAAAGATGACGCATGTCTCCAATGTCATCAAGATCTCCCGTACGTACACATTTCTGCACATCAACAATCCTTTTGCCCATTGGATGTTGTTGACCTAAAAGATAAGGCACAAGTGGTTGCATGCCAGCGGTATTGAATAAAACAGAGGGATCATTTAGTGGCACAAGTGGTGCAGAAGGAATTATTTTGTGTCCCTTGTTTTCAAAAAACTTTAAAAACCTATTCCTAATTTCTTCGGATTTCATATTTTAACTTTTATTATCAATTGCTTGACTGTCTTTAATATAAGCTCTCTTTAGTGGCATTTCCAAAAAGTACAGAACGGTGAAAATAAATAATACAAGGACTGTGCCAATTATTGCTAAACTGAAAAATCCAAATCCAGCCGCCATACCAATGCCAGCCGTAACCCAAAACCCGCTTGCAGTGGTTAGGCCTTTAAGTCGATTACCTTCAAGAATTATAGAACCCGCCCCCAAGAAGCCAATACCAACAATAATTTGGGAAGCCATACGAGAAGGGTCAAACCCTCCAACTCTGCCATACTTTATTGCTAGTAGCTCAGAAATAATAACAAAAAGAGCCGAACCGAGAGCAACCAGAGCGTGAGTTTTCATTCCCGCTTCTTTATGAACAAGCAGTCGCTCTAGACCAATAGCGCAACCTAAACCAACAGCCAATAATAATCTATAGATAACGTCACTGTTTGATGTAAAAAATTCAATCATTTTGAAATTATATAACAACGCCTCCTCCCAAGCAAACATCGTTATCGTACAAAACGACGGACTGCCCACAAGCCACTAATACTGGTTTTTCAAAAGCGACCTCTGCCGAAGCAACACCATATATATTTATCTTGCAGGGTAAAAATTCTCCATGGTAACGAATCTGCGCCATATATGTTTTATTTTCTTTGGGTGCTTCTCCGATCCAATTTGCATTTTCTATTCGATACTCCGCTCCGGTATTAGAATTGGAAATACTCTTATTTTGAGAAACTATTAGAATATTTTTCTTTAAATCCTTACCAATAACATAATACGCCCCATCATTTGGAGATTTTTTTGTAATAGTAAAGCCATGACGCTCTCCTAGAGTGTGGAATACTGCTCCGTCGTGAACACCTATTTCTTCGCTGTTCTCATCTAATACTTTTCCTTTTTTTTCTTTGATGTAATGCTTTAGAAAATCTTTGAGGTCAATATCACCGAGGAAGCATATACCCTGACTGTCTTTCTTGTCCGAAACCGGTAGTTTGAATTTGTTTGCAAGTTTCCTTACCTCAGTTTTCTTTAAATGCCCCACCGGAAAAAGTATTTTTGATAATCTTTCTTGGTCCAGAGTCCATAGGAAATATACTTGATCTTTCGATGGATCTTTTGCTTTTAATAAATTATTTTCTATATTTTGCGCGTAGTGCCCTGTCGCTACATAATCTGCACCGAGCAATAACGCTTTGTTCAGGAACGCGCCAAATTTTACTTCTTTATTACACATTACATCTGGGTTTGGCGTCCGGCCATTTTTGTATTCTTCAATCATATAATCCGCAACACCTTTTTTGTATTCTTCTTCCAGATCAAAGGTTAGGAACGGAATATTTAGATGTGCTGCGACGCGCATCGCGTCCCTGTGCTCTTCTTCTTCATTACATTCAATAAAATCCGGATGCCAAGTACGAATAAAGACACCCACGACGTCATAGCCCTGTTCTAATAAGAGTCCAGCGGAAACAGAGGAATCTACTCCACCAGAGAGCCCCACAAACACTAATTTTCTTGATTTCTTTATTTCTTTATTTTTTATTATCATTATCTTATGCCCAGCATGACTCTACTGAGTCAGATACTTAAACTTGTTTTGTCTATGTTCTTCGAAAGTTCTTGCATAACGTATTTCACCATCTTTGCCGTGTAAATAGTACAAGTACGATGACATTTTCGGATACATGGCAGCCTTGATAGACTTCAGCCCGGGGTTGGCGATAGGGCTTTCTGGGAATCCTCTCTCTTTATAAGTGATCGGAGCAGCATCTACTTGAAGTGCCATATTAATAGAAATCCGTTTCCATAAAATTCCTGAGATGAGTTCACGATCAGAGTCCCCTTTTGCTTCGCGTTCAATTATTGAAGCCATTATTATAATTTCTTTTTCGGTTTTACCAGTAGCCGGAATAAGAGGTCTTATTTCTTTCATTTTCTTTTCAAAGTTTTCTCTCATAAGTTGATGAACTTTATCTTCAGCATCATTGTAAAAGAAGAAGTATGTATCAGGAAAAAGATAGCCTTCGTCCGCTTTTGCTAATTTTAAAAACTTATCTTTATTAAACTTTGATAATTTTAAATCAACCACCTCTGCAATATCTGAAACATTGAAACCTTCTGGTATTGTTATCTTCACCGGGGAAAGATGCCTGTCTCCCTTTGAAATCCTTCTGGCTATCTCAAAAACTGGCAGTCTTTTTTCAAAAAGGTAATCTCCCGGCAGGATACGTTTTTCTCCCCCGTACGTTATCACAAAGGCCTCAAATAAAGGTCTGGATTTAATTAAATGTTGTTCTTCTAAACTTTTTGAGATTGATCGCAGACTTGAACCTTCAGAGATAGTTAAGATTTCTCCAATCGGAAAATTCTTTGGTGAAACAAAAACAAAGAAATACCCCAAAAAAAGAATAAGCAAAAAGCAAATTATCCATAAATAATAACTTTTAAAGGAAAAATCAAATTTTATTTTTCGATTTTTATTCTCAATTGACTCGGGAATAGCTTGAATATCTTCCATAAAAGTAATTAGGATGGTAAATTTGTAGGCGGTGCAGCTTCCTTGCTTTCAATACGTTCAAGGGTAGGAACTTTGAGTATCTGTCCTGGAAAGTGCCAAATGGTAGCGAGCTCTTCTACGCTTAATACATAAAACACCGAGTGAAAATATGCAGGAAACAACCACGGGGAAATAGGCCAAGGCAGACTGTGTTCGTTAAAAAGTTGTTGCCTCAATGGATGGTAGAAAAAAGCTCTTTCTCTGTATTCAAGCAGCATTCGATCTTGCAGTCGGGTAACTGTCTTGCCTGGAAGCATAAAGAAACTGCCAACGAAGCCTCCGCCACCCAGAGAGTCCGCCTGAGTAGCATTGTGACGAACAATACTATTTAACAATGGTTTAGAGTACTGACGAAAAATAAGACGGATATTACGTCTACTGTTCATGCTCCAGGCTTCTTTTGTAGCAACATAGATCGTTCTGATTCCGGTATCAAAACCAATCTTGGTCATTTTGTTTGTGACTCCTTCGACTACTGGCCTAAGAAAGTCTGGTGCACGAATTTCGACAGCACCACTGTCTTTAACTTGAGTATATGGTTTTAGAATTAATTTAAGCTGTTCTTCGGATTCCTTTACCCAGTCGTGTGAACCAAACCAAGTGCCATGCTCGTGAAATTCTTTTTTGGTTGGTCGAATAACAATCTGACACCACATTTGTTCTCCTTTTTTAAGTGAACCAAAAAGTTCAATCACAGGTGAAATAGGATCTATTTTATATTCTTCTTTTGGGTCTTTATCTAGTCCAAAATCTACGTAAGTCTTTATTGGATAAGCCTCAGGTTTTTCTAATTTCCATTCGCAACCCCAGAGTTTCCATTTACCATCTTCGGTTATTTCGTCTACCGCTGCAGTATAATCTTCGGCAACCCTGACCTGAGCCTGAGGGTATTGTGCGTACATCTGGGTTTCAATCATTTCCTTCAATCGGGTGGGTGTACGAATGTAGAAGTGAACTTGTCCATCGATAGAGACTATTTCTAACGAGTAGAAAAACCATACCGCTCCTTGCCAGTAGGCTTCGATTCCTCCTTTATTACTCCAATGATAAAGGGCGTTAGTAAAAAATAGCTCCATCGCTCGAGGATTTCTTAAAACTTCACGAGGAGGCACTATCTCAAGTAAAACGTAATCAATTCCAGAAAGAAAATCTTGTTGCACATAGTGGACCCATACCTTCCAGGCTATTCTTGAAACAACAAAAGTTGATATAAATAATATTAAAAGCCTTGAATTATATTGCCACAAGAAATATGTCGGAATGGAAATAATTAAAAAAATCCAAAACTCTTTTGGTATTGAACTAAAGAAACCACCATGGTCTCCTCCTGGAGCAGGTTTTTTATCAGCCATAGTTCTATTGTAGTATATTGTTTCCTAAAATCAAACAATATAATTGTTATACGATACCGTATAGACCGTTTTTATTTTTCTTAAAGTATTTAGGGTTCACTAAATTTACCAAAATAGTATTTTTCTTGAAATATCTCTCTTTCATAACCTTCTCTACTATATCTTCTTTGGAAAGAGATCCTTCTTTTTTTAGAATATCTCGGATTACGTCGCGGGCAATCCCAGTCTTGTAACCCCATTCAGCAAGAGCGTATAAGCCTCTGCCAACTAGTACGAATCTAGGGTCCTTGATTAATTCATTGTGAGTTGTAGCATAGTGTGTTTTTCTGCCGAAAGTTTTAGATATTGCATCAGTAACTTCTTTGAAGTGCATTGGAGACCCATGACGTCTCATGACGAGGAAGGCATAATCCTTTACCCCACGGGTATTTACATTCTGAGAGCTGGATTTACCCCATTCTCCGAGTGGATTCTTTGAAACTTTTTTTGAAATTGAGAGCCAGCGTTTTGCTATTTCTTCATTTTTGTAGTGATCCGCTACATCTTTCATGCTATCAAAAAACTTTTTGATCATTTCCGTCTCTGGTAGCAAATCATCGTCTCCCATATTTTCATACAGTTTCTTTAGCGAATCATGCACCTTTTCAGCCAATTCGTCATCAACACTCCAGCGTGTTTTGAAATGTTCATTTTCTTTATGCTGTTTGAACGCATCACCTAGAACTAGGTAAAAGTGGATGTGATTTTGAGTACTTTTTTCTTTAGATATATGAGAAAGAAGCTCGTGCTCTGTAACAACAGAACCCAAAGAATGAATAACTTGCTTTAATTCCTCAAAAAAAGCCTGCTCATTTTTATAAGCAGCCGAACTCTTGATTAATTTAATTGCAGACTCCTCGATTTGTCTAACTCTTTCACGAGTAATGTTGTATTTCTTACCAATTTCTTCGAGAGTTTTCCGTTCAATGTCGTTTGCATCAAGCCCAAAACGGTTCATGATCACATCATTGGCGCGATCTTGGAGATGTGAAGTAATTCTTTTGGTAACTTGTTTAGGTTTGAAAGATATTGTTGACATAATGTTTGTTTTTTATTTCGAAAAAAATTATTCGTTACTTTAATTATACACGTGATTTCAGTAGTGTCAAATTTCCGGTCATTTAATCCCCAAAAATTCCCCGTGGCTTGCCACGCGTTTCCATAAAGGAAAGTTTGAAAACCTTGGTTTTCAAGTTACTATAGAGGCATGAGCCTGAAGAAAACCTACCACAACGTATATGATA
>JALYQS010000016.1 GCA_030855725.1 bacterium | reverse complement strand
TATCATATACGTTGTGGTAGGTTTTCTTCAGGCTCATGCCTCTATAGTAACTTGAAAACCAAGGTTTTCAAACTTTCCTTTATGGAAACGCGTGGCAAGCCACGGGGAATTTTTGGGGATTAAATGATACCACAAGTGCTATTTTATATAAATTCCGCTAGATGCGTAAAGTCATACGCTAGCGCGGTGAAGGAAAATATAAGGATGCAGATAAATGCTGAGACTAGGCACCAAGAACACCATTTTTTTAATATGAAAAGTTGAACTCCGATGAGATACATCGAGAAAAGAAATGCCCCCATCGAAGATATTGCCATGAAGCCAACCAGCGCATTCGGCAATGTATGCGGCCAGACTGTTGCAAGTAAAATAGAAGCCAAGTACGAAAGAGATATGAAGGCGTAGTAGAGCATTCCGAAAATTTCAATCGGCATGCCAAGAATTTTTGAATAATCGCTGTGCACAACAGTATCGCAGTCGAAGTTAATCGGGCAGACGAGCGGCCGCGATTCCCTCTTTTCATGATGGATATGTCTTGCCACCAAGTACCCAGCGACCCCAAGCGCACATATTGCAATTTTGATAAACAAATCTTCGGAAATCATCATAGGCAATATTGTATCATGAATTTACGGAGTTTTAAAAATACGAGCAGCTGACAGTGGCTTGTTATACAAGTTCTTGCGGCGCATGAAGAATTTCGCAACCTCATTCGCAAAGACATATACCGCCGTCAAACAAAGAAGAGTGGTGATAGTGCTCAGAGGCAAAGCTGCAAATTTAAATATCTCTGATAATGAAGTAGTGTAAATCAAAATGAATGGGAGAATAGAAGTGACAACAATAGCCCCCAAAAGCGGAATAGAGAGCGCCGGGGATTTAAATATCGAACGCGAGGAACGAATAGAGAGGATAAGAACCAGCTCGGCTAAGATTGAAAGTACAAACCAGCCGGTCTGAAATTCGGCTACCGATGCATTTTGATAAAGCTGGAAATAGATAAGATCAAAAGTGCTTGAAATCATACCGAAAATAAAAACGCGTTTCAATATTTTCTTGGGCTCGAAATGGGGTACGTGGCGCAGAGCGTACTCATCCGGATTGTCGGTGATAATAAGCATGAGCGGCAGGTCGGTCAGCAAGTTATTGAGCAAGATTTGGATAGGCAACATCGGAAGTACAGGATAGAAAAATGATGCAATAAGAAGTGAGAAAAATGTACCAGCGTTGCCCGAGAGAGTGTACATGATATAAGTCAGAATATTGCGAAGTGCTTTCCTGCCCATGGAGACACTTTTGAGAATTGGACTTAAATCTTTCT
Source organism: bacterium (assembly GCA_030855725.1). Taxonomy (GTDB): domain Bacteria; phylum Patescibacteriota; class Minisyncoccia; order Phycocordibacterales; family UBA9973; genus UBA9973. The sequence goes on along the minus strand of JALYQS010000016.1, from coordinate 24,289 downwards.
CGAGGAGAATTATATCTCCGGACTCTTTAGCAATGTCGGAGGCATTATCCACCGCAATACCGATGTCCGCGCGTTTGAGCGCCAAGGCGTCGTTAATACCGTCACCAAGGAAGGCAACGGGGCCGAGCTTCAAGTATCTGTTCATAAGCTCCAGCTTGTTCTCAGGAGTACACTTGGCAAAGACAACAGCGCGCATTAGTTGTTTATCAGATAAATCGCTCACTTTCGTGTCTTCCAGCGAAATGATATTGTCTCCGCTCTTAATTAAATGCAATTCTTCTGCCACATACATTGCCACAGCTTTAGTATCACCAGTTAAAACTTTAACCAATATTCCTCTGTCGTGGGCTATCTTTAACGACTCGGTGGCAGACGGCTTTATTGGATCATGAAAAGCAACAAAGCCGGAAAATGTCCATTCGCCAGCGACTGCCTTTGCTTGTGCAATAACCCGCATGCCTTTATTTTCATAAGCTAGCGCGGATTTTAGAATTACCTCTGATTTTTTAGAATCTTTACATAAAGACAAAACCTTACTAATAATTCCACGAGCCACCTTCTCTCCCCCTTCTAGGGTAAAGACTTCATATCCACACTCATGATTAAACGGCACAAAGCTTTTAATCTTTTTTGTGTTTGTTTTTATATGAGCAATAGAGGAGTTCAGTGATTCATCGTAAGCCATATCCATCGGCATTCTTTCATAGTCACCTTCAGTGATACTGTTTGATAGTTCCCAAAAATCCTCAACGTCATTCACCGCAGAGACTTTCAACTTGTTTTCAGTAATGGTGCCGGTTTTGTCTGTCAAAAGAAATCGGACAGCTCCGATACTCTCGAGCGCAGAGAGTCTTTTTACTATCACTTTCTCCTTCGCCAGGAGCAATGACTCACGAGTAAGAATAATGGTGATAATAAGAGGCAACATTTCTGGAACCACGCCTACCAGCATCGCGATAGCGAAAACAAAGAAGCTGGCTAGTGTTACTTTACCCATCACAAAAACCAAGAAAAACATCGACACAAGCAATGTGACAATTGATATTATGAAAACATATTTTATAACTTTCTCTGTAAACACTCCAAAACTACTCCACTTTTTAACTGATTCTAACTTTGAACGATACTTAGCTGCGGACGACTTGTTTCCTACTGCTATTACATAGCCAATAATTTTTCCTGATGAAACAGTAGCCCCCGCAAAAATATTCTCTCCCATTTTTGCCTCTCTGGGGATACTTTCACCGGTGCGCATCGAGTCATCTATGAATGCATTTTGAGATTCTACAACCTGCACATCCACTGGTGACACCGATCCCGCTACTAGATGTACAATGTCACCCACTACAAGCTCGCTGGCAGGGACTTGGACCAGTTGCCCGGTCCTAAGTACATACACCTTTGTTTGAACCAAATGAAGCAGTTTCTCTCCCGCTTTGGATGCTTTATATTCTTGGAAAAACCCAAGCAATAAATTCACAAACATCACCACGAGAATAATTATGGCGTCTACCCTCTCCCCCATAAAAAAAGAAACGAGTGCTGAAACCAGAAGTAACACAAAAAATAGTGAAGCAACTTGTCTCCAGAGAATACTCAGAATTAGTTTAAAATTTTCCTGCATTCAAATAATAGTATAGCAGAGAAAATACAAAGTTAAACAAGAATTCAAAAAAGAACACTCTCCCGTGTTCTTTTTTGAATCGTCTGTAGACAAAGTATTTTGTCTACTTTGCACTCTTTGTGCGCAGGAGAGGATTTGGTCATAAATATTTTGTTTTTGGTCATAACTCCCGGCTCGTCGCAACTCGCCTTGGTCACGACCCTGCCTCGCTTGTTTTGGAAGCTTTCAAAACATAGCTCCGGCTCACAAAAACGAAAAAGAATACCGCAGGGTATTCTTTTTAAATGCACGTTTTGGTGCCCAGGAGAGGACTTGAACCTCCAAGGGATTGCTCCCGCTACCACCTCAAGGTAGTATGTCTACCAGTTTCACCACCTGGGCATATTTATAGTATAGCAAAACAAAGAGAAATTATTCTTCTTTGTTTTCTACTACTGCTTCAGTTTCTACTTCTGCATCTTCTGTTTCCTCTTCGTCTTTTGAAGATACTTTTTTATTGTTTGCTACAGAGCGCAATTTCTTGCGAACATCTTTCACAGCTTTAGTACGAATGTAATAAAGTTTAGAACGTCTTGCACTAGACTTTTTAGTTATTTCAATTTTATCGATGTTAGGAGAAAATAATGGAAAGATTCTTTCCACTCCAACTCCGGAAGCAATTCTGCGCACTGTAAAAGTAGCTCCGTTTTCAGTACCATGCTTTCTTGCAAGCACTATGCCTTCGAACGCCTGAAGTCGGAATTTAATTGTGGATTTTTCACCTTTCTTGGTACCAGCCTTCTCTTCAGCGATTCTGGACCAGACACGGACTGTATCTCCGGATTTAAAATCAAGCTTTTTGCGTGCAGGAACGTCTACGGGACTAAATTTAATTTTGCTCATTGCTGTTGCCATAATGGATGTTACTTTAGCATAAAGTAATTACAAAGGCAAACTAGTGAGTATGACCTTGTTTTTATTTCAAAATACCCATATCTTGCGCTACTTTTTTGAGTATTTTTAGAGCTTGATCTATCTGTACTTTAGAATGAACTGCGGAGACCTGGAAACGTAAGCGTGCTCTGCCTTCGGGCACAACCGGATACCAAAGCCCTACCACATACAACCCTTCCGCCAAGAGCTTCTTGCTTACTTCTTGAGTTAGTTTCGCATCTTTAAGCATTACTGGAACTATTGGATGCTCTCCTTCTAATATCTCAAAACCTAGCTTCTTTACTTCGGTTCTAAAGTAATTCGTATTAATTTTTACTCTTTCTAATAAATCGGGATTCTCTTTTATTAAGTCCAACGCTTTGATTGAAGCAAGCACAACTCCTGGAGGAACAGAATTTGAAAACGTATAAGTACGAGATTTCTGCCTTAACAATTCAATAATATTTTTTGTACCTGCGATGTAGCCTCCTACTGCTCCTCCAAGAGCTTTACCGAACGTTCCTGAGATAATATCCACTTGCCCTTGTAATCCAAAATGTTCTGGTGTCCCCGCCCCGGTTGCCCCGAGCACACCCACAGCATGGGCGTCATCAACAAAAAGCAGAGCTTCGTATTTATCAGATAGTTTTTTTATTTTCGGTAGGTCTGCTAGATAACCCTCCATCGAGAACACTCCGTCGGTGACTATTATCTTGAATCTATATCCCTTATCTTTATCTTCTTCTAAGAACTTCTCGAGTGTTGCTACGTCCCCATGTGGGTAAATTCTTTTAACAACATTTTCTTTTTTGCAAAGTTTGAAAGCGTCAATAATACTCGCATGATTTAATTCATCGCTGTAAATCGCATCCATGTGCTTACCATCTCCGCCTAACGGTTCATTGGTAATGCTCGCAAAAAATCCCAAATTTGCCATGAAATTTGTAGAGTACAAAATCGCATCTTCAGTCCCTAAAAATTCTGCCAACTTTTTTTCGAGTTTCTTGTGCAACGTCTGAGTACCAGAAATAAACCTAACCGAAGAAAGGCCGAAACCGTATTGGTCCAATGATTCTTTTGCACTTTTCACAATCTCTGGATGGTTGGCCAATCCTAGATAATTGTTTGAAGCAAACATTAATACTCTCTTCCCATTGATTTCTACCTCCCCTCCCTGGGGACCTTCGATTTCTCGTTCCACCTTAAACCTTCCACCTGCTTTTAGGTTCGCTAATTCTTTTTCTATTTCTATTGTTAATTTTTTACTATACATATTAGGACAACTTGTCTTTTAAGTTTTTCAACATCACTTCTGTCATTTTTGCTAAATCAAACTCGTGTTTCCAACCCCAGTCGCTCGTGGCAGTTGCATCATCAATACTTCCCGGCCAGGAATCAGCGATGGCTTGCCTGTGGTCAGGCTTATAATCTATTTCAAAATTAGGAATATGCTTTTTTAGCTCTTCAGTGATTTCCTTAGGGGAAAAGCTTATTGCCGAAAGATTGTAACTCATGCGAGACTTAAGCATATCAGTTGGCGCTTGCATTATTTCGATGGTTGCTCTTATTGCATCGTCCATATACATCATTGGGAGGTACGTGTTTTCAGACAGGAAGCAAGTATACTTTCCATTTTTTATAGCTTCATAAAATATTTCGACAGCATAGTCCGTAGTGCCTCCTCCTGGTTCGCTCTTCCAGCTTATAAGTCCAGGATAACGTACGCTTCGGACATCCAAACCAAACTTTTTATTGTAGTACTGACACAAGAGCTCGCCAGCATACTTGGTAATACCATACATCGTGCTCGGCTCAATCACGGTATTTTGTGGAGTGCGCTCTCTTGGAGTGGTAGGGCCAAATACGGCTATGGAACTCGGCCAGAATATCTTCAACTTTTCTTCTACCCCAAGGTCGAGCAATCCCCGCAAACTTCCCATGTTTAAATCCCAACAAAGTTTCGGATTCTTCTCTCCTGTTGCCGAAAGGAGTGCGGCCAGTAAATAAACCGTTGTAATACCTTTTTCTTTTACTAATGCTCTAATTCCTTCGTTATTGAGTGCATCTAGTATAACAAAATTACATTTCCCTTTTATTGTTTCGCTTTCCTCTTTTATATCGCAGGCAAAAACATTGTCATTCCCATATTCTTTTTGCAAAGCTAGCGTTAGTTCTCCCCCTATCTGCCCACATGCACCGATGACTAAAATCTTTTCCATTTTTTTATTTGTTAAATTTTTAATTATTTAAAACTTAATTTGCCTTTTTTAACTTTTGCTAACTTTCTATCTTTAGAAGTTTCTTTGAATAGATTTTTGAAATCCTCACTGTCCTTATCTGTCCAAGTCACATTTCTTCTTTTTGTCATCACTTTCTGAATTCTTTCTGCTAATTCTAAAGGTAACTCGTACATATTCCCAGCAGATACATGGCTGGTGAATGCTGGAACATCTTCTGTCACTGTACCATACAAGTGTGCAGAGGGACCAATGACTTTACCGCAGAATATTGAAGTGTTTATGGCTGTTTTGACATAATCCCCAATGATGGGACCTAGAAATTGTAATCCAGTATCTATCCCCTGGACCTGAATATTACTATAAGTGTTTTTCAAGTCAGACACGCTGGTTCCACCACCAATGTTAACCCAGGAGCCAACATAACTGTGTCCTAGGCATCCGTGATGTTGCTTGTTTGTGTAACTCTGGATGATAGAGCCATCTACTTCTCCTCCTATTTTACAAACGTCACCAATTTGAGAGCAGGATATTTCTGCAAAAGTATTTATCACGCAATTCTTACCTATAGTAAGGGGCCCGCGAAGTACAACATTTGCTTTTATTTTTGTTCCTTCCCCGATAACTATTTCCCCTGCACTTGTATCAAAAAATATATTTGGTTCTACTGTTACGCTTTTACCTATAAATACGCCTTTTTGGATTTGTTTCTTGCCTTTCTTTAAAATCACCAAGCTTTTTTTAAGATTTTCCTTATTGTTGATAATCAAATCTAAAAATTTTTTTATTTCTTCTTTTTTCATATCTTCTATTCTACTGTTACACTTTTCGCTAAGTTACGAGGCTTATCTACGTCGCAACCTCGCAGAAGCGCTACATAGTATGAGAACAGCTGTAGTGGAATCGAGGCAAGGAACGGCATGATAACATCAGAACTTGCCGGAATTTCTATCCAGTAGTCAGCAATTTTTTTAACTTCTTCGTCTCCTTCGGTTATTATTGCAACTACGATACCCTTGCGAGCTTTGACTTCCATCATATTGCTTATTATTTTCTCATACACATTGCCCCTATTTGCAATGAAAAATACAGGCATGTTCTCATCAACTAGTGCCATGGATCCATGTTTCATCTCCCCTGCTGGAATTCCTTCAGCGTGGATATATGAAATTTCTTTAAGCTTGAGTGCGCCTTCGAGGGCTAAAGGAAAACCGTAACTTCTCCCTAAATATATAAAGTTTTTTGCATCCTTTAACTTGTTTGCAACTTCTTTTACTTTTTCACTTACTTTTAGCATCTTTTCTACTTGCTCAGGAATAGTTTCTATATCAGTAAGTATTTTCTTTAAAGCATTTTCTCCTAATGCTTTTTTGTGTTTAGCTAGCAATACGCACATTAAAAGAAGCACTGTCAGCTGTGCAGTAAATGCTTTCGTGGAGGCCACACCTATCTCCGGACCTGCATGAGTATAAACACCTACTCCGGTAGTTCGAGCAATAGTGGAACCCGCTACGTTGCATATTCCAAATACTGTAGCTCCTCGTTCTTTTGCTAAGTTTACAGCAGCTAAAGTGTCAGCAGTCTCTCCTGACTGAGAAATTGCGATAAATAAATCATCCGGATATATCACAGGGTTCCTGTATCTAAATTCATGCGCATGCTCTACAGACACAGAAACTTGTGCGATTTCTTCAAAGAAATATTTTGCTGTGAGTCCAGCATGGAGGCTGGTACCGCAAGCTAGGATGACAATCCTTCTAGCAGAAAATAATTTATCAAGTTCTTTTTCTATGCCACCAAGCTTGACGCTACCTTCGCTCGCATTAATTCTTCCCCTCATTGAATCTTTGATAGACCTACTCTGCTCGAAAATTTCCTTCAACATGAAATGTGCATAGCCTCCTTTCTCGAGCTCATCTATTTTCATTTCTAGCGTTTGAATGTATGGATTTTTTATTTCGTTTTTAAGAGTCTTGATTATAAGATTGTGGCCTTTGATGACCGCCATTTCCCTGTCATCTAAATAAACAATTTTATTTGTGTACTCGACAATAGGCGTTGCGTCGGACGCAACAAAATATTCTTCTTCTCCGATACCCAAAACCACTGGCGAGCCGAGCTTGGCCACCACCAGAGTGTCGGGTTCATCTTTCGCGAGTACCACCACAGCATACGCTCCAACTGCTTGATTTAGTGCAAGCCTTACTGCTTCGTCAATGCTAACTTTTGCATTTATTTTTACGTCTTCAATTAAATTCGCTAGCACTTCCGTGTCAGTATCACTAGTAAAAGTATAACCTTTTTCTGTTAAAGCATTTTTAATAGATAAGTAGTTTTCGATTATGCCGTTGTGAACTATGGCGACATTCCCGGAATTGGAACTTTGCGGGTGAGAATTCCTGTCTGAGGGTTCGCCGTGTGTTGCCCACCTAGTGTGAGCTATACCTATGTTACCGTTTAAATCCTTATCTTTTGAAAAATTTATTAGCTCTTGAACCTTCCCCCTTTTTTTGTATAGAGAAATATTACCTTTGTTTATCAAGGCAACTCCAGCGGAGTCATATCCGCGGTACTCTAAACGCTCCAACCCTTTGATTAGTATTGGCCATGCTTCCTTTTTTCCAATGTATCCAACTATCCCACACATAGATTAAAATATAACAAAATCAGAGAATAAAGCTAATGTGAAGAATCCCGCTTTTTGTGAATAACAGGTGCAAGGAGCGCAGAGCGCGGGCGTACCCGAAAGGGTACAAAACTCCCTAATTTATAGCTGCAAACTCTTTGGGTAAAAGTGACTCTACTTTCGTAGTTTCCCCTTTGAGATTTTTAAACTCTATAGACTTTGCATGCAGGGCCAAGCGCTCGAAACCTTTCGGTGCAGGTTTGCCAGGGTTATAAAGCTCGTCGCATACAACTGGATGATTTAAGAACTTCATATGAACACGAATTTGGTGCGTACGGCCAGTCTTTGGGCGAACTTCGACATAGGTAAATTTATTTTCTGTATCTTTGAACCGTTTCAACACTCTGTATTCTGTAACAGCCTCACGAAGCTCCCCGCGAGCTCCCCTACCGGCAAGACGCTTTCGAAAATCATTTGGGCTTCTGCCGATTGATTTGTTTATTATTCCTCGCTCATCTCTTACCCAACCCTGCACAACGGTGTGGTAAACTTTTTTAACTTCTCTATTTTGAAATTGTGCTTTTAAAAATTCGTGTGCTTTTTGATTTTTCGCCAAAACTAAAACGCCGGACGTATCTTTGTCGAGCCTATGCACTACACCTGGCCGAGGAATTTCTTTGCCTTCATAAGTACTAGGCTCCCCTACGTTTTTCATTTTGGGGTAATTCTTCAATACCCAATCAGTAATAGTCTTCTCCTTGCTCCTACCATCGGGATGCACTGCAATACCGCCCGGTTTGTCTATTACCAGAATATTCGAGTCTTCGTATAGTACTTTAATTCTGGATGTCATTTTATTGTGTCCCTGGTTGGAATCGAACCAACATCGACGGCTTAGAAGTCCGCAGTTCTATCCATTGAACTACAGGGACAGGCATATCCTAGTGCGCGGTGTAGGACTTGAACCTACGACCTTTCCGGTGTAAACGGATTGCTCTACCAACTGAGCTAACCGCGCATAAAACGTACTGGTTTAAATTAACATTTTTACAGCGATGGGTCAACAACCGGAGAAGGAAGGTTTATTATATTCATTGATGCTTTTTCTCTCTTTGCAAAATACTCAATTACATTATCGAGCCTCTCTTTGTTTACTGTTCTAAGCCTTACTACATTTACGCTCTCCTCATCATTCACCTCACTATTGACTCTGTTTAAAAGATAAAAGCCAAAAGCAAAAAATCCTAATATTAGGAATACTGACAAGAGCAGAATAGACTTCCAATAAATATCTGGGTTAACAATCCAAGAACCTTTTTTAAGTTTCTTTTTTTTACTGAAAAATTTTGTTGTTAAACTTTTTAAATCCATTTTTTTATATTACAAATTTATTACCTACTACTAAAACTCACCACCTTGATCCTCAGTGTGACACTCCAATTTACTGGTCCCGAATCCGCGGACGTTCCTTCTTTCTTAAGGTCGAAAGTCATAATTTGTAGTTCGTATGATGCATTTTCAAGGAGTGTCATGAATTTGTAAACAGATTCGAAGCTTCCCACCGCATGAACCCCAATCAACAAGCTTGGTGGATCTTCTGTTATATCAACAGTATTAATTGTTGCTTTTGCAGAAACACTAGTTGCTAACTGTTCTATTGTATCTAAGAACGGCACAATGTCAGAACTCCTGGCAAAGTGAGATTTAAAAGAGTCCATTTCTTTACTTACTTCATTTATAGATTGCTCCAGTATCTTTATTTTTTCTTGGGTTAATATCTCGCCTTGCCACTGTGCTTCTATTTTATTAGCTATTTTTTTGTTTGTAGATATTTGCCTAAACAGTGCGAACAAAATGAAAATGGCCATTATTAAAAATAATATGATAACCGTAAGATATTTATTTAAATGATTCATTTTCATAAAATTTACTGAAAGCGGTTTATTGTATGTTGTCTACGGGGTTTAATGTTAAAAAAAACTGTATATTATTCCCTTTAATGAAATTTGAAATCGGCAAGTCGATATTTTTGAAATTAGAATTATTTTCTAGCATAAAGCGGAATGCCAACAAGCCCTCTCTCGAGGGAGCGTAGCCTCTAATGGTTACAACTCTTTGGGAAGAGTTATCATTTGAATAGGCTATCTGAGTTAATTTTATGTCAGGGCCTTTCTTTAATATTATTTCGTTTAAAATCCTTTCAGTTGCCACAAATCTATTTTCTTCTGCTGTCTCTAATAACCGGAATTTGTCGTTCAAATCCTGGATTGTTACTAGTGCGCCTTGATCAAACTTAGGCAAAGGTGACTTTCTTTGTTCTGTGAGTTTGCTGTTTGCAATGTCTTTCTTGATTGAAGAGAAAAAATAAGCAGGCAAAAGTGCAACAGAACCAATAAAGAAAGTTACGGTTACTGACATTAAAAGCACTATCAAGAGCCTTACGCGGAAGTGCTCTACCATTTTTTTCTTTTCTTGATTTGGGATTAAATTTATCATAATTTAAAATGAAACAAACCTACAACTATCCATTGTCAAAATCTCCTAACGCTAGCCCAATGGCTGCAGCGAAAGATAATGCCTGCTTGAAAGCTATCTCTGGTATATTTTTCTCTGTATCAACTATATTTACCCACACATTAGCCATAGATACCTCTGTCTTCACTGACACTGAAAAGTAATCCGACAGGCCTATCAAATTAGAATCTCCCCCACACAGTATAATCTTTTTTATCATAGGATTACTTTTATCGTCCTCATCTTTGTGCGTATTCCAGTAGATAAAGTGCTTCACGATTTCATCTCTTAAGATTGAGACACTATTTAACAGAACAGAAAACAGCTCTTTATTCACAGTGTTACGCTGAAGACCGTATTTCTTTTTCATTTTATTCGCTTCTTCAAATGTGACTTGGAAGTTTTTTTGAATCATATTGTTGAGTGTGACTCCTCCAATGTCTAGAGTAGAGGTAAACATAACAATACCTTCTGAGACAATAAAAATAACGGTCCGCTTTTCACCAAAGTCCACAATCATATAAGTATCCAAATCCCCCTTTTTTACTATAGCCCTGGCGATTGCTTGCGCTTCGAGCTCAAAAGAATTAACCGCAATGCCGCAATTCTTAAAAGCCGAAAGATACCCGTCAATAACATCAACAGGAATAGCAGCCACTTGAAGCTCTGCAGACCTATCGCTTTCGCTAATTAAATCATAATCAAATATGGCTTCTGGTGCTGGTATGGGGATATGTTCTTCTAAGGAAAGCTCTATTGCCTCTCGGATACTCTTGAGACCTTCTTTTTCCAGTCTTAACTTAAACAGATAAATTTGATTTTCGAGGATCGAAACTCTTACAGAATTGATTCCTTCTTCCTTTCGGAGTAAAGACAATATTTCCTCAAACTTTTTACCTTCCACAATTTTACCTGATTCAATTATCCCTAGTGGAATCTTTCTTTCACCATATTTGCCTATTTTTATTTCTCCATTTTTAGAAATTAGTTCAACATACTTTAACGATTCGTCAGATATGTCTAATCCGAAAGAAGGCATTTCTAAAAAGCTGGGCGTAGGGAAAAACTTATTACTCGAATTACGAAGCATATGAATATTATACTATCTCCTAAGCATTCCCGCTATTTTATTTTGCTCTCGTACCCGCAGGAATTTCATCATTCGGACTAAGCAGAGAGAATTTATTATCCGAAGTAGATACCGCAAGTATCATTCCTTGGCTTTCGAGCCCACGAATCATTCTGGGTTCGAGGTTAGCAACGAACATACATTTTTTATTAACTAAAACACCAATATCAGGAAAGTACAAAGCGATTCCGGACACAATTTGTCTAATATCTCTCCCTTCCTTAACGTCGCTTTCCCCTTCTTTGGAAATGGGGCCAAGATCGACCGAAAGTTTAAGCAACTTATCTGTATCAGGAACTTTCTCTACAGAAAGTATCTGTCCTACCCTTAAATCTACCTTAATAAAATCTTCTATTTTTATTGTTTCACTCATATAATTAATTCGTTTTTATGTTCTTTTTGTCCAAATATCTTTGTAGAATTAGGGCTGCCGCTTTCGCATCAACCTTGCCTTCTTTTTCTTTTTTCATTCGACTACTTGACTGTGTTTTGTCTCTATCGCTTTTAACAATCTTTGTCCTCCGAGCCTCCATCGAAGTCATGAATTCTTTTTGAAAAAAAACCTTAACCTTTGAAACGTACTCTAGTTCTTTTGCAAACTGCTTTATTTTTTGGTGGACCTTGTTTTCTTGCCCAGTCAAATCTAGGGACTCTCCTATGACTATTTCTCCAATTTCTTCTGTTTTTATTAACTTATCTAGATAGCCAATCGCTCCGCCGTCATTTTTCAGGATTTCTTTTGGAAAAGCAATCGTCCCGGCATCGTCTGAAACGGCAAGGCCTATGCGCTTTGTACCGTAATCTATACCCAAAATTCTGCCAATAATCATCAGTGAAATATTAGCACAGAAATGGGTTTTCTGATATTATTTCAATATGTATCCAAATTTTATGGACAATGATGCTTTGTTTTTATTAATACTTATCTGGTCTTTGCTATGGAAGGCTTGTGCTGTTTGGTTTGCGGTAAAAGATGAAAAAAAGGTTTGGTTTTGGATTTTACTTATAGGAAATTTCTTTGGGCTACTAGAGATAATCTATATTTTTGGAGTTACCAAGCGAAAGTGGTCCGACGTAAAAAACTTTTATGTTAAAAAGCCAGTTAGTGCTGAAACACCTAGTGTAGAAATAGAAGCCCCTAAAGCTGAATAAACAACAAACTCCAAAATCCCCACGCTTTGGGGGATTTTGTGCTTTAACTTGAGAAAAAACGCAAAATAAGTATACTGAATTAGTTCAATATCGAGGAGACGTCGGATATACCACGCAACAGTTATTGTGAAAATTAAATAAAATGGAGGCGTCGCATAGTGGTTTAGTGCACCTGTCTTGAAAACAGGAGTACCGCAAGGTACCGTGAGTTCGAATCTCACCGCCTCCGCCCGTACAAAAACGAGTACATTATTTGTGCCGTTTTTTTGTTGGGCGGAGGCGAGGAAGCAATCTGCATTGCTTCCGTGTGAGATGAGAACAGCGGAGTCATGTTTTTTAAGCTTTAAAAACAGATGAGCTGGTGCCCAGACCGAAGGCTTGCGACGGCAAGCCGAGAGTCGCGGGCGGATCTGCCGCCTCCGCAACGGTTTTAACTTTGGTATAATAAGCTTACACAATGTATCAAAACTATCTACAACAATGGTCTCCTCTATGGTCCGGAAAATTCACAGATGAAGCAGAAAAAATAAAATCTGCTTTAGGTGAGAATATAAAAGATATCCAACACATCGGGAGCACTTCAATTCCTGGAATGTCTGCAAAGCCTATTATTGATATGGGTGTATTGGTGGATTCAATTGAAAATACTACTTTCTTTGTGGAAAAGCTAGAAGTCCTGGGATATTCTTACAAACCTGATATGTCTTCTATGGAAAGAATATTTATGAGGAAAGGAACTCCTGTGGAATATCATTTATCTATAGCTTGCCCGAGGCATACTTTTTGGGAGAGACAGATTTTATTTAGAAATTATTTAATTAAACATCCCAAATTAATACAAGAATATAACAATCTTAAATCTTCTAATATTGAAAGTACTCCAAAAGAAGATTTTGAGGATTTGTCGAGAAGTAAAGTTTACAACAAAGGAAAAGGCGATTTTGTGGCGAAAGTTCTAGAGCTTGCGCAGAATGACAAACAGTCCCCTGTTTAGTACTTGTTACAACAAGCTAGTTCCAATACCAACCAAACCGCCCGCAAATAAATTTGATATAATCAAAGAATGGAAACAGACAATAAAAAACTAAATAAACCGTCAGAAGACATGTCAGAAAAAGAGGAAACCAAAAAGCTGGTAGAATCTTTGAGTGAGCTTAAGCAAACCATCAAGTTAATTAATTCCAATAAAATGGTCATCTGGCGAGGAGTGCTCACGGGTCTGTCCGGTGCGATAGGCGCCACCATGGTGTTTGGACTACTTATAACCCTTGTCTCCGGGATACTATATACTACAAGCGCATTCCCCGAACTGAACGAATTTCTCAATTCCCTAACAAATAAATATAAATAATCTTGTTTTAAAAACGTAACTACTAATATATACACGTGTAAACTGTAAATTTTATAAGAACGGAAGACATAATATACAAAAATGCAAAAATCTAACTTTGAAAATTTAATTAAAAAAGAAGAGTATCAAGTTTTTCTTTTTGTTTCTCCTGCTCATGTCCCATTATCGGCATGGACTCATCCATGGTTCGTTATTAATAAAAATGGAGTTCTAGCTCGTTACGAAGTTCGCCACAAACATAATCGTATTCAACCAAGTCTAGGGCATATTTACATAAATGACCTTCCCCCATTTGACGGCATAGAAGTTTTTTCATTTTTAAGTCATCCGAGGTGGAATGCAACCCTTATTGGAGAACTTGGGGAGATGAAAATTCTACTGCCAGTAAGATGTGTGAGTTTATAGAGAGCTCGGCACAAATTTATAAATACAAAAATAGATATTTTTTATTTGGACCAAACAGTAATACCTATGCCCAATGGATACTGGATAATTGCCCGCAATTCCAAGCGAAACTACCAAAAAGTTCATTGGGGAGTAATTACAAATATCATTAGTTTTCTAATTACAATACAGACATGTAACACTGGAACCTTCCCATCCGTCTTCAATAGTATCTATGGATACTGAAAAGGAACAATCCGAACCTAAATCTTCTGGTATAAAAAATAAAGCTAAAATTGCTGGTTTTTTTCACAGGAGTTTGGAGTCTAATATTGAGTTTGAAGAGAAGTGGGCAGAGGGACTTGCAAAATTTTTAACAAAATCTTTCGGCACTTTGAGTTTTTTGAATTTGGTTCTCTTTGTGTCTGTGTTTTGGATTGTCGTAAACTTGGGCTTAATACCCGCGATCGACCCGTTTGACCCGTACCCGTTTAATTGGATCATGGTTATTGTGCAATTTTTCGGAATTGTTCTTTCTGTCGTTGTTCTTATGAATCAGAATCGAGAATCTAGAATCAATGAAGTTTACCAAAAAATGGAATTTGAGATAAATGTCCGTGCCGAACACGAGATCACCAAAACCCTTCAAATGATCGAAGAAATTCATACAAAGCTAGGAATAGCTAAAGCAGATCCAGAACTCGAACAAATGAAGGAAAAAATAGACATAACGGAAATCAAAGAAGACGTGGAGCAAGCGATCGAAGAAACTAGTAACAAAACCGGCGTTGCTTAGAGCTGCCTTACCCGATGATTCTTTCGATGAACCAAAACAAAGCGATAAAAGATATCGCAATTGCAAAAACTTTAATCGCTCGCGGATACCAGGTTTTGTTTTTAGCGTAATATATTATTGGCGTAGCAAGCAGCACTATGGCTAGCTGCCCTGCTTCAATACCTAGGTTGAAAACTAAAAGAGATGATACCAGCTTGTCTTTAGGAATATCTATTTCTTGGAGCAATCCTGCAAATCCTAAGCCATGGAAAAGTCCAAAGAAAAATACCGCTGCCATCTTACCTTTATTTCCTCCAAAAAATTTATTGCCCTTGAGGAATACAGAAGACAGAGCCACATAAGCAATAGAAAGAGCTATGATAGGCTCTATGATGCTAGGACTTAACACCAGGAGGCCACTGCCTGCTAAAAGTAAGGTGATACTATGAGCCACAGTAAACGTGAGAGTTAGATTTAGTATTTCTTTCCATGATAAAAACACCAACAACAGAGAAAGAACAAACAATATGTGATCTAGGCCGCTTAAGATATGCCCTACCCCGATTTTAAAAAAATCAAACATGTTGTCTAACAGAGATGTATCTTGTTGCTTCACGACTCGGAGCACTTCTTGCCCATCTTTAAATTGTTTTGAAAATTCGGGGCTTTGGGAGTCCGCAAAGGCTTTTATCTCTTCGGGGGTAGCATTGGGGTTATTTTCTACGTACTCTTTGAGTAGCTTAGGAATCAATTCGTGGGCTGAACTTCTGGAAGGAGTAAAAGAGAAAATTAAAACAAGAATTAAAATAATATGGAAAGTTGCAGTTTTAAGTATTTTCATTAGTTTAAGTCTTCCAAGGTTTTTTTAGCGACTCCTGCGTGAAGAACTGAAAAGTAAGGATTGATAACAAGTGCCTTTTTTAGATATTTCTCTGCGCTGGCGCGGTCTCCTTTTTTATATGAAATCATTCCTTGATGAAATAATATTAGTGGGTCGTGTTCCCCTAGTCTGAGTGCTTCTTTAGAATAGCTTGAGGCTTTTTCGAGTTGGTCGTTTTTATACAAAGCCCAGGACAAATAGTCCGCAGCATAAATACTCGGCCTCTCTTTATAAGCCTTTTCTGCCTTGGCCAATGCTTCGGGCAGCCGTATGTTGTGATCACTTAGAAAAAGCGATTCCTCTAAGTCGGTGTTTATGCCCCTCGACGAAGAACTACTGAAGGCTATCTCAGCTAAAGTCAGGTACTGGCTTGCTTGTGTAGTGTTGCCCTCCACAAATTCTAAATCCGCTATCAGTGTCGCGTATGCTTCAATGGGCAGGCTGTTGTAGGCTTGGAGGAAATACTCTTTGGATTTTTGTAAATCATTTTCAAAATACGCCACCGTTCCTAAGCCTACCAAAGCCGGGTTGTATTTTGGTGTTACTTTTAAAGCGAGGTCGAAGTTTTCTTTGCCTTTACTTAAGTTACTTCGCATTTCAAGTTTACCTAATTCTGTGTATGCAAAGGCAATGTTTTCTTTGAAATTACTTCCCGCGCTTATGGCTTGTCTTAAGCTCTCCTTTGCTCCTTTTACATCCCCGTATAATTCTCTGATGTATGCAATGCGTACATAAGAACTAAAGTCTGGACGGAGATTAACCATAGCTTGAAAAGATCCCGTAGCCTCTTTATATTGCCCTAATTCTATTTCTGCATCTCCCCGTATTCCAAAGTATCTTGCACGACTGGGATTAACCTCGATAGCCTTGTTTATCAATACATGAGCTTCTTTAAAGTTGTGCCGACCTTGTGCTACCTCTGCTCTGGTTGCATAAATTTCTGCATTATTTGGCTCAACTTTTTCGGCGTTGTCCATGAGCTCTTCTATCTTTTGATAATAAGAAATGTCCGCCGTTTCTCTAATCTTTTGAAGGTATGCTTGGCTTAAACTTACAGAGGCTTGTACGTCTTTAGGATTTGATCCTACGTTTTTCTCTAGAGAGAAAATTGTTGCGTCGATACTTTTTGGGTCTCCGGTAAAGACTTCACTGTTTTTGGTGGCTCTGTTAGACAAGATTATTATTGCGATAATTGAGGCTAGGATCACCAGCGCGTAGCCTGCCCATATTTTTTTATTTTTATTTATTTCTAATTTCATGACTAAAACAAGTATTAAAGAATTACTTGATTGTATCATCATAAGCTTTTTACTTCTTATGATGATACTCAAAATAAACCTTTTTAAAATCAGATTGATTTTAACTAGTTTTTCTACTAGTTCATTGTGCCGCTAACTTCACCAGTAACTTGCATTTTAGCTTCTTTCTGCCATGCCTTTATTGCATTGCGAGTAAGTTTACCAAAATATCCTGTTGAGCTAACGAGATTTAAGTGTCCGTGTTCCATAAGAAATTCTTGCAAGCAAGAAACATCTTGTCCTCTTGCACCAACAGTTAAGTGCTTTGAAATCGCACACAACGCTATTGGGTTGGTCACATTGCCTGGGTTTGTAGGATTTGTAGGAGATGATGGAGTGCCTGCGACGGTTGAACCGTGAGGGATACTTTCAAATCCTTGGTTTGGTAATGCAAGGTATGGGAAGGTTGATCGGAAAGCCTTGTCGTTAGTATCAACTCCGTCTCCAAGCTTTACACCTGTAGCGTCCGGAGTGAATTCAGGATGGAACAATGGGTATGCAGCGCCGGCTACAGCACGAATAGAAATGTCTACGACATCGTCTACTAGTCTGCGTCCGTTCGGATAGCCTTGGTTGTCGCCTCCTAGTACTCCAAGCTTATTAATCATAGATGGAGCAGTCGGTGCAATCGCTACGTTTAAACGAAGCTGTTCTGAAGGAGTTCCAACTTCCGATTTTGTAAGTCCGGTAATACCAGTAAGGAAGATAGCGATAAGGTCATCTCTTTGAGTAGCTGAACCAAATTCTCCTTGTGGAGGAACTTGGATGTTGTAGAGGCCCTTAAGCAATGTTCCTAGTTCTGGATTAGTTACGCCATTTGCAAACTGTGCGTCATTTTCAGGTTTTGAAGAATTCCACAAATCTTTTGCAGCTAATGGTACAACCACTTCGTTTACAAGCGGTGCACCAAGTCTGGAAACTTGAACCCAGTCACCTGAGTTTGTTTGTGTTGAGTCAGTGTTAAGTACTCGAGTAGCTTGTCTTGAAGCGGTTGTCCAAACACCAATGACCGCCTTAGGATCTTTTGGATCTGTTGGGATAGTCTTTGTGCTTGTTAAAGAATTTACCGGAATTTGAAGAGCTATCGAATGAACGTTGTAGCCTTTCAATCCATCAACTCCCCCTCCTTCATTTCCAGGAAGCTTTCTTATTGTTAATAAATCAAAGAGTCCACCTAGATCCGCATAGAAAGGATCTTCACTTGCTCCTACGAAAACTTTTACTCCACCAGCTACAGAGTTTACAGCCTGAGCTTGAAGAGCAGCATAATTAGGAGTGGACTTTGGTCCGATGTTTACTGGAGGCATCTTAAGGTCAGTTCCAAGAACTACGCTTTCACCGTTTTCAACTTTGGTAAGAGTGTAGGTTTGCTTTACATTCCAGTCAGCGTCGGCAAGGGATTCTATCGCGCCGGTATTGTAAAGAAATGTATTTGGGTTCGCTACGGTAGTTTTGAATCTAAACTGGTAAGAGATGTCTGGCTTTGCATCTCCGTTGTTATCAACTTTGATTTCGTATAACGCTTTGTCGTCCATGGAATAGAAGTTTGGTCCACCTGCAGGTTCCTCGAAAGGAATGTAGTTGGCAATGAGAGTGACCATATCTTTATTGTCCGGGCTAACGTATGCATACAAGTCAGTTGCGTCGACTTTTGGATCTCCACTTACAAGGGGGGCTTCTCTGTGACTTGAAGCAAACACTTGCGATGCCATAGCTGCAGTCAAAACAAAAGCCGTAAATGCGTAAAATATTTTTTTATGTTTCATAATTTTTTTGTTAAGTTAAATAATAATTTTTTAATTAATAATGTAAGTCTCTCGACCAAAGTGCTTATAATGTTCGTGATTTAAACATACTTAAGCTACTTAAGTATATACCTTTGGGGTATGTTTAGCAAATAAATTTTATAAATAAGTGTGAATAAAGTCAGAAGCTCCTGTTTACTTTAAAATTTAAAACTAAAAACAGACTAAAAAAACATACTACACAAAGTGTAGACGCTACTAGAACAAAACAATGACAAAGAGTATTGTTTTTTTAACAAAAACTTAATAAACACGTTGTTTTCACCATTGTACTTTCTTTTTTCCCTTTTTCATTAAATAATCATTACATTCAGAGAAATGCTTGGAGCCAAAAAAGCCGTTGTAAGCAGAAAATGGAGAAGGGTGTGGGGCTTCGAGGATGAGATGTTTCTCTGCATCGATCAGAACTTTTTTACTCCGTGCATAATTGCCCCATAGCATGAACACCACGTGCTCGTGCTTTTCGGAAATAGTTTTAATAACAAAATCAGTGAATTCTTCCCAGCCTCTGTCTTTATGAGATGCCGGAGAGCTTGCGACCACTGTTAGAATGGCGTTGAACAAAAACACTCCTTGCTTTGCCCAGTCTTCCAGATGGCCGTTTTTAAAATCTTTTTTAATATTTAGGTCACCTTCTATTTCTTTGTAAATATTTTTTAAGGACGGCGGCAGTGGCACACCTTTAGGCACCGAAAAGCAAAGCCCTTCTGCCTGCCCTGCCCCGTGATACGGGTCTTGACCTAGGATCACAACCTTTACTTCGTCAAACGGTGTCAGCCAAAACGCCTTGAAAATATTTTTGGGATCGGGATAAATTTTTTTCTTTTTATATTCTTCTCGTATAAACTCTGTCAAAGTATCCCATTCCTTGGTCTTGAAAAAGTCCGCTAACGCCTTCGCCCACCCTTCTTCTATATCTACAGCCTTTTTCATGTAGTAAATATAGCGATAAATGAAAAACGAATCAATCCTGCCGTCGAGCAAAATAAAATGATACTATGAAACAATGAACAGCAAAGCATTTTATAGAGCAGGATACGTTTCCGGAGATTCTAGAATACATACCTGAAACTTATCCATAATGCGTAAACTAGATACCTTTTTTGCCAATATGTTATTTGTATTCCATTGTCTACTTGGGATATTTTTTCTTTCTGGCTGGTTGTTCCCTCAAATTAAAGCTATTTATCTTGTGTCTATGATTATTTGGATTTCTTGCTGGATATTCTTGGGTTATTGTCCGCTAACTAAATGGGAATTCACCCTGCGGAGAAAATATGACAAAAGCTTTGACCCGAGCGCTGAGTCGATTAAATTTTATATGTATAAATTCTTCAAGATTGACGTTCCATCTCGAAAAATTTTTAAAATAGGGGTTATTGTCTTTTTAATTCTTTTTACCTTGGCGTTGATTAAACGGTAAATTGATTGTTTATGTAAATATATAATTATATAATACACCCATGGATCAGGCACAAAGTCCCATAATAAAACCGGAAGAAAAAATAGAATGGCTAGCGCCACAGTACGAACACAAACAACAAAGTGTGGACTGGTTTTGGGCGCTGGGCATAATAATTGTGGCAACAACTATTGCTTCAATAATTCTTGAAAACTATTTTTTTGCAATACTTATCCTGATTGGTGGAACACTGCTTTGGCATTTTTCAATAATTAAACCAGCGATGGTGGACTATGAATTAAACCAAAAAGGATTCAAGATAAAAAACAGGATGCATCCTTACGAAAATATAAAACATTTTTGGGTCCAAAAGGGACAGAATCCTATCCTGCATGTGCAATCCGAAAGATTTTTCCTGCCTACCCTATCTATCCCTATTTATCCAAACATCGCTGATAAAATCAGAGACAAGATGATTTCAAAAGGTGTCATAGAACAAGAAATCCCAGAGCATCCGTCAGTTAAGGTAATGGAATATCTAGGATTCTAAATATTTGAATTTTCAACAAAAAATGCTAGGCTAACAATGTTAGTTCTGCTCTTGTTTTGATGGGTAGAGTCTAAATGAATTGCTCTTGTAGTTTAATGGATAGAATGCTGGCCTGCGAAGCTGGCGATCCAGGTTCGACTCCTGGCGAGAGCACCTTTATGAAAAAACCAGTAAAAAAACAAAAGCCTTTAGTTAATGTTACTCCAAATTATCCAATGCGGATAAATAAATACTTGGCTCTTAAGCGAATCACCACACGAAGGGGTGCCGATGAACTAGTAGAAAAAAAGAAAGTTTTCATCAATGGCAAGCTCGCAGTCTTAGGTAGCAAAGTATTGGAGAAAGACACCGTTGAAGTACGGCAAAAGAAAGGCGAAGAAAAGAAGTACGTGTATTACGCGTACAATAAGCCTACAGGAGTTGAGACCAACTCTCCTAGGCCGGACCTCTTCCCTCTCGGCCGACTCGACAAGGCTTCACACGGACTCCTCATCCTTACCAACGACGGGCGCATCACCGACCAGCTACTTAATCCGAAATACGTGCACGAGAAAGAATACGTCGTAAAGACCAAGGAAAAACTAAGAAACAACTTCAAAGAAAAAATGGAGGCCGGTGTACAAATCGAGGACTACAAAACAAAACCCTGCAAAGTCACCATAGTGAATGAAAATACATTTCGTGTCACTCTCACTGAAGGCAAGAAGCACCAGATCCGCCGGATGTGCGTAGCCCTATTTCAAGAAGTTCAAGACTTAAAACGGGTACGAGTAATGAACATCGAACTTGGCAAACTTGCATTAAAAGGAGTCCGTGAAATTAAAGGCGAGGAGCTTTCTACTTTCCTAGGTCAAATACTTCAATAAGAACTACTTCTTACCTCTTTGCCGGCATCAACTCTTGAGTAAATTGCTCTATTGTCTTAGCGCTGATAGGTGCCTCAATTATAACCGGCATATTGAAATTCTTCATGAATACAGTGAACGACACTTTGCTTTGAGACTTTCCATCTACCACAGATTTAGTTATGAGCTGTGCAGAAATTTTACGTGGCAATAAGTCGCTTTTGCCTATCCATATCTCCCCTTCGTATAAGTCGATGCTATCAAAAACTTTATAAATATTTTCTTTATCTTTTTCAGATAAAGTTTTATCTTGTGAAATCTCAAGCACAGAAGCATAGAATTTCTTCAACTCTTCTTTGTCGATCATTAATTTGTAATGATAGGAATTCACCCCGTCTATTTTTTCATCAGGTAATATGCCTGTCGTTTTAATTATTTTTGCTTGACTGAAAGCTAGCTTAAGTCTTTCTGCTTGGCTTTCGGTCAACTTTTGTTTTTGCGCCAGACTTTCGTTTGTGTTACCCAATATTCCTTCGAGGCCTTTTGGCATATACTGCTTTTGCAAAGCCTGCAAATCAACTTTTATCCAAGTTTCTTGCAGGGCTTTCATGCTACCCGTCCCTGCTGAACCGCCGAGTTTTACATAGCTTGCACCGTCTAGGCTCTTCACTTCCATAGATATTTTACCCGCACTTTGGCCATCCATGCTTGTTACAAATGACATGGAGTTCTTGGGATTATTTAGATCGCTTATATCGAGCCTTCCGTTAATATACGTACTTGATGTTATAGTGGTGGGTGACTTTTGTTGAGCGTTTTGTTTAGGAGGGATGAGATTAGCAATGTTTATTTCTGTTTCTAGTGTACCGTTATATTCTAATGTTTTTACTTGTGCAATTTTATCGGCTACTTTTTGAGCCACTTTTTCAGGCGAATTATTATTATAAAAATAAGCGGAAGCCCCCGCGCCTCCTACAAGGAGAATTACAATAACTATCGAGACTAGGAGGGACTTGTTGGATTTTTTAATTGGTTGCTCGAGCATGTTTTATGAAAAATACTAATTACTACTTTTCCAAGTCCAACACTTCGTCGATTCGAATCTGCTTCACGAATTCAGGTACATGAGAAACTAGAATCATCGTGCCGGCGTATTGGTCGAGAGCTTTTGCTATGACCGGTAAATGTCGAAAATTTATATGGTTGGTCGGCTCGTCGAGGATTAGGAGCCCTGGTTTGATCAGCACGAGCCGGGCGAAAGCCACAAGCCCTTTCTGCCCTTCGGAGAGACTGCCAATTTTAGTGCGAATCATTTCCCCAGTAATCAGGAATCCTGCAGCAACCGAACGCATAAATTCTTCGTCCAGTTTCATCCCACCTTCAGCCATCGCACTTGCGAGGGACTCGTACACCGAGTGGTCAAAGTTAAGTGTAGAGAAGTCTTGTCGGTAGTATCCTACTCGCACACCTTCTTTTATAGTAGTGCCTTCGGCAATGCCCTCAGCCATCTTTTCAAGCAAAGTACTTTTGCCGATTCCGTTGGGACCTTGAAGCAATAAATGCATATTTTTTTTGAGGGAGACATGTGCTTTATGCTTCACTATTTTACCTTTCTTTAACGTGGTGAAAGAAGAAATATTTAAAATTTCTCCTATTAAGTCCGGCTGAGCCTGAATCTGAAAAAACCGGATGGTTTTATCTTCCTTGCGCACATCTACAATATCTTCTTCTAAATCTTCTGCGAGCTCGCGCATGCGCTTTGCTACGAGTCTAAGTCTTCCTCCTTTGTTTGCAAACACGTTTGCCTGGTCTTTCTTGGCTTGGATCTGCTTCTCAAGCTGGGCGTTCTTCATGTTCTCTCTTTCTTTTCTGGCAGCGATGTCTTTAACCACATTGTGATAGTTGCCGACGTACTGCTCTATCTTTCGGGTGTACACATCTAGGTACAAGACTCCTTCGGTGAAAGCATTTAGGAATTCCGCATCGTGGGAAATTACCAAAACTGTTTTTTTGTATTTAACAAGAAAGTCCGTGAGGTGCGCGATACCGGCTTTGTCTAGGTTGTTAGTCGGCTCGTCTAGGAGGAGTAAGTCTGGGTCTTGAATCAACGCTTGTGCAAGCAGAAGTCTCGCCTGCTGTCCGCCAGAGAAAGTCTTCATCACCCTATCGTGAACTTTTTCATGACCTTTCAAATTCACTACTTCCAAAATTTCATCAATCTTTGGGTCAATGTCATATACTTTTTTAGGAAATGCTTGTTCGAAAAATTCTCGCACCGTGAGTTCGAGTTCCGCACGTGGAATCACTTGCCTGCTTGAGGCAATGCTTACTCCATTTACCACGTTTATTATTCCCGATTCAGGTGTATTGGTTCCCGAGATAAGTCCAAAAATAGTGCTTTTGCCAGCGCCATTTTGCCCCATCAGAGTAAGCTTCGCTCCACGTTTAATAGTGAAACTAACCTCTTCTAGGATTGGCTTGTTGATTCCCCACTCGTAGGAGACTTTATCAAACCTAACTATTGTTTCTTTGTTCGGGTTGCTTGCGTTGTCAGCCATAGAAAGATACTAGCTTAAATACGTGAAAATAGAAAGGCTTCGGGCTATTTATCCTTGTAAAATAAGGATAATAGTTGACAACTAGGCATATTATATGGTATTATACTAATGGACTCTGGCTCCTAAATTCACCCCTCAATTAGGACACCCCCAATTACTCTAATAATACACCATTCTCCCTTGCGACTTCAAGAGAGGAACGATAACCTAATATCTTTCTAGGTTTGTTGTTAATAATTTTAATAAT
>JALYQS010000003.1 GCA_030855725.1 bacterium | reverse complement strand
TTTCTGTCATCCATATTCTTCTTGGCAGAAAGGTGGTGTAGAAAATGCAAACAAAATGATACGAAGATATATCCCAAAGAAAACTGATTTATCAAAAATTACAGAAGAATATTTAGAAGAAATTATTAAAATTATTAACAACAAACCTAGAAAGATATTAGGTTATCGTTCCTCTCTTGAAGTCGCAAGGGAGAATGGTGTATTATTAGAGTAATTGGGGGTGTCCTAATTGAGGGGTGAATTTAGGCAATACCATTAACAATAGGCATAATTTTACTTTTAAAGGTGGAACAAAAAAATGACCTCTCATTCGGATCATCTTTTCAGATATTACTATTAATAAGTTAGTTTGTCAAATCAAATAACCTTCATTTTCATAAAGGTTATCTTGATTTTAGATTTAAATATATTGTTCTGGCACCTACCTACTTTCGCCAAAAGACTATCATCGGCACTAGCGGGCTTAATTGCTCTGTTCGGAATGGGAAGAGATGTGACTCCGCCGTCGAAGTACCAGAACATTATATTCAAATTTAATGCAAGTAAGAAATTTCTTTCTTACTCAATTTTTTGCTTCCGTGACTTACGTCACGGTTGTGGTTTGCAAATTTCTTAACAGGAATCGAAACATTAGTACTTCTCAGCTCTACACATTACTGTGCTTACACTTAAAGCCTATCAACCTGATCATCTCTCAGGGTTCTAAACGATTCCTAATCTTGAAGCTGGCTTCCCTCTTAGATGCTTTCAGAGGTTATCCATTCCCGACATAGCTACCGAGCAGTCCACTTGGCAGTAGAGCTCGTACACCAGAGGTCAGTTCACTCCGGTCCTCTCGTACTAGGAGCAAATCTTCTCAAGAATCAACGAGTGCAGTAGATAGGAGACCAACCTGTCTCACGCATCTACGTCCCACATTACTGTGGGGATTGGACTGTGACTTCAACTTCTTATTCCTAAGCAGTTGTCTAACGTTCAGTCTCTACGGGCAATGTATTTACATACATATTCCCTCGACGTCACCCTCTCTATTTCTAGAAGTGGGGTTTCTTCGATATAAGTTAGCTTCTCGTGTTGTATTACTACAACACGCCGCCGTGATGTTACATGTAAAAATAAATTTTAATGTAACGTAGTTGTTTCCGATTAAAACAGTTTCAGTTCTTTTTTAAAAAAGTTCTTTCTTCCTCTCTGGGATTCAGACTGTCCATCACCTCACCCAAATCAAATAAATTTGATTTTTCCCTCTCCTGTCAGGAGAGGGTTAGGGTGAGGTTCTAAACGGTCTGAACCCAGCTCGCGTACCTTTTTAATTGGCGAACAGCCAAACGCTTGGCAGCTTCTCCACCGCCGCGCTAAGGTGAGCCGACATCGAGGTGCCGAACTCCGCCGTCGATATGAACTCTTGGGCGGAACTAGCCTGTTATCCCTAGAGTAGCTTTTATCCGTTGAGCTCCCACCGCATCTAATGCGAATGGTCGGATCACTATGTTCTGGTTTCCCACCTGCTTGAGATGTACCTCTTACAGTCAAGCCAGCTTGTGCCATTACACTATCGGCACGGTTTCCATTCGCGCCTAGCTGACCTTTAAACCCCTCCTTTACTTTTTAGGAGGGTACAGCCCCAGTAAAACTACCCACCAGATACTGTCTCAAAATGTTTTTGCCACTTTGGTTAGAATATGCCCTCAAAAAGAATGGTATTTCACTGTCGAGTAGAGTACAACCGAGATCGTACACATCAAACCCCTCCCATCTATTCTACGCAGTCTAAGAACATATTCAATATCAAGCTATAGTAAAGCTTCTAGGGTCTTTTCGTCTAACTGCACTTAACCGGCATCTTCACCGGTATTGTATTTTCACCGAGCTGGTCCCCGAGACAGTTTCCCACTCATTACACCATTCGTGCGCGTCGGAATTTACCCGACAAGGTATTTCGCTCTTCTATACCTAAGAAGGACTCTATCTTCATCCGAACTTTTGTAAACAAAAGCTTGAGGATGCCTGACGCTGGTCTCTCGTTAGTCAGGTTTTGACTGGCTGTACATTACTGCACAGCAGGTAGCATTCGAATTGGTCATATGATTTTCTAATTTACTGATTTACCTTTTTCTTAACGGTCCCAGTCATTCCGCGCACAATTTGCATTATGTGCAGAACCTTAGGACCGTTATAGTTACGGCCGACATTCACCAGGGCTTACAACACTCACCTTGATATAATCTCAACGGCGTTGTTTGACCTTCTGGCATTGGTCAGGTGTCACCCCCTATACATCCTCTTACGAGTTCGCAGGGAGCTGTGTTTTTGGTAAACAGTTGGCAGGAATACTTTCGCTGCGGCCCCTCCGTTAAAGAGGGGCAAGCCTTATCCCGAAGTTACGGCTGCTTTTTTGCCGAGTTCCTTGGGGACCAATCACTCGTTCGTCTTGGTCTACTCGACCTGATCACCTGTGTCGGTTTGCGGTACGGATCCCATATTTCTAAGTTTAGAAGCTTTTCTTGGGAGCGTGCTTTGTTTCATTATCTAGTACCGTGGTACTAAATTCTTCATATATTTGGGACTTGCCATTAAAGGCACTATACGGATTTTCCTGTATAAAGTCCTCTATACACAAACTTCAAATCCAATAATGAGCGAAACATACTACACTCCGTCACTCCGTCACAAAATATGGAAGTCAGGGAATATTAACCCTATGTCCATCGAGTACGGCTTTCGCCATCCTCTTAGGCCCGACTAACCCTTGGATGATTAACATTACCAAGGAAACCTTGATCTTTCGACGTGGGGCGTTCTCAGCCCCATTGCGGTTACTTGTGCCAACATTCTTACTTCCAAACGCTCCAGAGGCTCTCACGAGTCCTCCTTCACTGCAGATTGGAACACTCTCCTACCACTTTAGGTGTCCGAAGACAATTAAAATCCTCAAATTCGGTAATATACTTAGCCCCAATTATTTTCGACGCAAAATCTCTAGATGAGTGAGCTGTTACGCTATCTTTAAAGGGTGGCTGCTTCTAAGCCAACCTCCTCATTGTCAAAGAAATTTCACCTTCTTGTCTTACACTTAGTATATATTTAGGGACCTTATTTTGAGATCCGGGCTGTTTCCCTTTTGGCTAATGGAGCTTCGCCCCCATAGCCTAACTGCCGCGTTCTTACTTCTGGTATTCGGAGTTTGATAGGTCTCACGAGATTGCTCCCTGTTGAGACCTTCCAGTGCTCTACCCCCAAAAGAAACACGCGACGCTAGCCCTAAAGCTATTTCGGAGAGAACCAGCTATTACCAGGTTCGATTAGCTTTTCACTCCTTACCACAAGTCATCCGAAGACGTTGTACGATCTACCGGTTCGGTCCTCCACCACGCTTTCGCGCGGCTTCAACCTGCTCATGGCAAGCTCACCTGGCTTCGGGTCTTATGCATGTTACCAATTACGCGCTATTAACACTTGGTTTCCCTTTGGCTTCGCTGTTTTAGCCAGCTTAGCCGAGCAGCATGCATAAACTCGTTGGCTCATTCTTCAATAGGCACGCCGTAGCTCACATAAATGCGAGCATCGACTCCTTGTAGACACACGGGTTCAGGTCTATTTCACCGTCCTTATCGGACTACTTTTCACCTTTCCCTCACGGTACTTGTTCACTATCGATCTGTAAGAGTATTTAGCCTTACCAGTTAGTTCTGGTAGATTCCCCCCGGCTATTGATGTCCTGGGGTACTCAAGAATAACAATAAAAGAGACTAATTATTTTCGCTTACGGGACTATCACCCCCTATGGTGTCGCTTTCCAGCAACTTCAACTAATAATTAATTTTTTGACTCTTCTAGAAATCTACATTGTCATCTTACAACCCCGAAGTATTGCTACTTCGGTTTGGGCTTCTTCCTTTTCGCTCGCCGCTACTTAGGAAATACATATTTGTCTCTATTCCTCCTGGTACTGAGATGTTTCACTTCCCAGGGTATGCTTCTTAAATTAAATAAAAAATAAGATCATCAAGGTTTACTTGATGGGGTTTCCCCATTCGGAAATCTCCGGATCAAAGGTTGCTACACACCTCCCCGAAGCTTATCGCAGCTACGCCACGTCCTTCATCGCCTCTTACAGTCAAGGCATCCACCGTGCGCCCTTAAATTTCCTGTTAAGAAATTTACAAACCACAATCCATACATTACATATGGATAAAACAACTCTTCTTGAATAATTATTTTTTCCAGACCGCTCCGGTAATTAAACAAAAAGAATTTCTCCTATCTCAAGCAAAGACCCAACAATATTTTTGTTCTTCTTACGGATTTAGATCGTACAAGAACTATTGTGAGAAACCTGGACAGGACTTAAGTTGTCAAATTTCAATCGTTTCGGTCAAACAAAAAACCGCTTTCTGGGCGGTTTACAGACGAAACAAACCGTCTGTTAACACCGCTGTTTTCTACTGTTTCTTGTTATATTCATACTGATTAGGAGAGTATATACTAAGCCAAAATAGATGTCAAATTCACATCCTAGGGATAACTTTTATCATAGAAACTGGAGACTTTGCGAGCTAATTATAAAAGCAAAAAGACACCACGAAAGTGGTGTCTTTTTTAAAATACAGAGTGTAAATTATTCTCTACCTGAGACCTCCTCACCAATCTTTGAGATAAGTCTAGTCGCTGCGTCTTTGCCACCTAGACCGAATGCAAGTGCACCACCGAGAGAAAGCATTGCGATTAGTCCAGTGAATACTATCTGCATGTACGCGGAGTCTACTCCGATTTGTTCTAGTGCAACAATAAAAGCAAAAATCCAAACTGCGTATTTAGCAATAGTAGCAAGCAAGTGCGCAGACTTTAGATTCATAGACTTTGATCCAGCAAGAATTGCTCTGGAAAGACCTTCAGCTACGACAGTTGCAATGATCAGCACAAATGCTGCGATGATTACTTTCGGTAAGAATGCGAGAACATCATTCTTCAAGAACTCTGCGATAGAGTCTAATCCTACCAAAGAAAGTGATGGTAGTAGGAAAATAATAATCACAAACCACTTTACCACCTGTCCTACGAAGTATCCACTATTTAAAGTAACGCCAGCTTTTCGAAATAAATTATCTGCTCCAACAGATTGAAAAAGCTTGTCAATCTTTAATGCTACAAAGACTTGCTCAAACGCCTTAGCAATCAAAGAACCAAGCACAACTCCAATGATAAATAAAACAATCGCAAGAATCAGGCTAGGTACAAACTGAATGAAGCCCCACCACAATTGCTGAAGAGATGCATTAAAAACGTCTCCCCATGTAACCCAAATATTATTCATATAAATTATTCAAAAAAAATTAATAAACCTTAATAATAAATAACCAAATACATTATAACAATATTTTATAGCTTTCTTAAAGTCTGTGTGGATAACTCTTTACTTTGGATAATTATTTTATGGGGAAAATCAAGGATATCGCGAGCGAGTTTGTCGTACATGTTAAGCCGATAAACAAATTCTTTAGTTTCAAAGATACTGTAAACTATTTCCGCTCCTATCTCAGCCTCGAGTCGGCGGACTCCTTCTTCAATCTTTGACCTCTTCATTTTGTCCCCTACTATTAGCAAGTCCACCCGAGAATCTTTATTCTTAATAAAAACTCCAGCCACAACAAGGAGCTTTACTCGTCCCACTTTTTTGAAACTGTCCGCGATGGCTTGCTCGTCGAGAGTATCCGCACTAATAAGCAGCCCTTCGAATTCTTTAATGTATTTAAAAGCAAAATTAAATGACCAGCCAGCGGTGCGCTTTTTAGCAAAACTAATAGATTCAAGGAGTCTTAACTCTTTGCTGATAACTGCTGGATTGACGCGACTCCTAGTGACAATTTCCTTATTAGTGAAAGCTTTGTCTTTATTTAAAAGGAAAAGCCTCATAATCTTCACCCGTGCCTGCGACCCCAACAATTTTCCTAAGATTTCCATATAGGCTCCATTATAGTACTTTTATTCCAAAATACAATTTTTATTAACGATTTGTTACTTCAATAGAGAAATCTTTTGAAGCTTGTTGTTTTCCAGAAACCACCTTAAGACTGAATTCATATTTCCCTGAACGATTAGGCTTACCCGAAATAACCGCATGGGGATTTATTATACACGGTGTTTGGACACATACTTGAGATCCTTGTTGTTTTATAGTGAGACCCGCCGGCAGAGCTCCAGAAAACAAAGTCCAATCATAACTACCTGTCGCACCGCTTGCAACAAGCTTGGCTGAGTAGTTGGATCCAAATCTAGTATCGGGTAATGTTCTGCTAGTTTTTATCACTAAAGGTAAGTTAGAATTTGAGTTAATTGCAGTACCGCCACCTACCCATGTAGTACAAAGCTTCCCAGTAAGAGTACTGTAAACGTCTCCATAAGGACAAACGACAACTGGTCCAACGGGACACAACTTCCCAGTAATGGTGTTATAAGGACCAGTTGGAGTACAACCAGCCTCGGCAGCCATTGCGTAATCTGGCATAAAATTAAATACGCTTAAAACAAATATAATGGATATTAAAATCTTTTTCATTCCTCTATTATACAATTTTTATCTCAAATAAAACAGAAGCTGTTGTTTTATTGATTCGGGACCAAATCAGCACCGCAGGGCGGATATTGTTTTAAATTTTGGTAGTGGAATCCCGTAGGAGGTTGTGCGTACTCACAAACATGAAGCACTGGGTTAGTTATCTGTAAGGTAAAATCTTTTTGGAATTTTTCATTCCCAGACACAACTTGCATAGTGAAGCTATAACTCCCTGTCTCTGTTGGTGTGCCGGAAATATAAGCAGGCATCCAGTTATAACAAGCCGCCTTTATGCATTTTATAGATGTGACAACAAGTATAATGCCCGGTGGCAATGAACCTGAAACAACTTCCCAATTAGAGTAACCTTCTCCCCCACCCACAGCGTCTATACTGACATTGTAATCTACACCAACTTGTCCGGTTGCTAATAAAGAAGGTGTTGAGATGCTGAGTGTTTTAGTTGTACTTGTATTTAAAGTTGAACCAATATAACTAGAGCTAGAGCTAACAAAACTTGCAATAGCTTTATTGATCGACGCGAAAGTAAGTGGTCCCACGAAACCAGTAGGACTAATTTTATTTGTTTTTTGATACTTAATAACTGCAGCTTTTGTTTTTGGACCAAATTTACCATCAACCATACCTGTTAGATAACCATACTGAACTAAAAAATTCTGTAAGGTGATCACACTCGAACCTGTAGAACCCTGACCCATTTGTTTAGTTAAAGATATTGGTAAGAAACTATTAACGGCTGACTGTGCTACGTTAAAAAAACTACCAATAATAAAAATAGACAAGGCAAAGATCGCTAATTTTTTCATAAATGTATTATAACAAAAAAATAGCCCCGTATGGGACTATTTTTTGTGAGATTAATATTGAGATTATTTAAGCTCAACCTTGGCACCTGCTTCTTCTAACTTCTTTTTGAAGTCATTAGCTTCTTCTTTCTTCATTCCTTCTTTAAGTGTTGCTGGTGCACCGTCTACTAAGTCCTTTGCCTCTTTAAGACCAAGACCTAGAACTTCTTTAACAACTTTCATAACCGCAATCTTTTGTTCTCCAGCAGAAGCCAAGACTACAGTGAATGCAGACTTTTCTTCTTCAGCGTCTGCACCTGCTCCAGCAGCAGCAGGACCAGAGGAAGCTACAGCAGCAGCTGAAACTCCGAACTTTTCTTCTATTGCCTTCACGAGTTCGTTCAATTCAAGAACTGTTGCTCCATCAAGGTCTTTTAAAAATGCATCAAATTTTGACATATAATTTTATAAGTTAAATACTTTTAATAAATCCTACTTTGTCTTTGCTACTTCGTTAACGGCAATAGCAAGGCGTTGCATAGGAGATTGAAGCAAGAACGCAACTTTGGAAAGCAATACTTCCCGGGTTGGGATAGTTGCAATCTCAGTCATGTACGCTCCGTCTACAAATTTACCATCGAAGATTCCTCCGAGAATACTAAGTACTCCTTTGTGAGTTTTTTGGAAACCATAAACCTCACGAGATGGAGCAATCTGATCAGCAGAATACGCTATTGCAACTTCGCCTTTGAGTTCTGGCATCTCGCCTGTCGCTAATCCACTGAGCACTCTTTTGAGAAGTGTTTTTCGAGAAACTTTGTAGGATACTCCTTGCTCGCGCAAGCTCTTTCGTAGCACTGTCTCGTCCGCAACATTCATACCATGAAAGTTTACGAATACGACAGATGGAGCTTCCTTTACAGCTTTACTCAACTCCTTTATCATTTCTTCCTTTTTTGTTTTATGTAACATAATTAATTTTTTTTATTTAAAATAAAAAAACGGCTTTCGCCGCAAATTTTTTCTAGAGCTAAATTAGCTTTAGAATATCGACCCACTAAGCAGGATGTTTAAGGCTTGCGCCACCTACTGTCTTTGCGGAAACATTATTACTATAGCATATATTTTCTATTCTGCAACCTCTAAACTTGCAGTGTCTTCAGTGTCGGCCTCTTCACTACCTACATCGAAATAGCTAACTAGAAATATCCCCAACAGGCCAACTATTATCATTCCAGTGAACATTATCAGTGTTTTGAAAAAGTGTTTGTTTACCACGAACAGATTATAACACAAAACAGCCCCGTCGCTCATAAGCGACGGGGCTGTTTATTAGAAATAAAACCTAACCTTTATTCCTGCACCAAGATAGTTGCTACGTTTTGCTGTCCGTCACAGTCTACAAGGAAAGTCTTTTGAGTGGTTATATTTGGTAAAGTAACAATCTTGAACCCATAACCCTTCACAGTGTAAGTACCGCCTACTTTAATTGTGCGAGTTTGTGCGGATCGATTGTCGAGCATAATGCCAGTGTTGTCTTTGTAAGTTACATTATTTGGCACTGCTGAACAACTATCATTGAATTGAATTCTTCTGTCTTTATATTTCTCGAGAGCTTGCTGGTAAGTCAATGTTGCGGCAGGAGCAGCAGCCTTATTTACACTTCCTTCAGTTGTGTCCTCAACTCCTTCTGGCGGGGCTAACTTGTCGTCCGCATCCATCGCTACTTCTTTATTAGCGTCCGTAACTACCGCAACGTCATCATCCTTCGAACTCATGACCATAGCAATGATAGCACCTATAACGAGCACAGCCACTACAACCCACATCCACATATTCTTATTTTTATCTGATTCCATAAATATAAACTATATTATTAATAATACTCTTCATATTATATCATAACGTTATCCATATGGGAATGTTACATGGGTGTAACTATGTTCTGTTTGCAAAAAAAGATTGAGCGTCCGAGAACGTCAATCTTTTAGTCAAAGATAAGGCTAAAACCACAAAACAAACAATCAGAGAATGAACGATGCATAAACAACTATCCCCGCATAAATGTAGCAAGGACAGTCCTTGCTAGTTTAAGACCCATATAAGGACAAGCTGTTGTCTGGTTCTGGAACGAGATTTACAACCTCTACATTTTTTCTATTTTGTAAAACCAAGAATATGCCGACAAACAAGACAGCAATTAACAAAAATCAACCACCCTGGGGCAAGCCCACAGGGTATGATCGGAAGCATGAGCCTACAGTAATCGTAACTGATATGGTGAATCTTCCGTCTTTCCTTGGTTAGCAACATAACGTTCGACACTCTTCC
>JALYQS010000010.1 GCA_030855725.1 bacterium | reverse complement strand
TTTCTGTCATCCATATTCTTCTTGGCAGAAAGGTGGTGTAGAAAATGCAAACAAAATGATACGAAGATATATCCCAAAGAAAACTGATTTATCAAAAATTACAGAAGAATATTTAGAAGAAATTATTTAAATTATTAACAACAAACCTAGAAAGATATTAGGTTATCGTTCCTCTCTTGAAGTCGCAAGGGAGAATGGTGTATTATTAGAGTAATTGGGGGTGTCCTAATTGAGGGGTGAATTTAGGAAGCGAGTTACCTTTTCACTATACTGACAAAATCAAATTTGTCAAATTTACTGTGAATTAGTGCGTTTCTTAAAACGTATAGAGATATATGGGAATCAAATTCTTGATTCTAAGATTAAGTTTCTTAAATTTTCAAGAAACTCTTTATTAATTAAATAATATAGTATTTAAAATATTCTGTCACGAAGAAGTTATCCCCAATTTGAAGTAAACGTATAATTAGACTTTTGTGTTAACTAGAAAGTATTCTTTGCTCCCCGAATTTCCATGTGGAGGTGATCGCCTCGGGACCGGCCCGTATTGCCTACAAATCCTATTACTTCGCCTTGATCAACTCGTGCTCCTGCACTTGTACCGAGGCGTACCATATGAGCATATAGCACTTCTACTCCATCATCATGCCTCACAATCACCATGTTGCCGAAGCCACCATTTTCTCCTGGCCGGGCAAACTTAACAGTGCCAGCAGCGATTGATTTGATAGGAGTTCCCTCAGGCGCAGCAAAATCCACTCCTTTATGAGCGGAAGTTAGGCCTCGGGTTCGAACTGCCCCAGCAACCGGATTTATAAATTTACCTATTACATTCTTGATAGTCGAGCCAACGCTTATGTTTCCAGAGGGCTTTTGGGCAATATTCTTAATCTTAGGCTTTACTGACTCAGTCGGTAATTCCCCGCCAGGAATCATGAGTTTGTCTCCTACTACTATTTTTAAATCATTTAAGTGATTGGAAGCAATAATATCTTCTACTGGGACTTTATAGCGATTAGCTATTCCTTTAATGGTCTCCCCTTTACCTACTGTATGCTCCACCGCAGAGAAACCTAAAATCAAAAGGATATCGCTTTCTTTTGGCTGATATCCTTTTTTCTTGTCATTTACGGATAGTATAGTGTCTACGGTGACATCGAACATGCCGGCAATGGCTTTGAGGGTGTCTCCCTTTCGTACTACATAAACCTCAGTGTCTCCAACTTCAAAAGAAGGTTCTTCCTCTTGGCCAAGAGTTGAGCCTAGTGGACTGGTTGTCGGAGTAAGGGCATTGCCGATAATGGTAACACTAGCTTCTTTATTTATTTCTCCTTCCACACCTTTCTCATCTTTTTTGTTGTCCTTGGCCACAGAAGCAAGCGATACATTCGGTGAAAGCAGTGCCATGGTTTGAGAGTTGCTATCGTCCGAAACAGGACTGATTGCTTCTTGGATGGAAGCTGATGCATTGCCTATCAATTCAGAAAAGAAACTCGCGTCCGCAGAATAAGGCGCAAAAATAGCCCCAATGATGAGGGTAGAAGCCAGCGTACTTCGGAATATGTGTTGTTTAGGTTTTATAAAACAAACTAATTTACCGCAAGAATTTCTTTCTTAACCTTATAAAATAAGGTTAGAATATAGGACGACCCTAATTTGTATGTAGACCCTGTCGCTCGCAAGCAACAGGGCAAAACAAAGATTCTCGCGATGGTTACTGTCGGTGCTGTAGTCGGTCAGCTTTGGGTCATACTTCTGTACTGAATACTCCACCAGCAAGTTCTCTTGCTAGGGGTATGACTTAAGGTTAGACCAATCGGACCCCCAAGTCAACCTCTGCTAGCCCCTGGTGTGGAAAACGTTACATTGACAAATGTATGTACTTGTTATCTAATGTTAAAGATTATTTGGAAAATTTAGCATTAAAATATCTAAAACTATATAATATAAAATACATTATGGGATTACTTTCACGCATAGGTTGGCCACCTGGATCAGGAAACAAGCAAAGAAATGATGCTGAGGGGTCAGAAGCCCTGGAGGCTATACCTGATTCTCAAGCTCTAAACAGTTCTAGGGAGGGAAACTCTGTACCAGAAGAAATGGACGTTAAAGTTGCCGTCCACGAATTCAGAAAAACAGTTATTGAATACAAGATCCAAACAGGAAGAGATTTGTCCGAGGGGGAACAAAGAAAACTAGCTATTGAAATACTGCTAAAACATGTAAATAAGCATATCTCGGAAACGAAGTTGGCTTCAGGATTCCTAGGGAGAACCTATGAAAAAGGCGTTAAATTATGGGATAAAGCGCCAAAACTGGTTCAGTTCATGCTCAGCCAAACCCTTACAAGCGCTGTGAGCCTTGGTACTGGAGCTTACGCAATGGGAATAACCTCCAAAGTTGGCCTAGCAACGAGACTTGCAACCAGAGTTGGTATTAACGTTATTTTGAAAGGGGTATTAGAAGGTGTCGCAGAGGAAGCAGTTAACCCAAACCCAAAACCAACTTTTATACAGAGAGTAACCAACGTGTTCCAAAATATGACGAAAAGCTCCAATGCTGGGACTCTATCTTTTGAAGACAACAGTGTTTCAGCTACTTTTAGGAGAAATAGTAACGAGACTGTTAACAATGCAACCCCTACCCCAAGTCCCGAATTTAATAATCCAGCGGACACTACTGCACGTGAGGCACATCCAGAACAAAACTTGTATATGAACTCTAATGGAACAAGTACAGGAGTCCCTCCACCAGGTAGAGCAATAAGCGCAACGGGTGATGCAAATCTACAAAAAACACTGCAGTCTTCTACTGCTGAAATCGAACAAGCAAAAGAAGAAAAAAGGAAAATGTTGAAAGAAATACTGACCTATAAAAATATTCTTCTTGTTGGTAGTTTGGGACCAGTATTTTACCTAAGTGGCTCCATAGTAGGATTTACTGCCTTAGGTGGACTCGCGGTAAAAGAAGTCTACGCGTATATCGTGAAACAAAAGATTAAGCTCGAAGAGAAAAAAATAAAATCAGAGGAACTAACCAAGAGAGTTAGTCTTGCTCCAATGCTAAATGAAGATAATCTAGAAATAGAACTTGACGCCAAAGTCCTAATAAAGGAATTTAAAGCGTTACTACCTGAAATTGAGAAAATTGCTAAAAAACTTAAGGTTTTGAAAAATTTTAAGGAAGGCGGAGACATCCTGATATCTATTTTTTCAGATTTGGGAACAGAAACAGCATACCATCAGGAAGGAATAACTATCAATCCTCAAGTTGAAGTATTTAGACACGCCCCAAAAGCTATAAAAACATTTGCTAAAGTAGGAGGTATAATAGAAAAAGCAAAAGGTAAATCCAGAGAAGAGAAAGCCAAAGAAATAAGAAATACACCCAAAGAAAAGCTGAATGAACTTAAGTTAGCAAGAGTGAGAGAACTGGATGAGATTGACTATGAGCTCTTTAAGGTTAAATATGACTTAAAAGAACTTCGACCTAAAAATAAAAAAGACAAAGGGGAAAACGTGCTCATTCGAGAGTTAGAGAGTATTGGTGCTATCAAAGAACGGCTGAAGAACGATTCGTCATTGTATGATGATGAGAAAAAAGCACTAAAGAACAGAATTAAAACACTCGAGAAAATTAGCGAGGCTCGCTACTTAGTAGAAAGTAATGAAGAGAAATCTGTGCCAGAGACAACAGATTCTATAATCACTACTCCGGAAAATGCAGAAAAAATAAGAATGTTTGAAGCGGGTAAAATTGTGCTTGAAGAAATAAAAGTCGAAATCAAAGGCGAATTAGAAGAAATAAAAAATACTCGTAATCGACTGGCTAGATTAAATATGACACCGTCCGAGATTGAAGCATATGACAAGAAACAAATCAAAATCCAAGAATTGAAAGAAACAGAAAACCTTGTCTATCTAAAAAATATAGGGGATTGTCTAAAAGACATAGAAGCAGTCTATGAAAAATTTGAAAACTCAGATTTAGAAACAAGAGAGACCCTGGAAACCGAGAGAAGTAAACTGGAAAAAGAATTAGTGTCGCTCCTGGATCGCTTCACTAGGATACAGGACGCACGTTACGCACTGGAAGGCAAGACAAGAGAACAAGTACTTGCAGATGCAAAATACAAACTGCTCAAAAAGAAAAGAATGGGGTTGCTCCTGGAAAGAGAGAGAGCAAAACATAACCCAGACAAACAAGAAGCGAACGTAGATGGAGATATGTCTGCATCAGTCAATCCGAATTTAGAAATACCGGAAGAAGAGAAACTAAGAGAAGCTGCTTAAATATATCTTTCTAGATAAACAAAAAAATATTACAATTAACAAAGTTAAAATAAATATTATGACTACAAATGCAAAACAAGTTGGACAAGACATGAAACAAAATATTCTCACAACTTTTCAAATAGAAAAGTTGCCGGAAGAAGAAAGAATGGATGCAGTGAATGAGATAGGAAAAATCATATTCCAAATGGTTTTAATCCGCGTATTGCCGACAATGACAGAAGAAGAGGTGAAAGAGTACGAAAGCCTTATAGATGGCGGAGTAGAAGCGGAAGGCTTGATGGAGTTTTTCTTTGAGAAAGTGCCAGGTTTCTTGGACATTTTGGCTCAGGAAACAGAAAACCTACGTAAAAGCGCAGGGGAAATAATGCAATACGTTAAAGGCGAGTAAAATCCAAGTAATTCATATTTTATAAAGGCCAAGCCGTCTGCAGACGGTCTGGCCTTTAACCGTTTATATGCTCTTTACC
The DNA here is from genome assembly GCA_030855725.1 of bacterium. Classification (GTDB taxonomy): domain Bacteria; phylum Patescibacteriota; class Minisyncoccia; order Phycocordibacterales; family UBA9973; genus UBA9973. Next base: position 1,523 of record JALYQS010000010.1, on the reverse strand, counting down.
CCTTGACTTTTTAACTCTTTTATGCTATGATATATAAGTATTCTGCCCTTTGAAAATAACAGTTTTTCGGAACCATATTCGTCTTTTTTAGGAGCAAATTCTCGAAATTGGCCTTTAAAAAAGACGAATATCTGGTTCGTCTGAGAAACCTTATTAAGGCACGCTGCTTTAGTAAGAAAAATAAACATCTAAATGCCTAGAGGCAAAACTTATGTCACACGGAAACGAAGAAAAAAAACACAGTAAAAACGTTCTGGAAAGCATGGGCGGACAGCTGGGCTTCATAGCCTTATGGCCAATCCTGTTACTGACCCTGCTTTGGGCAAAACTCGGGACATCCGTTTTCGATGGAACAGTTGGCCAGTGGGTCTTCGGACTCAGCTTGCTTGGAATTCTGATTCTTGGCGTATGGTTCGTCGACACGTTTTTGCTGGTGCGTCTTCCGGTTTACACCGGGGCACTCCTGCAAAATCGGTATACTTTCCTGGGTCCCCAGGTCCTGGAAGTGTACAACGGCTATTTCAAGCCGCCGCACTATGTGCTGTCGGAGAAAATAGTAGATTTTACAAAGGTCATCACAGTAACCTCGGAAAAAATAAAATTTCCGGGAGGTGAAATTGACAAGACTAAAAACACAAACAAAAAACCTGGAGAGTACGAAACGGCTGATGGATCGATAGTCTTAGGTGACTACCTTGGGATTTTTAGAGCCCGGGAAGGGGCCCTGGATGTATATGTACTCAGGGATCCGGAGAATACCGCCAGGACCGGCGACACGATCATCGAGTCCGCCATCGGTAAGTGGTGCAAGGAAAATACTACCGAACACATTTTCCAAAACTACGTCCAGATAAGTGGTATTCTGGGGAATTTATTCCTCGGTAGGGATTTGTCCCAGTTCGAAATAGACAATGGCTGTAACGCCGATGACCCGAAATGCTACCAATTTGCCTTGTCTCATCTATCCCAAAAAGCGTCAGAAGACCTTTTTGTTGCCAAGAAGGCAGCGGAAGGTGTACAGCAACTGGTTAATACCGGGCAGTTAAGCCCGGACCTTGGTATGGACGCTTTCTTGCTCCTGACGGGCAAGCAGGTGACGAAAACTGCAAGATCCTACGAGTTCAAACAGCTGCAACAATTGTTGAACTTTGTAGGGCCATTCCTGGCACCATACCTACAAACGCATCTAGGTGGAGGCGGCCAAAATCCGAATCCGTAAAATATCGGGCATAGAAAAATAAGTGTCTTAGCCCAACACAGAGCGGTGAATTTCGTTAGACGAAATTCACCGCTTTAATATTTATACTGGAATTGTGACATCATAAACTAAAAGGAATTCGGGATTTTTCCCTTGACAAAACCCATATTCTATGATAAGCTATTCGGATAGTTTGAATCCTAAATTCACCCCTCAATTAGGACACCCCCAATTACTCTAATAATACACCATTCTCCCTTGCGACTTCAAGAGAGGAACGATAACCTAATATCTTTCTAGGTTTGTTGTTAATAATTTTAATAAT
>JALYQS010000005.1 GCA_030855725.1 bacterium | reverse complement strand
GTATCATATACGTTGTGGTAGGTTTTCTTCAGGCTCATGCCTCTATAGTAACTTGAAAACCAAGGTTTTCAAACTTTCCTTTATGGAAACGCGTGGCAAGCCACGGGGAATTTTTGGGGATTAAAATCTCATATCGTTCCAATCGAGTCCATAATTTTCTCTGATTAGTTTTGTTTCTCCTTGTGAAAGTGCTGTATGTTTTTCTAGATTGAGTAATTTTATTGCTTCATTAACATGTTCTTCACTTTGTCCTTCAATCTCTAGATACGCAGGCATTTTAGGATATTGGTCTAAGTCAAATTGCCAGTTTTTATATGTGAATGATATGCGATCTTTTTCTTGGTGTGCATAGTGGATAAGTCCTATTGCTTCTAGTAACAGTTTGCTTTTCTCAAAATCTGAGACATTTATATTTATTTCTTCTGATTGACGAGTGTTGCCGACAAACTTCTCCAAGGACTTCCAGCTTATTTCGGACTTGCCTTCTGTTGTCGCACGCACACGCAAATACCAAGGGTGCCCGGACTCTAATGCCCCCTTAGGGCAATACCAGTCCACATAGAGCCTGGTATTTTGTATTTGTTTTGCACCAAGAGACTCTAACTTTTTCTTGATTTCGAGTATACCTACTTCTAGAATCTTTGTTTCTATCTCTTTCATATATTATTTAATTCCAAACTTCTCGTAGAGCATGATGTCGTATTTCCCACCGATGATGTGGTCTTCTTTTTCTACTCCAAGTGTTTCAAGAAAGTTATACAGCTCATCCTGAATTTTTAATCTGTCTTCGTGATTTTCACTGGTAACTATCTTTTCTACCTCAATAAACTCTCCTAGATCTTTTACAATATCAAGCACTATCTCCATGTCTTGATAATTTGTTTTAATTCTAGTTTTATCGACAGTAGGCGCCTGTTTATAACCTATTGCGTACAACACTTCGATCATTTTATCTCCGTCCCCTATCTCAAACTCACGTTCAATGCAATCTTGCCTGCTCGTCTGGGAGATCTTCATCGTGAAAATGCTCTGATCGTTCTGTTTACGTACTCGAAGCACGGGCACGTTAAAAGGAGGTGGAAAGGTTGTGGCTTCTGGGATAAAAATGTTATCTACTTGATGGAGTTCTTCCCCAAATTTGCAACCGAACTCCTCGAGCTTTTTTTTGACTTCTTCTTTATTTTTTAGTTTTGCTTTTACTTCGACCTCATACATAAGATAAATATAACACAAAAGCCCTCATGAGAGAGGGCTTTTGATTTTGAATTTATTCGTCTACTCCAAAGCGCTTGTAATCCATAACTTTGACAGTTCCGAACCAGTGCTTTATCTCATGCTCTGCTTCTTCGGGTGTCTCAGAACAATGTACAATGTTCATCACAGCACGCTTCTCCATGTTTGCGAGTGCAGGAGAGTCTATAGAGAAATCTCCGCGGATAGTACCCATATCAGCTTTGTAGGGCATTGTGTCCCCTGCTACTTTACGTACTACGTCCACTGCATGCACTCCTTTTACAATCATCTTTACGAGCGGAGCAGAGGTCATGTAGTCTATCAGCCATTTTCGGATTTCGGGACCGATCTCTGCTGGATTAGCAGTACCGAAGTCTTTCATTGCGTCATAGCCGTACTTCTCGTAAGTTGAGAGAGTTTTGTTGCCGAGTCGAGTAATCCACTCTTCACTTTTTGGGTAATGGTCATTAACTTTATCAAATTCTGGAACAAACATATCTAGTGCAACGATTTTCAAATCTCTTTGTTCAAAACGCTTAATGACCTCGCCGATGAGTCCTTTTTTGACACCATCAGGCTTGAGCATAACATAGGTCAACTCTTCTTTTGGATGTTTCATATAAATAAAAACTGCCTGACGGCAGAACCTTAATAACTTGTAATATCTAAACTATACCAGAAAAACAAGAGAAAGCAATTACTTTTTTATTTGCTTTTCAAAGGTTAAAATTGAAAAAGAATTTTCATCTATGCCGTATTTATCGAAAATTTGCATTGCTGAACACATATGATACTCCTCCCAATTAAAACCTAGTTTTTCTGCCACACGTTGTAACGCTTCAATAGATTCACCTTCAAGTTCTATATAAGGCGGGATAAGTGGCCATTGATCAATATCACATTCTACGCCATCTAACACATATCGAGTTCTCTTTTTTTCTTCATAAAATTTCTCGACAAGTCCTATTTCTTTCAGAAGAATATCAGTCGAAGCAAAATCGCTTACATTAACCTCTATCTCTTTCATTCCAGAATCTTTTAATTTATTCTCTGATTCTCGTCGTTGTTTGTAGGTAAGCGTTATTTTTTCTCCCTCATCCCGAAGACGAACCCAGGCATGATTCGCCCCAAGACTTTTATCCGCATAGTCATAGGACTTAGATTTATATAGAAACTCACCTTGAAATTCCGCCCCTAGATTTTTCAATTTATCTCGGGTGGCTTCCACATTAATATCCAAAAATTTTACTTCAATTTCTTCCATAAATAATTATGACATCGAAGAATTAAATCGCTCCATTATTTCGGCTTCAACTTCTTCACGGTCACGTCCGTATTTTAGGTACGAGAGTTCCTTTAAGCTCTCCACTACATCTTTATTGCCTTTCGCTACCAAACTCCAATGTGAAGTCATGCTAAAAGGTTTTACTGGCTGTCCACCGACCAACATGTTTACGTAGGAGTTAAAGTTGTCTAACTTGGTAATGTCGTTAGAGGTAAATGTCGGCTTAAATTTCGGCTCCACAAAGTTTGCATCCTCCGGTGAGATACGATAAATCGCCATTGATCCCACGTTTCCAAAAACTGCATTTTTAATTTTTTCTTCCAACTGAGAGATGTACTGATGCGCCACAGTAAGTGACAGTCGGTATTTACGCGCCTCTGATAGAATAGAAGAAATAGAGTCAGTGGTAACGTTTTGGAACTCGTCGATATAGAGATAGAAATCATTCATCGGCTTGCCGAACATATCTACTCTAGAAAGGGCCGCCATCTGGATTTTACCGACAAGAACCAAACCAATGAGGTTTGCGTTAATATCTCCCAAACGTCCTTTGGAAAGATTTACCAACAGAATCTTTTTCTCATCCATTATTTTTCTGAAATTAAATACAGAATTTTGCTGGAGTACTACTGGGCGCATAATGTCATTGGAAATAAAGTTATCGAATTTGGAAGAAATGTATGGCACAAAGTTTGCTAGCGATTGGTCCCCTGTCGTCTCTTCCGCAGAAACCCAGAACTGCTTGATGATAGGGTTCTTGCACTTAGCTAGCTTCATATCTCGGAACTTTTTATCAGCAAGGACTCGGGTGATTTCTAGCATTGTAGATCCGGACTCCGGGTCCTCCATCACGAGGAATGCACTGTTTCGGAAATACTGTTCGAACATTGCTCCGCCACCCACTTTCATATCAAAAAGCTTATTGAAAATTCCCATGAGTTCGTTGACTACAAATGTCTTTTGTTCTGGATATCTAGTATCGTACTCAAGCATGTTGAGTCCCATCGGGCGTGCAGTATATGCTGGGTCAAAGTAAATGACATCATCCATGCGCTCCTTGGGAACATAGGAAAGTATGTCTTGAATGTCGGTGCCGTGGGGATCGATAAAACAGCAACCATCTCCGTTTTGAATGTCCTGGTAAATCATATTTTTAAGAATTGTGGTCTTACCAGTACCAGTCTGTCCGATCACATACATGTGACGCATTCTGTCTTCTTTAGACATCCTGATTTCTGTGTCCTTACCTCTGTAGCTATTTATTCCTAATAGCACCCCAGTGTTTCCTTGACTGACCATCTCCATAGGTGCTGGAGCGATGCCTGCTTTTGCTTCTTTTAACTGTGGCTGGCTCCCTACCCCTATTGGGAAATGAAATACTGATGCTAGCTCTTTCAAGTTAAGTGGCATAATTTTATTGCTTGAAAAAACTCGATATGAGAAGTCATGAAAAAGATTCTTCAAATCACTACCTTGCAACTTCTCAAAAATAATCGAATTGCTGGCAACCTCAGAGAACTGGTTGAAAGAGGACTCTATCTCCGCAAGTATTGCTTCTGCTCTTTCTTGTGTTTCAGCTGAAGTTATAACTCGAATGTTCGCTTTCATCACCGAGCTTTTTAATTTATTACCAATCTTTTCCACAGCATTTGTGTCCACTGCCCGCCGGCCCGCCATGTTTTTTTCTTTCTTTTCTCCTTCTTTTTTAGCACCAAAAAAGATTTTCTTCGATTCATTCCATACAGCGGTGTGGAATTTATAAAAATTATCGGCTGCGTGCTTTACCGACATTCCATCTTTAACATCATCGAGAATCATATGAAACTCATTGATAAATTTATCGCCTGCTGGAGCAATAACTAACTGAATAGCTCCGCCCTCCCCGCTTGTTTTTAATTTAGAAAATACCGAGAGGATGGTATTCATCGGATCGTGTTCAATATTCTCGTATGTTTTAATAGGCAGTACTGGACGCTCTTGGAGAAAGGCATAGGCTCCAGCAGAAAAGCCTGCCTCATTGAAAACATTATAATCGTTTTCCACTGCCCGAACTTTTGCATCATGGTAATTAGATAAAATTTGTTTCTCGAAAAGTGAAAGGTGTTTGTTCGGTATGCCTGCATAAACCACAACCTCATCATGTTCATTGGAAAGCGCAATTTCCAAGGTAAAGTAATTTTCTTTTTCATTTCTTTTGTCTTCTGCGATCGACTGCATCCCAGCGTAGAACTGCTCCATAGCGCCAATGAATTCTTTGAAACTTTTCGACTTGCTTGCATCGTCGGCAGATGGGGGTAAGGTAACTTCAAAAAGTGTCATATTGAGCGACTTATGTAATGGTGTACCTTCTTTAATATCAGAAACTGCCTGACCGGTCTTTAAAAATTGAATGATTAGTCTGTGAAAATCATCATCGATGTGAGGATTGTTCATGTTGGCTACAATAGAGAGCGCATTTCTTACGCCTTTGGTAATAACAATTCCTAGAAGCTCCTCCATTACAGTATCGTGGGTTTCCGGCTTTAGCTTCAGCACAATATTTTCTTGATCTTCTTCTTTAATTATATTTTCTTTTACCACCACATCTTCAATCGGCAAATCCTTGTATTCTGAAAGCACCCGCCCTGCAACCTCTTTCGCGTGCTCAAAATGCCCCGCGTCGATGAGCTCGTTTTCATGTTTTGCTACTTTCGCGCGTAAATATTCCAACTCCTCTTCGGGAGTATAAAATTTTTTCGTTTCTTTAAAAAAGCCAGGTTCCATTACCTGCTATTATACAATAAAATTAGAGTTTAGTTAAAATTTCTGGCTCACCATCTGTTATCAAAACAGTATGCTCGAAGTGAGCACTGCGTTTACCGTCATTAGTTTTGAATGTCCAATCATCTTTATCAATAAAAACGTTCTTAGTACCTATGTTAAGCATCGGTTCTATTGCCACAATCATACCTGGCACTAACTTTACCCCTGTCCCCTTTTTGCCGAAGTTCGGAATGTACGGATCCTCGTGGATGTATTTCCCTACGCCGTGACCTGAGAGAACTTCCACAATACCGTATTTTGTTTTTTGAGATTTAACAAAGCTTTCAATAGCATGACCTATGTCTCCCACTTTGTTGCCGGGACGACATTCATTTATCCCTACATGCAGTGCTTCTTCGGTTACACCAAGTAGCTTCATAGAAGCATCGTCTACCGCCCCCACTGGCACAGTGAGCGCCATGTCAGAGAAAAATCCCTTATGGTTTATACCCAAATCAATACACACTATATCTCCTTCATTTAAGATTCTGTCTTTCTTTGGTATTCCGTGCACCACTTCATCATTCACCGACACACACAGACTTGCTGGGAAAGGAGTTCTTGCACCTTCGGGACGATAGTTTAAAAATGCAGGAGTATCTCCATACTCTCTAATTAACTTTTCGGCATATTTATCAAGATCATAAGTAGAAACACCGGGAGCGACCGTGGCTTTCACTTTATGCAATACGGTTGCCAAGTGCTTACATGACTCGCGAATTAAATCAATTTCTTCTTTAGTTTTGATTATGACTGTCATTTTAGTAAATCGTCGTACCTAAAAACTCTTTGCCTAGAAGCGCATTGGCAAGGTTGTCGATAGGATTGCCATTCATGGTCATTACTGTTATTCCCTCTTCTTCTGCTATTTTTGAGGCGATAGGGTCAAAGGGAGAATTCAACCCTGGGTTCCACTCTTCTGGAATTAGTTTTCTGTATTCAGCCCAGGAAATCTTTTCAATCTTTTTTGCGTCAGGATTTGTCCTTGGGTCTTTATCGTAAACATAGTCAGTATTTGAAAGGTTAATTATTTTCTTTGCGCGTATGTTTTTGGCAATTGAAACCGCAACCAAGTCTGTACTATTCCCAGGCTTCCATCCTCCTCCTACCAGGATTGGTTTTTCAGAACTAAGTGGCAGCATGGGATCTAAGATAATATCCTTGTCAGCGTGTTCACTAAAAATAAGTTTAACAAACTCAGCGTTAAATCTAGTCGAGTAGATACCAAGCCAGTCTAATTCATCGTTTTTTATATTACTTATCTGAGTTGCAGCCTCGTTGTACTTTCGACAAATTTTTCCTCCACCGGTTATAAGAACAAATCTTTTGTTTTGTTGAACAAAAGATAAAATTAGTTCCTTGAAATCTTTTAAGAAACTAACGTCTATTTCGTTTGGTATTATTAGCGACCCGCCAAGTGAAATAACAACAGTTTCTTTTTCCATGATTATAGATTTAACGCGCTAATAATATCCGCATGCACTTTCTCAACTGACTGGTCTCCATTTATAGTAATCAACTCATAGCCTTCCTTGTCCTTAAAATAATTCATTGCTGGAATAACGTTATCGAAGTACCAGCCGAAACGCTTATTGAGACTTTCTTCGGAATCATCAAATCTACCTCTTAGCTTATTTCTTCGCATGGCTTCTTCTTTACTCAATTCAATATAAACTATCACCGTTTTGCCACGCTTAAAAAAGTTTATTAATTCCTCAAAACTAGCAGACTGTACCAGTGAGCGCGGATAGCCATCAAAAATCAAATATTTGTCAGTAACTGGTGAAATTGTAATCAGGTTTGTTATTAAAGAGGTGGTTAAAAAATCAGGTTGAAGTTCCCCCCGAGCCATGGACTCATTTATCAAATTCCCTAGATTGCTCCCAGATTCAATTTGCTTTCTGTATTCTCCCCCTGGGTATACATATACAATGTCTCTATTATCTTTATTTTTTAAATAATCCTTCAGTAATTCGATCTGTGTTCCCTTCCCGGATCCTTGAATTCCAAAAAAATTAAATGTGTAGCAATCTTGCATAATTACCTAAGAATACAGAAAAATGGTACAGAAATCAACCCTAAATATATATTCGAAAAGGTGAACTTTCTTTAAAATTATGCTTTAATATGGAATGCGAAAAGAAATCATTACTATCAACGGCTTCCCAGGAAGTGGCAAATCCAGCACTTCCGACGGCGTGGCTAGGGCGCTACAATACAAAAGGTTCTCTTCTGGAGACTTCTTTCGCCAAGTAGGGATTGAACTCGGATTATCAGTAAATGAAGTCAATAAAAGAGCTGAAACTGACAAAACGATAGACGAGATGACAGACCAAAAGCTTAGGGACCTTCGCAATGCAGAAAAAATTGTAGTTGATTCACGAACGGCGTTTCATTGGATCCCAGACTCTTTTGGGGTGTACTTGGAACTTCCCGCCGAAATCGCAAAAGAAAGAATTCTTGAGAACCTAAAAACTAACAGTCTAAGACAACAAAGCGAACATGCTGAAACAGAAGAAGAAGTTTATTCACAAATAGTAGAACGACTAGCAAGTGAAAATAAAAGGTATATGGAACTCTATGGTATAGACAACACGAAAAAAGAAAACTATGACTTAGTGATTGACACAAACAAAAACAACCTCAGTGAGGTTGTTGGACTAATTATTACCGAATATAAAAAGTGGCTAAACGAAAAATAGCATAAAAGTTTTCGAAAGAGGTTACTTTAGTACGTAGTGAGAAAACTTTTATGCTATTTTTGAGTTTTAGTACTCTCGCATTGAGACCTGAGCGTCTACTTTCTTGATGAGGTCTAGCACTACAGAAACGACGATAAGAAGTGCGGTACCACCAAGCGCGAGCGCTGTGATACCTGTTGCCTTCTGCATAATAAGTGGAAGGACTGCAATGAACCCAAGGAATACGGCGCCGAGTAATGTGATACGACTTAGAACTTTAGAGATATAAGCGGAAGTTGAAGCTCCTGGACGAATACCAGGGATGAATGCTCCGTTTTTCTGTAAGTTGGTAGACAATGCTTCTGGGTCGAAAGTAACTGCAGTATAAAAGTAAGTAAACATGAAAACGAAAACGAAGTACAGGACTGCGTACAAAACGGATGTTTGAGAAAAAGAAACAAGCACACTCGAAATCTTCATTATGGTTGGATTAGTAGAAGTAGAAAGAAAGTTACCTATCATTTGAGGGAAGAGCAGTATCGATAAAGCGAAAATTATCGGAATAACTCCAGCCTGATTTACGCGGAGTGGCAGATAAGTAGAACCCCCACCATATACCTTCATGCCTCGAACTCGTTTAGCATAAGTCACTGGTATTGGCCGTTCGGCCTCAGTAACCACAACGACTGAAGCAATCACCAAGATTCCAATCACAACAAAGGCTACATAAAGAGGGATTTGAGAAACATCAAAAGTAAAGAGTAATTGGCTTACATGTGTAGGTAGAGCAGAAACTATACCAGCGAAGATTATTATCGAAACTCCATTACCTATGCCGAATTCAGATATCAATTCTCCAAGCCACATTACAAGCATTGCTCCAGCGATAACGATAGCTAGGTTAATTATTCTATCAAAAACCGTGAGATCCACTAAAATACCTTGTGTTTCCAAAATTGCCAAAAGACTAAATCCTTGAATAGCAGCCAAAGGAATAGTAAGCATTCTTGAGTACTGGGTAAATTTCTTTCTGCCAGCTTCACCTTCTTCATGATAAATACGTTTAAGCGCAGGAACCATGATGGTTAAAAGCTGCATGATGATGGAGCCTGTAATATATGGCCCTACTCCAAGCATAATGATTGAAAGGTTCGAAAGTCCACCTCCAGAGAAGATGTTTAGGATTCCGAAAAATTGGTTGTTGGCTAGGAAACGATTGAGCGCCAATGTGTCGATACCAGGAATAGGGATAGAAGAAAGTAATCTGAAAATTATAAGCGCACCAAACACGAACAAGACTCTGTTGCGCAGGGTCCTGTCTGTCCACACTAATTTCATTTTCGCCAAGAATTTTTGCATAGGATGTTTTACTTATGTTTGCCCAAGTTAGCTTACAGACTATTTTTCTACTTCCTTCTTTGTTTCTTCTTTTGTTTCTTTTGGTCCAGTGACTGCTTTTACTTTCTGAGTGTTTTTTGCGATTACATCAGTTACCTTACCTCCGGCTTTCTCTATTTGCTCTTTAGCAGAAGCTGATACCAAACACTTACTTAGCTGTATTTTAACATTAAAAGGCTCTTTACCTGCAAGTATTTTAATTTGAGGAACGAAGCCTTTCTTTTTCTTGATCGCTTTTAGTTCAAGTAATAGAGTAGGATTAACTTCGCCTCCTTTTGAAAATACTTTCGCAATTTTGTCTAAAGATACGCCAACAGGTAATTTAGCAAAGGAGTTGAATTGATAGCCTCGAAGCTTTGGGAGCTTCTTGATGATGTCACGAAGTTCTGGGCGGCGCTTATTACCAGCACGAGCTGTTTGACCCTTACCTCCGCGTCCTGCAGTTTTAGCATGCTTACCACCTCGACCGATTAATCGGTCTTTCTTATTCTTATTTTTTCTTTTTAGTTCGTGTATTTGCATGGTAATTTTCTATTATTGTACTAGTTATTATCTTATTGACTAACTTTTATTTCTTCGTCAGCAATAAGCGCTACTGGAATTTCTTTACCGGCCACCACCACTGTCTCTGGGGCTGATTTTGTATATTTGGTAGATATTTTCAGAAGAGCTTGCATAACGGCTTTAGCGTTATTGAGCTTGTTCTTTGTTCCTCCGATGACTTTACCGGTGATGTCTTTTATCCCTGCAAGTTTTGCGATATCACGAAGCACTGTCCCCGCTACAAGTCCACGGCCTTTGTTCGGCATAAGCATTATCTGAGAGCTTGAGAACTTAGCAGAGACTTCATGAGGAATGGACATGGTTTTAGTTAATTTTAACTTAACCATATTCTTCTTTGCATTTCGAAGAGCTTTGTTTATAGCGAGAGATGTATCCCCTGCTTTTCCAAGTCCGAGGCCAATGCCACCCTTCTTGTCTCCAGCAATGAGCACAACACTGAAAGAAAATCTGCGACCTCCAGCTACCACACGAGTAACGCGACGAATGTCTAGAATTTTCTGGTCAAACTCTGGCTTTGGTCTACCGAAAGATGAGCCTCTTCTGTTATTCTTTTTTTCGTTTCCTTTATCCATATATTTAAGTAAAACTAAAACTTCAAGCCTGCTTCGCGGGCAGAATCAGCTACTAATTTTATGCGTCCGGTATATTTGAATCCGTTTCTATCGAACACCACAGAAGTAATTTTCTTCGCAACTCCTTCCTTTGCAATCATTGCGCCCACTTCTTTAGCTCTTTCTGATTTGGTGCCCTTAGTTGTCTTAATGTCAGAAGCTTGCGCCAATGTCTTTCCAGATGCATCATCAATCAATTGTGCGTAGATAAATTTGTTTGATCGGAATACAGAAAGTCTTGGACGCGCTACAGTACCTGATACCTTTGCTCGAATCTTGGACTTTAATCTTATTCTTTTGTCTTGTTTGTTTTGCATACTATGTATTACGTTTTATTATGTGGTCTTCTTACCAGCCTTTCTTCGGATAACCTCGGTGTCATAACGCATTCCTTTACCCTTGTATGGCTCTGGCTTCTTTAGTGCCCGTACTCCTGCAGTAAAGCTTCCTACAAGTTCTTTGTCTATTCCAGTTACAGTAAGATTGTTCTTCTCTGCGGTCACGGTGAGTCCTTCTGGAATTTTAACAATAACAGGGTGAGAAAATCCGAGCGCGAGATGAAGTTCTTTGCCTTTCACTTCTGATTTGAACCCCACTCCTTCAAGAATTAGTTTCTTTACATAAGGAGTCTGCACACCAGCTATCATGTTGATAACGTGAGATGCGTATGTACCCCAAAGAGACTTCGAAAATTTATCGTTTCTTTTAATATTTAAAGTGATTTTGCCGTCTGCAATAGTAATAGTAATGTCATCACGAAAAATCTTGGTCAGAGTACCGTTGGGACCCTTCACTTTCAGGAGTTCACCATCTTTGGTGACTTCTACTCCCTTTGGTATTACTATTTCTTTTTTTCCTATTCTACTCATATATTTATGTAAATTTTTACTACCAGATCTTAAATAAAGCTTCTCCGCCAACTTGTTCTTTGCGAGCTTCCTTGCCTGATAAGATTCCTTTCGGTGTTGAAAGTACAAGAAGGCCTGAACTATTGCGAACAGTGTGAATGTCCTTAACTCCGAAGTATACACGTCGTGACTGCTTGGAAACTCTTTCTACTTCTTTCACTTTTGGGTTTTTGTCTACATAAACCAAGCCAACTTCAAGCATGGGTATGCCTTTTTTTGTTTTCTTTGCAACGGAAGATATATAGCCTTCTTTTTGTAGGCACAGCGCGATTGCGTATTTTAGTTTAGAATAAGGAAAAGCCACAGACTCTTTAGAAGCCATCCCGCCGTTCTTTATTGAAATTAACATGTTTGCGATTTGATCCATAAAATTTTTCTACCAAGAAGACTTACGAACTCCTGGTAATTGCCCTTCGTTAGCTAACTCTCTAAAACAAATACGACATACTCCGAAATCTCTCATAAATGCATGCCCTCTACCACATCGAAAACATCGATTCTTTTGGCGAGTCGAAAATTTCGGGGTCTTTTTACTTCGTGCTACTACTGATGTTTTTGCCATAAATAAATACGTTCTATTTTAGTAGAGTGATATCTTGTGTCTTTTCTTAAAGTCTTAATGAGACCTTAAGGAGAAACACAGATCGTCTCTATCTCAAGAACTAGCTTATACTAGCAGAACTGAATTAAATAGTCAAATTATTTTCTGTTGTTTTTAACTCAACAACAAAATCCCCTTTCGGGGATTTTGTTGTTACTATTTAAACTTTTATCTCTTCTTCTTTACTACTTCATCCTCTTTCTTGAAAGGTACACCTAGGAGTTCGAAGAATGCTCGGCCTTCTTCCTTTGTCTTTGCGGAAGATACTAAAGTGATGGAAAGGCTGAATACGTCTTTGATATCTTCATCGGCAGTCTCGGGGAAGATTGAGTGTTCTTTGATACCCATGGTCATGTTCCCGATATCGTCGAGTGTAGAGCGGTTGATGCCACGAAAGTCCTTAGTTCGAGGAAGTGCAACATTGATGAGCTTCTCAAGGAAGTCGTACATTCTCTTCTCCCGCATAGTTACCACGACTCCGATAGGGTCACCTTGGCGAACTTTGAAGGATGCGATGGATTTCTTGGCGCCTTTCTTGGTAGGCTTCTGGCCGGTGATCTTTGCAAGTCGGTCTGCAATAGAGTCATTCTTGTTCTTGTCTTTCTTGATCATGGTTCCGGTTCCGACGTTGATCACTATCTTTTTGAGTCTTGGAGCAGCCATGACATTTTTGTAATGAAAATTAGTTTTCATTTTCTCAAATGCGCTCTTTTCTTTTTCTTTTATAGTTTGGTGTGCCATATAATTTTGTTTGATAACTACTAAACTTCTTGACCGCTCTTTCGTGCAATTCTGACAAATTTGTCTCCCACTTTCTTTTTACCGAGGCGGGTTGCCTTGCCTGTCTTTGGGTCTGCAATCATTACGTTTGATGCACTCATTGGCATTGCAGTGTTGACCATGCTTCCCTTCTCCCCGGACTTACGAGGACGTTGATGTCTCTTGGTCATGTTAAGACCTTCAACAACTAATTTGTTCTTAGCTGGTAGCACGCGAAGGATTTTGCCCTTCTTGCCCTTGTCTTTTCCTGCCATTATTATTACGTTATCTCCTGTTTTTAATTTCATAATTTTATCTAAATATTATATAAGCTTAAATCACCTCTGGTGCCAAAGAAATTATTTTCTGGAAACCTTTCTCTGCAAGCTCTCTGGGTATTGGTCCGAATACACGTCCTGCCTTTGGATCCATCTTGCCCTTTTCGAGTATTACTACTGCGTTGTCGTCGAAGCGAATGTAGGATCCGTCTTTTCTTCTATACGCAGCACGAGTTCGTACCACTACTGCCTGATGAACATCTTTCTTCTTAACTCCCTTACGAGGTGAAGCCACTTTCACAGCAATAACTACAAGCTCACCAATAGCAGCGTATCTTTTCTTGGAACTACCAAGTACCTTGAATACCTGTCCTACGGTACCTCCTGCATTATCTGTTATTTTTACTATTGTTTGTGCTTGAATCATATATTTATTTTATTTATCGCTATTTGCGACTACCTTAAATTTCTTATCTTTTGAAATTGGTCGAGTTTCCATTATTGAAACAAGATCACCCACCTTATACTCATTGTTCTCATCGTGTGCCTTGTATTTCTTGCTGACTTTGTAGAACTTGCCGTATTTAGGATGCTTAATGAAACGTGAGACAGAAACCACAACGGTCTTGTTCATCTTGTCCCCGACTACTACACCTTTTAAGATTAATCCCTTCTCAACCCTTACCTCTTCGGTGTCCTTTTTTACTTCTTTAGTTGTTTTTGCTTTTGTTGCCATATAATTAATTACTTTTTGCCAACTGTGTCATTATGCGTGCAATGCTTTTCTTTAAGGTTGCTTGTTCTTTTACATTCTTTGACTTTGAACCCTGTGCATTGAATCGCAACACTCTCAATGTCTCTTGTTGAGTAGTGAGTTTTGTTTTCAATTCATCTGTCCCTACTTCTTTTATATTGTCTTTTTTCTTTGCCATACTATTAATTATTATGTAAAAATTATTTCTGAACTCTTGCGATTATTCGGGTCTTAACTGGTAGTTTACTGCCAGCCTTTCTTAAGGCTTCACGGGCAACAGATTCTTCAATACCGTCAACTTCAAAAATGATACGTCCAGGTAAAACTTCGAAACAATATCCTTGAGGGTCTCCTTTACCCTTTCCCATACCCATTTGAGCAGCTTTCTGTGTAAATGGTCGATCAGGGAAAATACGCACCCAGTACTTACCAGCTTTAGTCAAAGTACGCGCTATTACCTTTCTTGCGGATTCAATTTGGTTTGATTTCACTCGGGCCTGACTCTCAGCTTTTAAAGCAAAAGATCCAAAGGAAATATTGGTACCGCGAGTGTCCGGAGTAAAAGCCTTTGGATTTACTCGTCCAACCTGCCACTTTCTAAATTTTACTTTTTTAGGGATTAACATAAATTTAAATTATTCTAATTACTCTGACTATTTACAGTCTTCTTCTTTTCAGCAAATATCTTACCTCGGTATATCCATACCTTTATGCCGATAACTCCGTATGCTAGGTTTGCACGCTCACGCTTGAAGTCAATGTCCGCACGGAAAGTCTGAAGCGGAATAGATCCGCGCTTTAGCTCTTCAGTTCGGGCAATCTCAGCTCCTCCTAAGCGTCCTCCTAACACGACTCTTGCTCCTTGAACCCCCTGTGCTTGCATAACCTTTTCCAAAATTTGCTTAATAACTCTTCGGTAAGGCATACGCTTCTCGAGTCCTTCGGCAATCATATAAGCAACGATAGCTGCGTCAGCTTCAGGATTAGATACTTCTACTATTTCTAGTTTAAAGTCTTCTGGCTTTGGAAGCTTCAACTTCTCCATTTTCTTTAGGATTTCTTCTTTGAGCTTTGTTGCACCTTCACCACTTCTTCCGATGATCATACCAGGGCGAGAAGTTTTGATTATAAAACGAGTAGTTTTTTGATTTCTTTCGATTTCTATTCCAGAAATATACATTCCGCGTAATTTTTTCTCTAGGTATTCACGCGCCAACACATCTCCTTTAAGATAAATGTTGTATTGTTTTGGGTCAGCAAACCAGCGACTTTTCCAGTCTCGAAGTATTACTAATCTATGCGCATATGGGTGGACTATTTTACTCATTTTATTTTTATTACTTTGATTTCACAACCTTAGCTTTACTAGGCTTTTTTGTTAATTTAGCTTCTACCTTTTTATCTTCTTTTTTTACTTTTGGAAGTTTCTTGACCCTTTCAGCTAAAACAAGCATAACGTGGCTAGTGCGCTTGTTGATTCTCGCACCTCGTCCCATAGCTCTCGGCATCATTCTTTTCATTACAATGCCTTTGTCTACTGTTATTTCTTTAATAAACAAATCAGCTTGTTCTAAGCCAAGCTGTTTTGCGTTAGCAACTGCAGAAAGTACGAGCCTCTTGATTGGCTCTCCAGCACGCTTTGCAAGGAAATTTAAGTTAACGATAGCCTGGTCCACGTTCTTGCCCTTAACCAATTCGGAAACTAAGCGAACTTTTCTAGGAGACTGTCTGTAATTTTTTAAAAATGCTTTCATACTTAATTATTTTATTTATTTCTTCTTAGTTGTCGCAGATGCTGCAGCTGCAGTTGCTGACTTAGCTTGAGTAATTTCTGCTTCCTTTTTCTTTTGCTCTAGTTCTTTCTGCATCTTTCCTCCGTGTTTCATGAATTTCTTAGTCGGTGAGAATTCTCCCAATCTGTGACCAACCATATCTTCTGTTGCGAGAACTTCCACATGAACCTTGCCGTTGTATACACCAAAAGTAAAACCCACCATCTCCGGTGAGATCACAGCAGCTCTTTTCCAAGTCTTCACAGTAGGAGTTTGAAGAGGGTTCTTACCGGCAATTTTCTTCAAAAGTCGTTCATCTACGTTTATTCCTTTTTTGATTGATCGTGTCATAAATTATTGAATGTCTAAGTGTTTACAGAGCTTTTGTAATGGAAAAGCGGGTAAACAAAAAGCTCTAACGAGCCTCGAATCATATTAGCAGATTTTAATTTAAAGTCAAATTATATTTGACTAATAAAGTTTTGTACAAGAAGCAGTCAATAAAACAAAAAATCCCCTTGCGGGGATTGGTTGTTTTGAGTATAAATTATTTCTTCTTTCCAACTTTTCTGCGAGAAACAATGAAGACGTTTGAGTATTTCTTTGGAGATCGAGTCTTTCTTCCTCCGGTAACCTTACCCCAGAGAGTCTTTGGGCGTTTGGTTCCTCGTCCTTGTCGGCCTTCACCTCCTCCGTATGGGTGGTCTACTGGGTTCATGGCAGTACCTCGTACTCTTGGGCGGATTCCCTTCCAGCGACTTCGTCCTGCTTTACCGAAGTTCTCTAGGTGGTGTTCTTCGTTAGAAACAGTACCTACGCAAGCGTAACAATTCTCATTTACTTTTCTAACTTCTGTTGAAGGCATCTTCAGATTCGTGTAGCCTAGGTCGTTCGCTACTACCTGAGCGAATATTCCTGCACTTCGTCCAATCTTTGCGCCTCCCATAGGTTTGATTTCCACGTTGTATACGAATGTTCCAACTGGGATATTCTTCAATGGAAGTCTGTTCCCTGGGGTAAGTGGTGCAGTTGGGGAAACAATAAAAGTATCTCCTGGCTTCACAGACTTTGGAAGTACTACATATCGCTTCTCGCCATCTTTGTAGACTGCAAGACCGATGAATGCGGAGCGGTTTGGATCGTACTCTACGCTGGTAATCTTGGCTGGAATTTCTTTTTTGTTATACAAAAAGTCTATTTCACGAAACAGTCTCTTGTGTCCGCCTCCACGGTGACGCATTGCGATACGGCCGTTGGCATCACGTCCGAAGCTTCTCTTGAATCCGTGAGTGAGAGCTTTCTCAGGAGTAGACTTAGTCAACACACCACGGTATGTGACGTTGGTCATGGATCTTCGTGATTTACTTGTTGGTTTATACTTTTTCATACTTTTACTTTACTTATTATATAAATTCTATCTTGTCGCCCTTTTTTAAATAAACAAGAGCTTTTCTGCCTCCTTGTTTTACTCCTTTCCTTCCACGAGTTACGATATTCTTCTTTGGAACAGAAAGAACGTTAACTTTGGTTGGCTTTACTTTGTAAAGAGTAAATATTGCCTTCTTTATCTCAGTCTTGTTGGCAGAGGCAGATACGTCAAAAGTATAGATGTTTTGTTCGTATGCACCGGAAGCTTTTTCGGTTATTCTTGGGTTTTTTAATATTTTTGTCATTTTGTTTGCGAAGTATTATCCTCTACTTTCTAAAAACTTAACACTTTCTGCGGGATTTTCTATTAAAAGGTATTGGTGATTAAGTACATCAAGCGGATTTAAGTTCTTGAGAAATACTATGTTAAGCGCAGGAATATTTCGAAAACTCTTTTCTGCCGATTCTGCTCTTCCTGACAAGGCGGTAAGTATTCTAGGTTTCTTAGAAGTTGCAGCAGTCTTCCAACCACCAGCTTTTGCGAGAGCTTTGATAACTTCCACACCAGCTTTAGTGTTTATTTTAGACATAGTCAAAGAATCAACAAAAAGGATTTCACCGTCCTCTAGTTTCTTTGAAAGGACTGAGAACAAAGCTTGGGCACGCATACTCTTGGTTATTTTTCTCTTGTAGTTTTTTGCAGCAAGCGGTCCGTGTGTTACACCTCCACCAACCCAGATTGGAGAACGTGATGATCCATGACGAGCTCTTCCAGTACCCTTCTGCTTCCAAGGCTTCTTTCCTCCTCCGCGAACTTCTCCACGGTCTTTAGTGTCAGCGGTTCCTGCACGTTTGTTTGAACGCATTCCTTCCACAACTTGGTGCACAAGGTCAGCGCGCCACTTTACAGCGAAAACCTTTGCTGGCAAGTTAATCATGCCTAGGTCACCTCCTTTTTGATCAAATATTTTTGCTTCTGATTTTACTTTTGTTTTTGCTTCCATAGTATTTATTTCGATAATGCTACTGATCGGATTTCAACCAAACTACCACGTACTCCAGGAATTGCACCTTTGATAAGGATAATATTGTTTTCTTTATCAACAAAAATTACCTTCAAGTTCTTTTGAGTTATTCTGTCAGAACCCATTCTTCCTGCCATACGCATACCCTTTGGAACGTGAGTTCGAAGTCCACCACCGATAGAACCCGGCTCGCGCTCAGAGTGCTTCTGACCGTGTGATCGAGGACCTCCTTTGAAGCCATGGCGCTTGACTACTCCTTGAAAGCCTTTACCTTTGGAAACTCCAGAGACCTGAAGTTTGTCCCCTGCTTCAAAGACGCTCGCATCCATAGTGTCTCCTACCTTAAACTCTCCTTCTTTTTCAGTACGAAATTCTTTTATAAATCTAAAATTCCCTAATTCTTTTAAATGGCCTTTCACAGCCTTGCTTAAGTTCTTCGCATTCTTGGTACCGAAGCCAATCTGCACAGCGTTGTAGCCGTCAGTTGCTTTGGTCTTTACTTGAGTAACCACAGTAGGACCTGCAGAGATTATTGTTACCGGAATAGACTCTCCATTTTCGGTAAAATACTCTGTCATATTTTCTTTTGTTCCAAGGA
This sequence comes from bacterium, assembly GCA_030855725.1. Lineage (GTDB taxonomy): Bacteria > Patescibacteriota > Minisyncoccia > Phycocordibacterales > UBA9973 > UBA9973. The sequence goes on along the minus strand of JALYQS010000005.1, from coordinate 2,154 downwards.
TAAATTTCATGGTGTTGGGAGCAGATTACAGCATTTTCACATCAATATCAACTCCAGAAGGGAGAGATAGATTTGTCAGCGCTTCAACCGTTTTCGCATTTGGGTTTATAATATCAATTAATCTTTTGTGTACTCGTATCTCAAACTGTTCTCGGGAGTTTTTGTAGACGAATGACGCACGATTAACTGTGTATTTCTTGATCTCGGTAGGAAGTGGTACAGGACCAACTATTTCTGCATCATAGCGAAGTGCGGTATCGATAATTTGTTTTACAGATGCATCTAATATCTTACTTTCGTAAGCTCGAACTCGAATACGAAGCACCACCTTGCCCTCCGCGCCTTCTTTCTTCTCTTTTTTGGGAGCTTTAGCTTTGGTCGTAGCTTTCGGTTTCTTTATTTTTGTTTCTGTTTCTGTTGCCATGAAATTAATCCGAAATGTTTAGATGAAATATTAGCCTAAGATTTTAGTAACGACTCCTGCACCAACAGTCTTGCCTCCTTCACGAATAGCAAATCTCTGCGCTTCTTCAAGAGCAACTGGGGTAACCAATTTAACTGTAATTTTAACTGTGTCTCCAGGCATAACCATTTCAGTGCCTTCAGCCAAAGTTACATCTCCAGTAACGTCTGTAGTTCGGATGTAGAATTGAGGCTTGTAACCCTTGAAGAATGGAGTGTGTCGTCCTCCTTCTTCCTTCTTCAATACGTAGATCTCAGCTGTGAAGTTATCATGTGGAGTTGTAGTACCTGGCTTGCAGAGAACCTGCCCGCGAGTGATGTCTTCTTTCTTAAGTCCTCGGAGAAGGATTCCAGCGTTGTCTCCAGCCATACCTTCTTGAAGATTCTTGTTGAACATTTCAATACCAGTAACAACTGATTTAACAGTAGCCTTGATTCCAACAACTTCGATTTCTTCACCAACTTTTACTACTCCTCTTTCGATCTTACCTGTTACCACTGTGCCACGGCCTTCGATTGAAAATATGTCTTCAACAGGCATAAGGAAAGGCTTTACAACGTCACGCTCTGGAACTGGGATGTAAGTGTCGAGTGCACTAGTAAGCTCAAGGATTTTCTGTGCCCATTCGTCATCCTTTGAAGTAGCTTCAAGACCCTTAAGAGCAGAGCCACGGATAACCGGAGCGCCTGCGCCATCAAAGCCTTGTTTTGTAAGTAATTCACGGATTTCTTCTTCCACCATGTCGATCATGTCTTTGTCGTCAACCATGTCGCACTTGTTTAGGAATACGATGATCTTCGGCACACCAACTTGTTTTGCCAAAAGAACGTGTTCGCGAGTCTGAGGCATAGCACCGTCAGTTGCAGCAACGACAAGAATAGCGCCGTCCATTTGAGCGGCACCAGTAATCATGTTCTTGATGTAGTCGGCGTGTCCAGGAGCATCGATGTGTGCGTAGTGGCGAGCAGCGGTTTCGTACTCGTTGTGAGAGATGTTGATGGTAATACCACGAGCTTTTTCTTCTGGGGCACCGTCAATTTGGTCTACACTTTTCATTCGAACAGTATTACCTGCTAAGTTAAGACAATTCAAAATAGCCGCAGTCAAAGTGGTCTTTCCATGGTCAACGTGACCGATAGTACCTACGTTTACGTGTGGCTTGTCTCTTTTAAATTCTTCTGCCATATATATGTTTGCTTTACTAATTAAGACTCAATGTACGAGAACCAGTCACTAAGGCTTAACTACTAAAAAATTAATGAACTAATAATAAAATTACCAATATAAAAACTGCGAAAGTGCAGTTGTTTCTATATTAGCAGAATTTAAAAGAATGTCAAACCTGCTTTATGGCGCCTTTATACACTAGAAATCCCCAGTTTTGTAAAACTACTATATTCCTGTAAAATTGTTCCTAATGTCTACACAACCCTTAAAACTTCTTTCTGTAAATATTGAAAAATATCATCATATAGCTATAGTTTTAGAATTCCTGAAAAAAGAAAGAGCTGATATTTTATGTATTCAAGAAGTCTTTGAAGAAACTTTTGAATTATTTAAAAAGGAAATCAACCACCCTGGGGCAAGCCCACAGGGTATGATCGGAAGCATGAGCCTACAGTAATCGTAACTGATATGGTGAATCTTCCGTCTTTCCTTGGTTAGCAACATAACGTTCGACACTCTTCCAG
>JALYQS010000004.1 GCA_030855725.1 bacterium | reverse complement strand
CTGGAAGAGTGTCGAACGTTATGTTGCTAACCAAGGAAAGACGGAAGATTCACCATATCAGTTACGATTACTGTAGGCTCATGCTTCCGATCATACCCTGTGGGCTTGCCCCAGGGTGGTTGATTTTCAAGCGAGGACTAGGGCAAGAAACATAATTTATTTCCTACTTAAGATGCAAGGACATCCACGATGCTTTATTGTGTTATTCAACCAAATTGACATATTGTCAATGAGATGGTAATGTCCATACCAGATTAGGTATGTTGTTTACACTTTTGTGTATTGGCAAGAAACCATTCTGTTTTTTACATTTTAAAACTAAAGTCTCATGAAAAAGATCGTACCTAGCATTTTCTGCTTTTTGTGCTTCTTTTCGCTTTTTTGTCTGGAACCTGCGTTTTCACAAGGAGGTCAAAGTGATTTCAAAAATTTCAAGGTTACCGTTCCTATTAAATTAGATTTACTTGCTGCCACTCAGCATGGTATGTTTAATGATTTTTTTCTAACGGATCAAAGTTCAGTAATTTTGTTACCTTCATCCGAGACCACCTACTCAACCCATCTGGCGATAGAGGCTTTGTTGTATCATAACAAAGCAGAAACTATTTACAGATCTTTCTTTGCGCGATTCTCGTTCAAAGGAAGCGTCGAACAAATTGAAGAAGTTTCCTTACTAGCGGGTCTTCGGTGGAAATTAGGTTACCTTCAGAGGACCGAAATTGGATTTGCTCCCATCGGTGCTTTTGGTTTGCTCACACCTCAATTTTTTTCAGGAGGTGGCATCGCAGACTTTAAGTGGCATAATAAAAGCTGGAGATTTGCTGCTCATCTCGGCTTTTGTGGCAACACTCGTTACGCAGCGTCTGCTGCTTATGGTTTTGGTAAGGGAAACAAAAAAGGACATCCGTTCGAAATTGAGGTTTCATGTAGTCAAAAAGAAGCTTATAGCAGCTTTATATTTCTTTTTCCAGGCAAAAGACAAGCTCCTACGGTGCTCAGTGTCGATTTAGGAGTGAGGGACCCTTTTGAAAATAGCGATATTCAGAAATCCTTATTTTTTAGAGTTGGTGCTCTGCACCGGGCTTTTGGTAGAGGTCGGCCAGGTAACTAATTAATTCATGTGCCTTTGTTTCCTTTTAATCCATAATCCATTTATGACCGATTTCATGTTAAAAAAATAAACGCGCTCTCCGCAGATACCCATATCTCCGGAGAGCTTTCGTTTTTCTAGACTTTTTTGTTTTTCGTGTTAGGATGTATCCGTACCTAAATTGTTCCTTAAAATTAACATGAAAGATGACGAAAGAGTGCAATTTTTAAAAAATTGTTTTTTTCCTTCATTTTTTTCACTTTTTTTAAATTTTTTTTGTATGACGAATGAAAAAATCAGTCGAATCGTCGGCTATGTCTTTTTCGGTGGGCTTCTGCTCACCCTCATTTACTTCGGAGTAAAGGAATGGCCTTATAAATAGTCCTCCTCCTCCGTCCTTCTGGTGCCCCATTAGTTAATCGGGTGCCAGATTTTTTTTTGCAAAAAAGCTAATATTTTGTTAATCTTTTCACATGGCTCTATCGTCTAACGGTTAGGACGGATCCTTCTCAAGGATCAAATCAGGGTTCGATTCCCTGTAGAGTCACAAAAGCGAAAAATCCACGACACATTGTGGATTTTTCTTCCTGTATCGTGGACTTATTTTAGTTGCAAATTTAACTGTTGTCGTCTCACTCTATTCCGATATTTCTCTATCTGCTGGGCATCAAAAGTGATATCCGACAAATCCATTAAAATTACTTGTCCATACTCCGTGATGCCATAGTTAGACAACTTATTGTCCCTATTGTAGAACCCAAGAGAATAAAACTTCTCATTGAGTTCCCATAAATCTGACAGGACTTGAGTTCTTTCCTCTTTGTCTCCTATTGTCTCCATAAAAATGTTCAACTTCAAAACACGATCCTGTATGTAGGTGGTCCCGATGAAACGGGGGTTGCCTAACAGGTGCCCGTGTTCTGTCAATAAAGGCCGCAGTTTTTTTATGCTACTTAGCATTTGCGACTTCCTGGAGCCATTTTTGGTACATATATTCAGTACCCTTTTAAGGGATGACTTTCTGTGCCACAGTTGCCAAAAAAGTGAATGTAGTACTTTGATTACACGAGTGTTATCGTTTTTGACAGGGAACACGCGGTAGTCCCATCCCTCTCCAATCTTAAACTCTAAAATTGGAAAGAGTATTTTTAAGAACTTTTCCAATTCTTTTTTCATGTTGAGTTAAGTTTAAAGATGACAGAAAAATACAAAAAGTATTGTGTCCTTTTGGCATCCTTAAAAATATAGTGTTAAAAAACATTATTTATCTCCACTCTACAGATTAAATCACAATTGTAAAGCTACCTAAAACTTAATACCCAACTCTCTAAATATTTTATCTCTTGATAATCTTGTCCCAATTCGTGCTAAAATGGACAATAATATTAAAATCACTATAAAATATTTATCCTTAAAAATGAAACTTGTTTTCAAAAACAAAATCCCGATCCTCGTCTCTGGTACTTTGATGCAATTTATAGGCAGATTGTGTGGCAAAAAGTTTGGAGCCGTCACGCTGTATCCATTCATTGTTGTGCGGGACGAACAGATTTTAAATGCAGAAGATTATATACGGCATGAATCTATACATTTGAGACAATACGAAGAAACTTTAATTATCGGACTTTTAATAATAAGCATCTGGGAATATTATTATGCTCGTTTATGGCTCCGGAAGTCAAAACTCGATGCGTATTATTATATGGCGATAGAACAAGAAGCCCATCAGAACGACCAAGATATTAATTATTTAAATAACAGGAAAATTTTCTCATATTATAAATATATTTTTACAAAAAATAAAAAACAAATTAGACAAATAGCAGGGAAGAGAATTGTTTAAAAGGCTTTTAATTTTAATTCGATTAGTGTAGAATTATTTAGAGTAGTTAGGTCCAAAAGCTTTCCAAAGATGTTTCTCGTCTGTCTATAAAAGTATATAATATAATCGCACATGCAAAAGTTTAAAAATTGGACCAACTTATGTTTCTTGTTGCCGCTTGCACTTGCATTTTATTATTCACTGCACGTTTATATCGTGGTGTTGGCGCTGGTGGTCTTCAGTAGTTTTATGTACCACCAAACGGGGCACTTTCAATTTAGATTTTTAGATCATTTTTGTGCGTATCTTTTAGTAGCATGTAATTTGTTTTATGTTTGGACAGGAAATTTCAGTTATTCTTCGATCGCATTGGTACTCTTTTTTATAATTTTCGCTCTGTATTTTAAATTTAGGAAAGTCAAAGATGAAAAAGATTATATCTACAACCACGGCTACTGGCACATAATGTCTTCATTTACAACAGTCTACTGTCTTTTAACTTATTTGCTAGGTTGATTGACTTCGACGAACGATTTGCTAAACTTACAAAGTAATGAATATATTTATATCAATAGCTAATAAGGGAAAGAAGCGCTCAATCGAGAGTGTTGTCTTTTCTTCTAGCATATAAATTTCTAAACCAAATTTCTAAAAGAAAAAACACTCTCGCAAGAGAGTGTTTTGTTTTGTGTGCTGACTCTTCGGTAGAAAAATTTCCACCGAAAAGCCAGATCATAAAGCACGAAGCATTATGAGGACTGGGTTTGTTCTTTTAAAAAAATTCTTATGGACGCAACACCGGATGCTCACACTGACAATCTCGACGAACTGGGTCTTGAAGACGATCGATTAGTCGAAACTTCGGAAAAGATTCGACTTCCAGACTATCGACCGCTGCGCTTTCGTTTGGATAGCGAACCCGGAGATATGGTTCCGAGAGCAGGAAGAGAGGAGCCTGGTGCTCCTGTGGTAAAAGATTAAAATTGGGTTCGGTCATTGCGATCGAACCCCTATTTTTATTTGTTTGTTGGACAAAATATTAAATATGTGTTATACAAAATAAGAATATATAGGCAACCTCTAGCATGAATTACGTTTTGAGAACGTGATGCCATTGACCCTATTTTTCTTTTTAAAATTTAATTCCTTCCGCCATGAAAAATCTCCTCGCCATTCTTCTGGTTGCTTGCACGACTCTTTGTTCTTCTCAAAACAAGGCTTTGATGGACAAAAAAATAAACAAACTCACTTTGCATGAGTTTGGAAGTGATACTTTCTGGACCACCTGCCCACTTAATATAGGTGCGGCTAAAGTAACCGGTATGTCTCACGGAGACGGCCGGACAAGTTCATCCATGACGCCGACGAGCGAAAAGTTCTGCGGTTCATTTTTTGGAGCTTATTTACGAATTACAAAAACCCCAGCAAAAAATATTTTCCTTGCCATAGAAAGTGGCAACAAATATAATCCTGGCTTGAAAATGGGGGTGCGCTATACGATTGATGCGCCGAGGGGTTTGATGACTAAAAGTTTGTTTGATCTAGGGATACGCAATTTTATCCTCTCCGATACGCGAGAAAAATCTCGATATCTCGAAGTGTATCAAATAGCTAGATCTCTTTTCCGTAATAAGGGAGGAGAGACAAGAATTTACGGGGTTGACTCCCTGGGCTATCCGAATTTTGTTGTCACCAAAGAACCAGAATTCACTAAAGCCGACTCAGTTTGGCTTCGGGATGTGTGGTACAAATCCTGCTATAAGCAGGATTTGGTGTTCGAAAAATACTTGTATGAAGTTGTTTCAAATCCCAACACAGTTGGGATTGTTGGGGCTCTTCATGCTTATCATCTAAACCAAAAGTATGGGTTAGATATTGTGCTGGCCATTACAAAACCAGAGTTAGAATTTGTAATGTACACACAAAAAATAAACGAGGTTTATCTGGAGGCCTCAGGCATAAAAAAAGAATAATTAGAAATAAACAGCCCGAATTTGTGAAATAAAAAATCACGAGTTCGGGCTGAAAGTTTATATAGGTAGTTTTTAATTATTCCACCTCCGGCTTCACCACTTCTAGCAAATTTAATTCCGGGCTTGCTCCAGCTATACGAAGCACGTCTTTATCTATCTTCTTGAGTTCTTTGTTCGAAGCATTGTAGTGGTTAGAAACTGTGTTCAGGGCATTGCCAAGTTTGTTGTGGTAGTCCTCGTAGGCTTTCAAATGTTTGCCAAGATCTTCAACTTTTTTAATGATATCTTTTGCCGATTCTTCAATCTTGAATGCTTTAAATCCATATAGAACTGACTGCAAGTACGCCATAAAGGTTGTGGGGGAAACCACGATAACTTTCTTCTCATTGTATGCATAATCTATCAAATTTCTAGTGTTTACTTTTATAGAACCGACTTCGTTTACAAGTAAATCATAATAAATTGCTTCGGCTGGTATGTACATAAATGCAAAAGGGAGCGTGCCTTCTTCCGGGCGGACATATTTTGAGGTCTCATCAATACGTTTCTTTAAATCATTTTTAAATTCTTTTTCTAATTCCTCTCTTTGTCTGTCGTCTATGGCATGGACAACACGGTCATAATTGTCGAGAGAGAACTTAGCGTCTATTGGAATTATGCCTTCTTTGGTTACTATGACAGCGTCTACTGTTTCTTTATTTTTAAACTCGTGTTGCATCTTGTATTGGCCCGGAGCGAGAGTATTTGAAAGTATGAGCTCAAGGGAAGCTTCTCCCCAGTTGCCACGCTGTTTTTGATGCTTGAGAGTCTTTTCTAGATTGCTGAGCTTGTCCGCAATATTTATGAATTCCCTGGTGGCTTCGTTTGTCTTGGTTTGTTCGCGGGTGACGTCGAGCAAACTTTTGCTCACTTGTTCGTTTATGTCTTTTATTAATTTTTGAGAATCAGAAAATTGCATACGCACTGCATCCTGCATGTCTCGTCTGGATTCAGTAAGACTTGAATTTAGCGTCTTTGCCAACTCTGCCATTTGTTGTTGTAGGAGTAAGAAGGATTGGTCTTTTTCTCCTCCTAGATTTTGGCGATTTTTACCTAAGAACACATACATAAAATATATGCCTATGCCGAAGACAATAGCGATGAATATTAAAATTGGGATGAGAGTTGTCATATTATTTTTGCAAGTAGTGTTTAAGGGTATAAATCCAATCCTCATCTAATACATCAGACTTTACTTTCTCAGCATACAACCATTCCAACCAACCCCGGTCTTCTTTTACTACATCTTCGATTCTTTTGCCTTTATGTTTGCCGAAATTTAATTTTTTAAATATTGAAGGATGAGAAGAAATTTCTATCATTTCTTCTACCGCTTCATGTTCAGTAATACTGTCTTGGTCCATTATTTTTTTGAGTAGCCTATGGAAAAGTTGCTCTAGTACTAGTACATCTCCCAATGCATCATGTGCCTGAGCCTGTACATCAAGGTCAAGCAAATACCTCAAATATTGCAGATTGTATCTATCAATTTTTTCATCCGCGTCTAAGTGCCTCGCTACACGAAGTGTACAGATGAATTGCTTCGGTACTATACCTTCCTTTTCAATAATCATTAAATCAAACGGTGCATTATGAGCCACAACAACGGAGTTCTCATCTTCAAAAAGTTCTTTGACTTTTTCTAAGTCGCCACTATCTTTAAAACTTGGTTTGCCGTCCAGCATTTTGTTCGAGATGTGGTGTACCGCGGAAGCTTCGGGGGGAACTTTAAAAGGGGGTTTGTACAGACCTTCAAAAGTTTCGTCTTCGACTTTGTAAGCAATTTGGCACAAAAAGTCTTTCGTCTCGTTGCCAGTGGTCTCTGTGTCGAAAAATATTATTTTTTTCATATTTCTATTTTAGCATAATTTTGGTATTATATAGATATGCTACACGAACAAATTAAAAGCGGAATCAAGGAGGCATTGATGACAAAAAATGAAGTCCTGTTGAAAGCGCTTCGCAATATGGTGGCAGCTTTTATGAACGAAGTGATGGCAAAAGGCAGGAAGCCGAACGAATTTTTAACCGATGAAGAAACAATCGCTGTTATTTCAAAACTAGCAAAACAACGCAAGGACTCAATTGAACAATTTAAAAAAGGCGGTAGAGTTGATCTAGTGCAAGAAGAAGAAGCGGAACTTGCGATTCTAGAACAATATTTGCCTAACTTAATGAGTAAAGATGAAGTTTTAAAAATAGCAGAGCTGAAGAAAGAGGAACTAGGAATCACTGACGGTACAAAAAAGGGCATGCTTATGGCGGCACTCATGAAGGATCTGAAAGGCAAAGCTGATGGAATTGTAGTTAAAGAAGCAGTGGACTCGCTATTTTCTTAATCACGAATCACTATGCATACTGTCAACTTCCTAACTAATTTAGTCGAGCATCATCAGGTGTGGGCGTATGCAATAATATTTCTTGGCCTGATTTTCGAAGGAGAAGTAATTCTAATTACTACAGGTGTTCTAGCTCACTTGGGAGCAGTCAATTTTAATTTTGCACTAATTTTTATTTTAGCCGGAGGGATAATCAAAACATTGCTCGGTTATTACGTTGGGAAACATATCCATCATAGATGGCATAAAACAAAATTTGTTCAATATTTGGAGCATAGAGTAGGAGATGTCATGCCCAATTTTGAAAGAAAACCCTTTTGGTCAATCTTTATTTCAAAGTTTATAATAGGCGTCAATCACTTTGTTATCCTTTTTTCAGGGTACAAGAAGATTCATTTTAAGACATATTTGAAAGCAGAATTTATATCAACTGCAATTTGGGCCCCGCTTTTGCTATCTTTGGGCTATTTTTTCAGCTATACTGCACTTGGAGTCAGTCGCGATATCTGGAGGTTTTTATTCATAGTGGCTTGCTTCGTAATCGGGTTTATTGTTTTCGACAAGATTTTAGCTTTTATATATAGAGTATTTCAGGAATCACATGATAATGATGAATAGCAATAAAAAAAAATTAGTTACCCACAATGGAAAATTCCACTCGGATGATATTTTCGCCTGCGCGACCCTGTCGCTTGTTCTTGAAAGCCTAAATGAACCACTTGAGGTTATTCGTACTCGGGATATAGAAATAATAAAAGAAGGGGACTATGTTTTTGATGTGGGCGGAGTGTATGATCCAGATAATAATAGGTTTGATCATCATCAGCTCGGTGGAGCCGGGAAACGAGAAAATGGCATTGAGTATGCTTCTTTTGGTTTGGTCTGGAAGAAGTTCGGGATAATTTTGTGCGCGAAAGAAGAAGTAGTTAATTCTGTAGACAACAAGCTAGTAACTCCTGTAGACGCACAGGATAATGGTATAGATTTATACACCACAAATTTTGAAGGAGTGTTGCCATATGCCATCTGGGATGCATTTAGTTCCTTTTTGCCAACATGGAAGGAAGAGGAAAATGTAACAGATAGAATGTTTCTTGAAATGGTGGAAATAGCAAAAAAGATATTAAAAAGAGAAGTAAAAAGAGCCCAAGACAAACTTGAGGCAAAAGTTTTGGTAGAGAAGGCATATCAAGAAACCACGGACAAGCGATTGATAGTGCTTGATATTTATTACCCTTGGCGAGAAGCTCTCATTGCATATCCGGAACCACTTTTTGTTGTGACACCAAGACTTGGTGGAAAATGGGATTTACAAACAATAAATGTGAAGTTAAATTCATTCAAGGCTCGCAAGGATTTACCCAAAGAATGGGGCGGACTATTGAATAAAGATTTAGAAGACGCTACTGGTGTGCCAGATGCAGTTTTTTGTCATCGGGGACTTTTCTTAGCAGTAGCCGACTCTAAAGAAGGAATTTTAAAATTAGCAGAATTAGCACTAAAGAATTAATTATATGGCATTCATAGATGAAATAAAAATACATGCAGAAGCAGGACGAGGCGGTGATGGCGTAGTGCGTTGGAGGCAGGAGAAGTTTATTCCCAAGGGAGGCCCTGCAGGCGGAGATGGTGGACGCGGGGGCAACTTTTTTGTCCAAGCGGTGCGAGACATTCACATACTTTCTAAGTATAAATCTAAAAAGGAATTTATTGCAGAAGAGGGTGGAGATGGAGGCAACAAAAGCCTTCATGGGAAAAACGGTGAAGATTTGGTTCTTGATCTACCCATGGGCTCGATTATTAAAAATATTGGAACAGGAGAAGAATGGCAACTTACAGAGGAGGGGGAGAAAGTCATGCTCTTGAAGGGTGGTTATGGTGGGTTCGGTAATGAGCATTTCAAAAGTTCAACTAACACAACTCCCAAAGAGTCCAATCCCGGAGGAGAGGGTGAGACCGGGGACTTTACCATCGAGCTACAACTTTTTGCAGATATTGGTCTGATTGGGTTACCGAATGCTGGAAAGTCATCATTACTAAATGCACTTACTAACGCCGGCGCGAAGGTTGGAGACTATGCATTTACCACACTTGATCCGAATCTGGGTGAATTCTATGGATACGTTATAGCAGATCTCCCAGGAATCATCGAAGGTGCGCACGAGGGTAAAGGTCTCGGGGTGAAGTTTTTACGACACATTAAACGCACAAAGATGCTTGCACACCTTGTATCATTCGATAATGAAAATATGCTTAAGACCTACAAGGAGGTTCGCAAAGAACTTGAGAAATATGACAAAGACCTAAAGCTTGGTGACGAAGGTCTAGCTAAAAAAGAAGAAATAATAATCCTAACTAAAGTGGATGTTTTGGAAGATACTAAGGCTGTAGCTAAAAAAGTAAAAGAGTTTGAAAAATTAGGAAATAAAGTTTTTGTCCTATCCTTGTACGATGACAAAGTGGTGAAAGAATTCACGAAGGAATTGAGTAAAATTCTAAAAAAGACTTAGGATTTGATTTAATATATAATAAAACAATGGCGAACAAATATTACACCACCATCGGGCTTGAAATACATGCGGAGCTGAACACTAAAACTAAGATGTTTTGCGCTTGCAAGAACGACCCAGACGAGACCAAGCCGAACGTAAATATCTGCCCTGTGTGCATGGCGCATCCAGGGGCGTTACCAGTCCCGAACAAGAAGGCTATTGAGCAAGTTATAAGAGTGGGGCTTGCGATAGACGGAAACATTGCAGATTTTTCAGAATTTGATCGCAAGAATTACTTTTATCCGGATATTCCGAAAGGCTATCAGATATCACAGTTGAAGTACCCGATAGTTTCGGGAGGACGTCTTGCAAACATGGACATTACTCGGATACACCTCGAAGAGGACACTGCGAACAACAAGCATGATAGAGGCGACTTCTCCCTGATTGATTTCAATCGTGCTGGAGTGCCTTTGATGGAACTTGTCACTGAGCCACATACTTTCGAAGACCCGAATGAAGGGGCAAAAGTTGCAAGCAATTTCGCTAAAGAATATCAGTTGTTGCTTCAGTGTATAGATGCATCAGAAGCAAACATGGAAAAAGGTGAGATGCGCGTAGAGGCGAATGTTTCCGTATCCCCAGAGAAAGACAAACTCTGGAAAGGCTATGTGGAAGTAAAAAATTTGAACTCATTTAAGACAGTAGAAAAAGCAATAAAGTACGAAGTAGAAAGAATGACAGAACTTTGGGAAGAAGGTAAGCAAGATGAAATAGTTAAAGAAACTCGAGGTTGGGACGAATCGAAGCAAAAAACTATGTCTCAAAGAAAGAAAGAATCCGCAGAGGACTACAGATATTTCCCTGATCCAGATCTCGCAAAAATGAAACTGCACTCTGCTTTTGATTTAGAAAAAATGAAGAACGAGCTTCCGGAGCTTCCAGAAGCTAAGCGATTACGGTATAAAATGGATTATGAAATAAAAAACGAAGACATAGAAAGCTATGTCAATGACCCTGTGCTTGCTGTGTGGTTCGAACGGGTGGCCAAAATGCTTGCTGACAAGCTTAAAGTCCAAGTTGCATCGAACTATCTTACTTCCGACTTTGTTGGTTTAAGAAAAGCGAATAAGGATGCGGTTTTGCCTACTGTCGAGAATTTTGCTGAGCTTATTAACCTTGTGTATGAAAACAAAATTTCTTCTCGCGCAGCTAAGGACATCCTTGCGATGATAGCGAATAAAAATATTAGCAATGATGAATCGCCACTTAAGATTGCTACTCTGAAAAATCTATTGCAGAAAAATGATGAAGGAGAACTCAAGGAGGTAGTAGAAAAAATAATTTCTGAAAATCCGGAAGTAGTGGCCACGTATAAGAGTGGGAAAGAAAACGCAATCATGTCTCTTGTTGGTAAAATAATCAAAGAAACTCAAGGCTCTGCAAATCCGCAGGTGGTGATTAAATTATTAAAGGAATTAATTAAATAAACTAAATGAAAGCTAAAATAAAAAGCTTGCGAGAATACATCAGAGAAGCAGGGGAGAACGGAGTAGCAATAGGGCATTTTAATATTTCAAATCTTGAGGCACTGCATGGTATTTACAATGCTGCAAAAAAACTAAATGTACCCGTGGTTATCGGAGTTTCCGAAGGTGAAGAGGCTTTTGTGGGACTTGAAGAAGTGGCTACGCTAGTAAAGACGATTCGCGAGCGGGATCAGTATCCCATATTTTTAAACGCAGATCATCATGCAAGTTTTGAAAGCGTGAAGAAATGCATCGACGCTGGATTTGATTCTGTAATCATTGACGCGGCGAAATTGCCTTTCGAAGAAAACGTGGCGCTTACCAAGAAATGCGTAGACTATGCACGAGAGGTTTCTCGTAACACCGGTAGAGATATTTTAGTCGAAGGCGAAATAGGCTACATTGGCTCTGGGTCAAACATCAAAGATACAATTCCCGAAGGGGCAGGAATACTTACCAGTCCCGAAGAAGCGAAAAGATTTGTCGATGCAACTGGAGTTGATCTGCTTGCTCCCTCCATAGGTAGTATTCATGGACTCATAAAATCCGGAAAACCACATATCAATATCGAAGTAACCAAAGCTATCAGAGAGGCTACAAACATTCCGCTCGTGCTACACGGAGGTTCAGGACTTCGAGATGAAGATTTTACTAATGCAATCAAAGCAGGCGTGAATATGGTTCATATCAACAGTGAGATCCGCCTAGCATTTCGCGAAGCAGTAGAAAAGTCATTAAAGGACCTCCCCGGTGAAATAACTCCAGCAAAGATTCTGCAACCCGCAGTGGATGCGATAGCGAAAGTAGTAGAACAGCGTTTGAAATTGTTTAATACGATTCAATAAAATGTTGAAAGCAATAATATTAGATCTTAATGGAATATTTTTACAAAGTCCAAAACTAAGTAAAAGATTCGAGCAAGATTTTAATATCAAAGAGGAAGTATTTTTACCTGCTTTATTTGAAATTATGGAAAAGGTTCGCAAGCCCGGAGCTCTGCCTGCATTTACGTATTGGCAACCATATTTAGAAAAATGGGATCTATCTTTGTCTGAAAAAGATTTTTGGGATTATTGGTTTGGCGCTGAGATGCCTTCAGAAAAAATGATAAATTTCGCCAGATCTTTAAAAGAAAAAGGGATAAAGGTCATTATTCTCTCAAATAACTTTAAAGAACGTGCAGAATATTATGGAAGTTACCCTTGGATACATGATGCTGTAGATAAAGTATATTTTTCTTGGCAAACGGGTTTTGTAAAGCCAGATATTCAGGCTTGGGAATTTGTTCTAACGGACAACAATTTAAAAGTCGAGGAATGTATTTACTTTGATGACCAGCAAAAGAACCTCGATGCTTCAGAAAAAGTAGGCATTAGGGCCTATATGTTTACTAATGAAAAAGAGTTAGAAGAAATAGTGAATAAGAATTTAGAATAATGTCTGAAACAAAGTCTTGTCAAAATTGTAAAAATGATTTCACAATAAAATCTCGGGATTTTGATTTTTATGAAAGGATAAAAGTTCCACCACCGACTTCGTGTCCGAATTGTAGGTGTATGCGTAGAATGGTTCATCGGAACGAACGGCATCTGCACAAGAGGACCTGCGACATAACTGGCAAAAATATTATTTCAATTTATCGGACAGATTGCCCGTACACTATTTGTGATAAAGATTATTATTTTTCGGACGCTTTTGATCCATTTTTGTACGGAGTAACTTACAACGAAAGTTCGAGGTTCTTTGAGCAGTTTTACCAATTTGCTAAAAAAGTTCCACTTGCATCACTTTTTGTCAGAAATTCAGTAAATTGTGGATACAATCAAGATATGGGCGGGTCAGCAAATTGCTATTTGTGTTACCGAACTCATAATTCGCAGAATATGTTGTATACCTACAGGGGCAACAAATCTAACTACTGTACAGACTGTTTCCAGTCGATTCAAAATTGTGAATTTCTATACGAATGTGTAAATGTCATCACCTGTAGCAACAGTCAATTCCTTCATTTCTCAGAAACATGTTCTGACTCAGCTTTTTTGTATAATTGTGTTGGATGTGTAGACTGTTTTATGTGTACTGATCAAAGGAACAAGCAATGCTATTTTAAAAATGAGCAGTATTCCCGGGAAGAATACAAAAAGATAATAGATTCCTATAATTTATCTAGTTATGAAGGGCAACAGAGAGCACTTTTAGAGTTCGAAGATTTTTTAAAAAGATTTCCAAGAAAAAACATCACTTCTCTTAGGTCAGTAAATGTGACAGGAGATAATATTTTTGACTCAAAAGATTCCCATTCAGTTTTTAATGTAAAAAAGTTAGAGAATTGTTCCTATGTGTGGGATTCGTCTAAATTCAGTGATTCAATGGACACGTATTCAGGCATGGAAGCAGAACTTATTTATGAGGCTACAGCCACCACTAAAAACAGTAGTAACTGTCATTTTTGTGTAAGGGTATATGATGGATCGCGAGATTGTGAGTATAGTTGGTTTTTACAAAATTGTTCAAATTGTTTCGGATGTGTGGGTCTCGCAAATCAGGAATATTGTATTTTTAATGTGAAATACAGTAAGGAAGATTATTTTGAACTTCTTGTAAAAATAAAAACAAAAATGTTAGAAGACAAAGAATACGGAGAATTTTTCCCTATCTATATGTCGCCATTTCCTTATAATGACACCGTTGCACAAGAGTATTGGCCGAAAACTAAAGAGTCTGCAAAAAAAGAAAACATAGCATGGGGTGATCTTGAAGACAAAAATTATCAGATTACTCTGTCTTCGGAATCTCTGCCAAATTACATAGGAGATGTGACAGATGCTATCTTGCAAGAAGTTATTTCCTGTGAGGATAATGGCGAGTGTACGCACGGATGCACCAAAGCCTTTAAAGTGGTTGCTGATGAGCTAGCATTTTACAGAAGGAGAAATTTGCCTTTGCCTCGCAAATGCCCCAATTGTCGTTATTATCGTAGGATGGAATATAGAAATCCAACTGTTTTAAAACAAATCAGTTGTATGTGTGTGGGTGAGGAAAGTTTAGTTAATGATGTTTACAAAAATACAGTTATACATGAACATGGAACCACCCCTTGTAGTAAAGTGGTAGATACAACCATAGAAACAGATAAAGGATATCTGGTATACTGCGAAGATTGTTACAAGAAAGAAGTGTTTTAAAATGAAATAATGTTATGACCATTCCGACTCATTTAATGGCAGGACTTATAATAGGTAAGCTAACAGGGAATTATACGTTGTCTATTACTGGGGCACTGTTTTTGGATTTGGATCACTTTCTAACGCTTTCAAAACACCAGTTATTGAGTAAACCAAAAGATTTCTTTCATGCAATTCTTTCACAAAATGATCCATACGGGGACCAAAGATTCGCACTTCACAATTTTTTCATTTTCCTTTTAATTTCTCTGCCCATATTGTTTATTGATTTTAGAATTGGTTTTATTTTTGGTGCGGCATATCTAAGTCACCTTATTTTAGATGCACTAGACAACTCAGATTATTATCCATTTTTCCCTAATAAAAAAATAAACATTATAGGACCAATTAAATATTTCTCAAATCAAGAGTTTGTAGTCTTTAGCATTTTAACTTTTGTATTTTTCCTGATATAATTCTAATGTTCTATAGAATGTTAGAATAAAAATTATGAAAAAGATTAAAACTAATAGAGAATTAGAAAGAATAGTGAAAGGCTTTGCCAATCACAGGAGACTACAGATTTTAGAGCTTCTCAAAAAAGAACCGGAATTATCAGTGCAGGAAGTTTCAGAAAAAGTGAAATCAGATATGAAAAATATATCTTCACATATTAATAAAATGGCTATATCAGGTTTGCTTATAAAAAGAAGTGATGGAAAATCAATTCGACACAAATTAACAATTCGTGGTAATAACATTCTAAAATTCGTTAGAATGTTAGAATAAGATTATGAGAAATATTAAAGTAATTTTTATACCGGGCAATGGTGGCGGGAGTACAAAGGGAAACTGGTTTCCTTATGTTGAACGGGAACTTCAAAAATTGGGTGTGCAAGTAATAGCCGCAGAATTTCCAGATCCAATGCTTGCTCGAGCAAAGTATTGGCTGCCATTTCTAAAAGAATTAGGAGTGGACGAAAATACTATTTTAATAGGCCATTCTTCTGGCGCAGAAGCAGCAATGCGTTTTACAGAAAAGAACAAAATATTTGGCTCGGTTTTAGTGTCTCCATGCCATACAGATTTGAATATAGAGGAGGAAAAAATAAGTGGCTATTATGATGAGCCGTGGGATTGGGAGTCTATAAAAACTAATCAGCAGTTTATAATTCAATTTTCTTCAATCAACGACCCATTCATCCCGATTGAGGAAGCACTCTTTGTCAGCCAAAAGCTTGGCACAGAGTATTATGAAATGAACAATGGACACTTTTATCCGCAGGAGGAATTCCGAGAATTAGTAGAAGCCATTAAAACATACATACACCATTAAAATGCTGTTTTCAAAAAGAAGTTCTTTGAGGTATAATAATTTTACATGAAATCCGAAATACAGAATTTTTTTAAAGGAGACATAGAAGACAGCGATGATACGCTGACCAAGTATTCGCATGATGCTAGTGTCCTTGAAGTTCGACCGGAGCTGGTGCTATTCCCGAAGGACACCGTTGACGTGCAGAATATTGTCAAATGGGCGAATGAGAATAAAGAAAAATACCCTAATCTTGCCATAACAGCAAGGTGTGCCGGTACTTGCATGTCAGGAGGGTCTATTGGTGAGTCAATTATCTTAGATTTTACTCGCTACATGAATCAGGTCCTTGATTTTACCACTCTAGAAAGTATAGTAGTTCAACCCGGCATGTTCTATAGAGATTTTGAGAAAGTAACACTGGAGAAAGGAATGATTTTGCCTTGTTTCACTGCTTCTAAAATGATAAATGCAGTCGGTGGAATGTACGGCAACAACTCTGCCGGCGAGCGTACTTTGAGCTTTGGTAAAACAGAAAACTGGGTAGCGGAATCAAAAGTGGTTTTTAACGACGGCAATGTCTACACCGTGAAGCCACTGTCGAAGAACGCTCTAGAGGCAAAAATCCTGCAAGAAGACTTTGAAGGAAGTGTTTATCGCAGAATTTACAAATTAATAATTTCAAATAAAGAAGAGCTTCAGACTGCCAAACCAAAAGTCACCAAAAATTCAGCAGGTTACTATCTGTGGAATGTGGTGGACTTCGACGATGTTCGCGGTGAGGAAGAATATTTTGATTTAAATAAATTACTGATAGGATCTCAAGGTACGCTTGGCATTGCTACGGAAATTACTTTTAAACTCATGGAGGAGCCAAAGTACCGTAAGCTCCTGGTGGTTTTCTTGCGAGACATTAATCTGTTGCCCAACCTGGTGAATATCATACTAAAGCACAAACCTGAAACCCTGGAGTCTTACGACGACAAGACTTTCCTCTTGGTGCTGAAGTATATTTGGGACTTTATAAAGCTACTCGGTTGGAAAAATTTATTCAAGCTTGTGTTTAGTTTTGGTCCGGAGACGGCCATGACGCTCAAGCACGGCATGCCGAAACTCATATTGCTGATTGAGTTTACAGGCGTTAGCCAGGAAGACGCAGACGGTAAGGCGAGTGTTCTCTATCAAGAATTGAAAAATGAAAAGAAAGTTGGCGTGCATCTTACTCGCGATGAATTCGAGGCTAAAAAATATTGGACTATTCGCCATGAGGCCTTCAATCTGATTCGTTATCATTTGAAGAAAGTAAAGTCCAAGCCGTTCATTGATGACGTTATTGTTCGGCCAGAAAAGCTTCCTGAATTCTTCCCGGAATTATACAAAATACTCGGAGCCTATAAAAAAGACATGACTTTTGCTGTGGGTGGACATGCTGGCGACGGAAATTTGCATATCTACACTCTGATGAATCCAAAGGATACAAAAATTAAAAATATTATCGAAGAAGTCTCAGAGAAGGTGTACACCATGGTGGCTCGTCTAGGTGGCTCAAATACTGCAGAGCACAACGACGGTTTGGTCCGTAGTGCATTTCTTCCTAAGATGTACAACGAGCAAGTTATAGAACTTTTTAAACAAACTAAAGAAATATTTGACCCCTTGTATGTCTTGAATCCAGGCAAGAAGGTTCCCCTTGAAAAAGGACACCTTGGTAGCCGAGAATATCTCGATGAACACATATCTATTGCGAAATAACTTGCCCTGCCACGGGCGGAGTTTGCATTTTAAAGTTTTTCGTATATAATCATTTGCATGTTTACAATCAAAGCTACAAAGAGAGACGAGGCAGTAAAATTAGATACTTTAAGGAAAGGAGGCGAGATTCCTGCAGTTTATTACGGCAAGGGAAGCAAGACCTCAAATTCGATTTCAATTCCAGCTGTTGAATTTAAGAAAATTTGGGCAAAGGCTGGAGAATCTTCTGCTGTTCAAATCAACACAGAAAAAGGCAATGTTGACGCATTAATCCATGAAGTTCAAAGACATCCTATAACAGGTGAGCCTATTCACGTAGACTTCTTAGTTATCGACATGAACAAGAAAATCACTGTTTCTGTACCAGTTGAATTCGAAGGAGTTTCGCAAGCCGTTAAAAGTGGCCTAGGTAGTTTGGTTAAAGTTCTGCACGAAGTTGAAATTGAAGCATTACCTAAGGACCTTCCTCATAACCTTATGGTGGATATCTCCAAACTCGTTACTGTTGAAGACAATGTATTTGTTTCTGATATCGTGCTTCCAAAAGGAGTAACCCTTGTTACCAAGGATACAGAAGTTCTAGGAGCTATCGCAGTGGCGAAAGAAGAAGTGGAAGAAACTACACCAGTAGATCTATCTGCAATTGAAGTTGAAAAGAAAGGAAAGAAAGAGGAAGAAGCCCCAGCTGCAGAATAGTATTTCCAAAATTTATCTAAAAATGTTAAAATAAAGACTATGGTGTACAAGAAACCCATAGTTTTTATTTTTATACTAGCCTTGTTGTTTAGCCTTGGAACTTTCAATTCCAAGGCGGCTTTCGACTGTCTGACGCTTTCCACTGCGTCAGCTCAAGCAGACAAGGATTATTGCAGAAGCGAGCTAGCAAATATCGAAAAGCAACTTGAAGACTTAATCAAAAAACAAGGCGAACAAAAGAAGAATACTGGAAGTCTAACTGGTGATGTAAATTTGCTCAATAGCCAGATAAAAACCCTACAAACTAAAGTAAAAGCACGTGCGCTGGCGATAGCCTCCCTTAAAGTTTCTATCAACGAAAAGTCATCAAAGATTGCAACCTTAGAGGAAAAGATTGATAGCCAGCATGCATCAATTGCTCAACTTCTTAGGAATACAAATGATTTTGATAATGAGAACTTAGTTCACTTGCTATTATCTGACAAGAGTTTGTTTGCTTTTTATAGTGACTTAGAGTCGTATTCTTCAATTAAAGAAGCTGTTAAATTTTCGGTAGATCAAATCAAAGGGGTGAAGACTGAAACCCAAGCGGAGAAAAACAGACTCGAACAAGAAAGAAACGCAGAAACAGATGCAAAAGCAAGTCTTGAAAGCACACAAAAGAAAGTAGCAGAAGCGGAAGCAGAGAAAAAGAGGCTACTTTCTATTTCTAAAAACAAAGAAGTCGAGTACAAGAAGCTTGCATCTGAGAAGAAGGTTCAAGCAGATAAAATAAGAAGCGCACTTTTTAACCTCGCAGGTATTTCCACTAAAATAGAGTTCGGCACGGCTCTCCAATATGCGAACG
Source organism: bacterium (assembly GCA_030855725.1). Classification (GTDB taxonomy): domain Bacteria; phylum Patescibacteriota; class Minisyncoccia; order Phycocordibacterales; family UBA9973; genus UBA9973. Next base: position 3,744 of record JALYQS010000004.1, on the reverse strand, counting down.
ATGTCAGTGCAAAAACAGGCGTCGAGCCGGCATTTCTACTTGCGATACTTACTCAAGAAAGTAACTTGGGTTCCAATGTGGGGCAATGTTACCTTACTAACGCCGAGACAGGAGAAGGTGTGGGGAAAAATACGGGAAAAATTTTTGTGAATACAATGAAACCAAGTCGTGACGTGGCACCATTCTTGGAAATTACCAACAAGCTTGGATTTAACGCTTTTAAAACTGCAGTGTCCTGTCCTATTGCCGGAGTTGCAGGCTGGGGAGGAGCCATGGGGCCTGCACAATTTATTCCATCTACTTGGAAGATATTTGAAGGTCGTTTAGAGAATGCTTTAGGTCATTATGCCAACCCGTGGGCACCTAGAGACGCTTTCATGGCCTCAGGTATGTATCTGACAGACCTAGGAGCAGTAGGTGACAGCGTGAGTGCGCAGAATAAGGCTGCTTGTAGGTACTACGGTTCTGGTGGAGCAAGTTGCTCTTATAGTAAAAGTGTTCAAAATCTAAAAAATAAAATTCAGGGTAATATTGACTTGCTTGCTAGCTAAAACTGTGTTAATCTGTCTCTACTATGAAAAAAGCAATACACCCAACATATAATGCAAAAACAAAAGCTACCTGTGCTTGTGGAGCCGTATTTGAATTTGGTTCAACTGTGACTGAAGTCCGAATGGAAATCTGCTCACAATGCCATCCTTTCTATACTGGAAATGAAAAGATAATGGATACCGCTGGACGTGTTGATAGATTCAACAAGCGCCGAGCTGCAACTGCAAAAGCTAAGTAACTTTATTAATCTTCCCCGAACTGTTTTTAGGGTACAGATTTTTTGAAGCATAAAAAATCTTGAAGTTGTCTCGCCGTCGCTCGACAAACCCTCTAAAAAAGTTAGGGAAGACATTTTTATGTCATTTGACCTTGAAGAACTTAAGAAGAACCACAATACGAGCTATCTTGCTACCGAGTTAGAGCGTTTCGCGCGCGAGGAAGCCGAAGTCCGAGAAATGATGGGCGGGGACGACAGTCTGCATGATATGGCTGCTACGGAGCTTAAATTGATCCAAGAGCAGCGAGAGAATACTGAAAAGCAAATACAAGATATTCTAAATAAAGAAAAGGAAGAGGAAGAATTTCCGAACGAAATAGTTTTGGAAGTACGTGCTGGTGCCGGCGGAGACGAAGCATCTCTTTTCGCTTGGGAGCTTGCCCATATGTATGAGAGATTTGCTGAAGTGGAAAAGTGGCAATGGAAGGTAAACTATGAATCTAAGAGTGATTTGAGTGGTTACAAAGAAGCAAGCTTTGAAATCAAAGGTAAAGACGTGTACAAAAAAATGCGTTATGAGACGGGTGTGCATCGCGTACAGAGAATTCCTGCTACAGAGAAAAACGGCCGAGTGCATACTTCTACTGCATCAGTCGCTGTTCTTCCAATAAAAAAGAAAGTTAATTTTGAAATTAATCCAGCGGAGTTTGAGCTCGAGTATTCTCGGTCTGGTGGTAAAGGAGGACAGAATGTGAACAAGGTTGAAACAGCGGTGCGAATAATCCACATACCAACTGGAATGGATGTACGTTCCACCAATGAACGTAGCCAGCTTGCCAACAGAGAGAAAGCAATGATGATTTTAACCGCGAAGCTTCAGCAAATGAAAGAAGAGGAGGAGACAAAGAAATACGCGGGCGTGCGTAAAGACCAAATAGGTACAGGGGATAGGAGTGAGAAGATTCGCACTTACAACTTTCCGCAAGACCGGGTCACTGACCATCGTATTAAAAAATCATGGCATAACCTTCCAAAAATTATGGAAGGCGGAATTTCTGAAGTCATTGACGCTATAAATTCAGGAGAAACTGGAGACGAAGACGAAGAGTAGGATTGACTTAATTATTTATGCGGGTTAGTATACGGACTGTGCTTTTTGTTCTTTGCGAGAATGTTTAATAATAGTTTTGTTTAAAGATGCGTGGTGCTCGGATGCAGAGCTTATTAGATATGTGATTTTCACACGCCTAACTAGCTTTGTTTCGGATTCACCTCGACGCAAGCATGCCGTCCTTCGGTGTGATTTTTTTTGTTGACTTTTTTAAAAAAATTGCTATTACAATGGAAGACTTAACGCCACATCCAAACCCAAACCCTGGACCAAGGATGACCATGGACACCCAGCAGATTAAAAAACCTGCAGAAGAAAACGTGACATCTGAAACCGAGGAAGTCACCGAAGAAAAGTAAAATTTTCAAACATTAAACAATTTCACATGCACAAAGATGCGAACCTAGGGGAAATCCCCGAAACGACGGAGACGTCTATTTGGTTAGGTTAAAATCCTAACCGCCTTAAGCGGAAAGCTTGTCTTTTATAAGACTCGCTTCCGCTTTTTTATTTACCTAATTGCATTCTATTTATCGCTGTGGCATACTGTGAGTAAGTAGTTTTGGGAGCTTTTGTAAAATCTAGCAACTTTCTCTACGCCATGCCCTAGGAAGGCAGGCATTATAAATAGTTTTTACCTGATTTTTTAAAAACAGGGGAAGTAAATAGTATGGCTACAAAGCTATATGTAGGGGGATTACCTTACAGTACACAAGAAGATGCGTTGAAAGACCTCTTCGCACAAGCAGGAGCAGTAACATCTGCTGTGATTATTATGGACAAAATGTCCGGTCGCTCAAAAGGTTTCGGATTCGTTGAAATGTCAAACGATGACGAAGCTCAAAAAGCTATCTCAATGTTTAACGAACAAGAATTCGAAGGACGAAAGCTTACAGTAAACGAAGCTCGCCCTATGGAAGCTCGTCCTCCACGAACAGGTGGTAACGGCGGTGGTGGATATGGAGGAGGAAACGGAGGTGGATACGGAGGTGGAAGCCGATCAGGTGGACGCCGAGAATACTAATCCATTCTTTATTTAAATTAAATTTAGACTCTGTCGCTCGCGAGTGACAGGGTTGAACAAAAAACACCCGAAAGGGTGTTTTTTGTTTATGTGGAAGGTTTGACTTTTTTCGGTAAAATAAGCTATTATATAAGAGTGAATACTTTAATTGCAAAATCAAACAGATCAATTCTAAACCAAAAACCAGTGGTGGTTTTTCCAGTTGCTGTGTGGGACAAAATGCGCGAAAAAATAGATGAAATGCAGGAAGATTTAGAAATGTACACATCTGTAAACTACAAAAAAAGCATTGCTCAAGCTAGGAAATCAAAAAAACTCTATTCAAGCTCTGAAGCAAGAAAAATTTTAGGCTTATAAAAGCATGAACTATAAAATCACCGAGGAAGGAATGAAGACATTGTCGAAATTGCCTAAATCTGTGCAGAGTAAAATCCTAGATAAATTAGACCTTATTTTTACTTTCAAAAATCCACTCAGCTATGCGAAAAAGTTGAATAACTTCGAACTCGGAGATTATAGAATAAGGATAGGAGATTACCGAGCCTCTTTTGATGTGGAAAATAAAATTGCCAAATTTCTAAAATTCGGACACCGGAAAGATTTTTATAAATAGATTATATGAGTTTCCGCTAGGTCTTGCCTAGCGCTTTTGAAAATTTGACTTTGGGCTATATATATATTACTTTAAGGGTGAAACTAAATTCTTCTCACAATTTTTAATCCCCAAAAATTCCCCGTGGCTTGCCACGCGTTTCCATAAAGGAAAGTTTGAAAACCTTGGTTTTCAAGTTACTATAGAGGCATGAGCCTGAAGAAAACCTACCACAACGTATATGATAC
>JALYQS010000025.1 GCA_030855725.1 bacterium | reverse complement strand
ACTGGAAGAGTGTCGAACGTTATGTTGCTAACCAAGGAAAGACGGAAGATTCACCATATCAGTTACGATTACTGTAGGCTCATGCTTCCGATCATACCCTGTGGGCTTGCCCCAGGGTGGTTGATTCATGAAAATGAATTTCGAAAGTTTCAAGCAATCGAGCCAAGAAAACTGGGGTAAATTTAAGACGTACCTAAGCGTTGCTTTGATTTCTCTTGCTTCCTTGGTGGCAACTCAGAGCGAAGCACAAAACACAAAAAGGGGTGGTATCCCGGATGCGGTATCAGTTAATGGGACAATAACAGAAAGAGCTAAAGATATGAAAAATAATGATGGTAGTAGTACAGGCAGTGGTGCTTCTGGAGTAAAAAAGGTTTGGGACCCAGTAAAGCAGAAGTTTGTGTATCAGGAAACTTTGCACGGGAGACATGCAGAAGGAGCATTGAATAGACAGGAGCTAGATGACATGAATAGAACAGATCCAACTCCGCAACCTACAGTAATTGAAGAAGATACAGAAGATACAGAAGATACAGAAGATACACCTGAGTCTCGTAAAGCAAAGTTTCTCGCTGCACGCGAATATACTTATCCTTCCCCTAAAACAGTAAATGAAAATAAAGTATCTGAAGATTTAGGTAGACTGCGCAGGAATAAAGACTAAGATGTTTATATAAAATAAAAGAAGGCCAACAACACTGTGGTTGTTAGCCTTCTAAGTTTTGCCCGAAATGGGTGGGATTAAGCCCCGTGAGTGGGGCAAGGACTGCCGATGTACGTCGTTCGACAATCATAACAATAATAGTTAGCTCGGGCTGAGCTAACGAGAAGAGGCCGGTTGACCACCGGCGGGGCGCCCTGAATTACTGTCAGGGTCAGGATCCGAGTTGCGGCGGGTGCCGCGGTTGGGTGTGCCATAAGTAAAAAAATTTGGTGACTAAAAAGTTCAAAAAGTTTTGAGCCCTTGAGTCATTAAACTTTAATTGTAAAGAACAAAAACGAAACCCTTGATTTCTCAAGGGCTCGTGTTTGATTTCTTTTTTGATTTACTTTAGAAAAAAATTAAACATGAACCTTTGAGACACTTGCCTTACAAATAGGCAGGCGCTTAATAATAGCCAGTACTGGGTACTCTCGGTGCATTGCTATTACGTTGGTTATGTTAAATTTCATTACTTTTATATTTAACACCTAAAGCATTTTTTAGTCAACACTAATACTAGAAAGTTATCCACACCCTTTATTTAGTATGTTATTATGTTTAAATGCAAACCTTAGAAAAACCTTGGGCAGTTTCTGTAGATGACGCGGTCAAGGAGCTTGATTCTACTAAAGACGGACTAACAGACAGTGAAGTGAGCTTGCGCCTAGCGAAATATGGTCAAAACATTTTCCATGGCAAAAAGAAAGAAAGCTTATTCTCAGTTTTCTTGAAACAATTCGTAAGCCCGCTAATCTTTATTCTATTAGCGGCAGCTTTTTTGACAGGCCTTTTACGGGAATGGATTGATATGGGGGTAATACTCTTCGCTGTTTTATTAAATGTTGTTTTGGGGTGCTACCACGAGTACAACGCCGAGAATACACTCGACAAGCTCACTACATACATTAAAGACAGATCTAAAGTAATACGGAATGGACACGAACAAGAAATAGACTCAGCGATGATTGTGCCTGGGGATATACTAAAGCTTTCTTACGGGTCCAGAATTCCGGCAGATGCGAGAATCTTAAATGAAAATAATCTGCGCGTTGACGAGGCGATACTTACAGGGGAGTCTTTGCCTGTAGAAAAAACCGCAGAAGCCATTCCGCTGACCGCAGAATTGCCCGAAAGAAAAAACATTGCCCACGCCGGAACTCTGGTGGTAGAAGGATTTGCTAATGCATTGGTTTATGCGACAGGGGACCACACCGAAATAGGCAAAATAGCGGGGATAGTTTCTAAGGTTGAGAAGTCTAAGACCCCTCTCCAGAAAGGGGTAGACAAGCTCGCCTGGTTTATTTTCATCATTGTTATTTTTGTTGTTATAGGAATTCTTATACTCGGCGTATATCGGGGCGAGCCACTTCTGCCGATGCTGATACTCTCGTCTGCCGTGGCAGTGGGCGCGGTGCCAGAGGCTCTGCCCATAGCGCTCACAGTGATACTTGCCATCGGTGCTACGCGTATTGCAAAGAAGAAAGGAGTAATAAGGAAACTTTCGGCTGCAGAAACCTTGGGCTCTACGACGCTTATTATGACTGACAAGACCGGAACTTTGACTAAGGCAGACATGCAACTCGTAGGTATCAGTACTGTTTCTTCACTTATTTCTACTGGTAAGGTTGTTACGGAAGAGAGCTTCGGGGAAGAAGAAAAGAAGTTACTTCAGATGTCACTTTTAAACGTCGATGTAATAACAGAGAATCCAAACGAAGAAGAAAGTAAATGGAGTTTTAAAGGCCGACCCTTTGAAGTAAACATTGTTAAATCTTGTATAAGAGCAGGTATCTCGCTGTCCAATATGCAGTCAGCATCTCTTTCTTTGGTGTTGCCGTTTAATTCTACTAATAAGTTTTCTGTGGCAAATGATGGTGATTCTTACACTATCATGGGCGCTCCGGACATTCTTTTAAAGAAGTCTAATATCTCCAAAGAAGAATATATACGAATAGAAGAGTGGATTGAACGTACAAGCAGAGAGGGCAAAAGGTTGATAGGACTTGCAACATTAAAGAAAAAACATTCAAACAAAAAGTTCAACATTTCAGAAATCGAAGATATTGAATTTCTGGGCATGCTCCTATTCTTTGATCCAATAAGACCAGAGGTACCACAAGCAATAAAAAATATTGAGGCCCATGGAATGAAGATGGTGTTGGTGACGGGAGACTTGCCTGGGACAGCTCTTTCTGTGTCAAAGGACTTAGACTGGCATGTCAAAGAAGATGAAGTCTTGATTGGTAGCGACCTTCGGAAAATGTCAGATAAAGAGCTTTACTTTATCTTGCCTAAAATTAAAATATTTGCCCGAGTAACGCCAGAAGATAAACTCCGCATCGGTACACTGTACCAACAGCTCGGGGAAGTGGTGGCAATGACCGGCGACGGGGTGAATGACTCACCATCGCTGAAAGCTATGGATATCGGCATATCCCTTGGTTCTGGGTCAGATGTGGCGAAGTCCGCTGCGGACATGGTGCTCTTGGATGATAACTTCGAAACCATAAGTATGGCGATAGATGAAGGCAGAAAGATTCTTGCGAATATCAGAAAAACTTTCGTGTATCTGATGTCCAACTCTCTCGATGAAGTTTTCGTGATTGGAGGTAGTCTTTTGTTTGCTCTACCTTTACCGCTGACTGCGCTTCAGATAATCTGGGTGAACCTTTTCACAGGGAGTTTACCGGCACTTTCTTTTGCTTTTGACGAAGATATTGATAAAGATAAATATACTGGGCGGGATCTTCGACTGATCTTCACCCGAGAGGTCAAAGTGCTTACTCTCGGCATTGGTGTTCTAAGCTCTGCTTTTCTTTTCATCCTGTACTACTTCTTGATAAAAATAAGTCTAGACCCTGCTACTGCCCGCTCGATATTCTTTGTCTGTTTTTCTTCTTACATCCTGGCCATCACTTTCTCTTTCCGTAGTCTGCATAACTCACTCTTTTCCTTTAATGTTTTTTCAAATAAAAGATTAAATATTAGTATTATCATTGCGGTGGTCATACTCATCGCCACCATGACCATACCATTTATGAGGGAGATATTCGAAATTGCACCACTACCTCTAGTGTGGTTACCGTTTGTATTTCTGTGGCTAATTCTCAATGTTCTTTTGATTGAAGGCGCAAAATACGTCATGAGAAAAACTAGCAACCTTTATACTAAGAAAGACAAAGTTAAATTCTATTTTGTAAATAAGTAGCAATTTTGCGTACTTTTTGATATAAATAACCCACCTACTTATTCAGTAGGTAATGCATGGTGCCCATGGTGTAATGGTTAACACGGAGGTTTGTGGAACCTTCGATTCGGGTTCAACTCCCGATGGGCACCCACGTAAAAACCGCGAAAGCGGTTTTTTTAGTGGGCGGCCAAGAGAGCAAAATGTTTTGCTCTCGGCGGGAGGTGAAAGACTTTTCGTTATGAAGCATAGCGAAATCGAAAAGCACCTGGCTATGTAGTAGCCAACTCCCGATGGGCACCCAAGACGAATAAAATGCGAACTGCCTCGCGTTTTTTCGCACTCGGGTGAGCCGGAGCAATGTTCCGCCAGTAGGCGGAACTGCGAGGCAGGGTCGGGGAATTTTCCGAGCGACGGTGAGGAAAATATCCGCGACCCCAATAGTGGGTTCTCATTTACAACGACAAATTCGGTTCTCGTTGAATCGGAGTCTCGGTAACAAAGTTATTTCGAAGAGCATTGTGATATGCAGCCACACCTATCATACCTGCATTGTCGCAGAAGAGTTTTTTGTCGGTAGGGAAGTGGATTCGATGATTTTTAGTAAATGCCATTCGAAATCTTTTTCTCAGAAGGTTGTTCGCTGCAACGCCACCAGCTAGAATCAAATCTTTTATTTCTACCTCATTTTGTTTAGAGATATTTTCTAGCGCAATTTTTGTTTTTAAAATCAGAGAATCAATTGCGGTTTTCTGGAAAGAAGCTGCGATGTCACGAGTGATTTTCGCCTTCTCTTTCGGGTCCATATCTTCAGTAAAAACTTTTCTGGTTAAATAAAGTACTGCTGTCTTCAGTCCTGAGTAGCTCATGTCGGTGTTCCTGGTTTTAGTCATTGGTATTGGCAGTGGATATGCATTTTCATTGCCGTCTTTCGCAATTTGCTCAATCATCGGTCCGCCAGGGTAGCCTATCTCGAGCATTCTGCCGACTTTATCAAAGGCCTCACCCACAGCATCATCCAGCGTACGTCCAATTATTTCATAAGAGCCATGGTCTTTCATGAGAACGATTTCAGTATGCCCCCCTGAAACCAAAAGCGCTAAGAGTGGGAATTTATATTCTATTTTCGGGTTACCTTTAGAATTACGTGCAAGTGCAGAATAGATATGCCCCTCCATGTGATTAACTTTGATAATTTTTTTATTATATTCTAATGCTAATTTTTCAATTTTTTGAATGCCGACTTCAAGTGCAATCGCAAGCCCCGGTCCGTAGGTGACAGCAAAGTAATCCATGTCTTCAAGTTTCAATTTTGCTTGGATCAGCGCTTGTTTTATTACTAAGTCTATTTTCTCTTGATGCATCCGCCTCGCGACACTCGGTATTACACCACCAGAGAGCTTGTGTACTTCGATTTCAGAAGAAATTTTATTTGAAAGAATTCGGTCATTTTCAGTGACGGCTACAGAGGTCTCATCAAAAGATGTATCTACGGCTAGGATTTTCATATAGTGTAGTCACTTACGGTAATCAGCCTTGAGTTTTCGTCTTTGTGCTCAATTTTTATCCAAATGATTACTGAGTCTTCTGCAATCTTTTCAAATAATGGAGTTATTTTATCCGCCCACTCGATGGCAAATACATTGCCACCTCGGACTTGTTCCAAGAATCCCAAGTCTTCTATCTCGCTTGTCTCGTAAACTTTCCAAGTATCCATATGGTAGAACTTTGGCTTTCTCTCTGCGAGGTAGGAGTCTGGCACTGCCTCCACATTGTATTCTTTCTCAATGATAAAAGTAGGAGAGTTAATCACTTCTTTTACTCCTAGAACTCTAGCAATACCTTTGGTCATTTCAGTCTTGCCGGCACCGAGTTCGCCCTGCATGGCAAAGATCACTGACTTGTAGCCCAAGTAATGTTGGTATTTTTTTAAAATTTTAATTCCAAGGGCCTGGGTTTCTTCGGGGGAGTTACTGACTTGTTCTAAAACCTTCGTTAACTTGATGTCACCTTGACGCAAAATCACTTCTTGGTTTAAGGTTGTGTCCACGACAGTAGAAGGTTCTCTTTTTGGTAATTCTCCGGCGTCTATTATTAAATCAATCAAATCTTTTTGTTTGTTGGAAATGTTGTTCAAAATGTCTTCGATTGCGTAAGGTCTTTTTTTGTATGAAGCGTTTGCAGAAGTTGCAGTAATTGGTTTGCCTAGGGCATTTATAATATCTAAGACCAAAGGGTAGTCGGGGATTCTTACCCCGAGCGTGCCTGTTTCCGACTCAACGCCTTTGGCAACATTACCTTTGCTTTTCGAAATTACGGTTAGCGGTCCAGGCAGAAAATTTGTATACAAATTTTCTGCCACTTTATTTACCTCCACATACTGCTCCGCCATTTCTTGACCATTTACCGCTATAGACAGTGGCTTGCCTTCGCGTCGGGTTTTGTACGCGAGTAGTTTGTCTATCGCAACTTGGTTGGTCGCGTCTGCGCCAATGCCATAGAGAGTTTCCGTAGGGAATACAACCAGACCACCATTACGCAATGTTTCGGTGGCTGTTTTTACTATTTCCGGCAAAGGTGTCTCAGATATTTTGACAATCTTAGTCATGATTTGCATTTTATACATCTTTTGATCTTTAATCAATTAGATTGCGCAAAGGTAGCCCAATGTTTATAATTAGATAATGAATAAAGATGAGCCCCGCCGAAAGATTTTTCACAGCATAAAAGCCAAAATAAATTCCAGAAGGACTTTTATGGAGAAAATGGCAGATGGAATGACCTCAAAGTTTGGAAGCAATTCTTTTCTTTTCGCTAATGCACTTTTGTTTGTTTCGTGGGTGCTTATAAACACGAATCAAATAAAGAGCATACCAGCATTCGATCCATTCCCATTCAATCTTTTAACCACTGTTGTTTCGCTGGAAGCAATAGTTCTTGCGATTTTTGTTCTTATTTCTCAAAATCGTACTGCTAAAGTAGATGATTTAAGAGAGGAGATTCATTTGCAGTTAAATATTATTTCTGAAAAAGAAGTCACTAAGCTAATTAAAATGATGGCGTTGTTGTTAGAAAAAAACGGCATAGACGTATCTCAAGATCCGGAATTAAAGAAAATGTTCCGTCCATTTGACGAGGAAGAAATACAAAGACAACTTGAGAAAGAAATACTCTAAAATCAGATAACATCGGGATTCATATATGATTGAGATTTTAGAAAATTATGATTTAACCAAACTAAACACTTTCGGCGTAGGCGTTACGACGAAGTTTTTTACTGAGGTTAAAAATGAAGCTGAGCTTTTGGAGATATTAAATTTATCTATATTTAGGAATAACGAAAAGCTTTTCTTGGGCGGAGGGAGCAATGTCCTTTTTACACATGATTTCGAAGGATTTGTAATATTAAATAAAATTAAAGGTATCGAAGTTCTAAACGAGAATGAAGAAAGTGTCTGGGTCAAATTTATGAGTGGTGAAGTCTGGCAGGACGCAGTCCTGTTTACAGTAGCGAGTGGATTGTGGGGGATAGAAAACTTAGCCCTTATCCCAGGCACAGTCGGTGCTGCGCCAATGCAAAACATAGGAGCGTACGGGGCTGAACTCAAAGATACGTTAGAGAGCGTAGAAGCAATAGATATTTCAACCGGAGAAAAAAGAACTTTTACCAACCGAGAATGTGAGTTTGGCTATAGAGACAGTATCTTTAAAAATGAATTCAAAGGAAGGTTCTTTATTTTAAGTATAACTTTGCGATTGAGTAAGGATGAAAGAAAGAACATAGAATATAAAGTCCTTAAACAATATTTAGAAGAAAACAAAATTAGTCCCGACACTTCTAAAATAATAAGTGAAGCTGTTTCGGAAATAAGAAGAAGCAAGTTGCCGGACCCTAAGGTCATCGGTAACGCAGGAAGTTTTTTTAAAAATGTTTTTATTGGTCATGACAAGCTCGAAGATTTACTGAAAAAATACCCAGAGTTGCCGTATTTTACAGAAACAGAGTCTATTAAAATACCTTCCGCTTGGTTAATAGAGCAGTGTGGGTGGAAAGGTAAAAGGTTGGGGAATGTAGGAGTGCATGACAAACAAGCGCTAGTATTAGTGAATCACGGAGGAGGAACTGGCGAAGAGATAAAGAGTTTAGCAGAACAGATTATAAGCTCTGTTTATGAGAAATTTGGCATAAAACTTACTCAGGAGGTCAATTTGATTTAGCTCCAGCTTGGTATATAATTAATGAATTATCAATTCGAGTATTTCTAATTCAAAAAAACAAAATGCAAAACAAAAATATGATGTGGTTGTGGGTTCTAATAGTCGTATTGGTGATAGCGGGGGCAGTATATCTTACTAATAACAAAAAAATTAATAACATGGAAACAAATTCTGGTGCAGCAAAGGCAGGCGACTTAGTATCAATGAATTACACAGGCAAATTGTCAGATGGAACTGTCTTTGACTCCAATGTTGACCCAAAGTTTAACCATGTCGAACCTTTTGAATTTACCTTAGGAGCCGGCCAAGTTATTTCTGGCTGGGATAAAGGAGTTCTCGGCATGAAAGTAGGAGAAACCAAAACACTCGTTATCCCGCCAGCAGAAGCCTACGGAGAAGCTGGTTACGGAACTGTCATCCCACCAAATTCTACACTTATATTTGATGTTGAAGTTGTAAATATTACTAGCGGAGGAGGAAATCAATAATAAAAATATATGATGGAACTAGAATATAAAAAACAAATTTCAAAAGCATTACTTCTTTTGCTGGTAGTACTTTCTATTTCGATACTTGTCGGTATGTTCCACAAGGGTCGCTACGGAGGACGAATGGGTGGCAACGAACCTGTTCCTAGTCTTACACTTTCTGGTCACGGAGAAGTCCAGGCAGTACCTGATATTGCAACCTTAAACTTCAGTGTTGAATCAGGTAAAGCCACTCAAAAAGAGTCTAGCGATGAGGTTAACACAAAAGTCAGCAAAGTTTTGAGTTTCTTGAAGGAGTCTGGTGTGGCTGAGAAAGACATAAAGACCGACAACTACAACTCTTATCCAAAGTATTCTAATCCAAAACCTTGCCCGTATTACTCAGATTTACGTCCGTGCGCACAGGAATCATCCGAAATAATAGGGTACAATGTGTCCCAAAGCGTGACGGTCAAGGTTCGCAAAGTTGATGATGTTTCGAAAGTAATTGATGGTATTAACAAAATAGGCGTCACCAACATGTCTGGACCAACTCTCTCTATAGACGATGAAGAGGGGCTAAAAGCAGAAGCTCGCAAAGTTGCCATCGACGATGCCAAAAACAAAGCAAAGGTTCTAGCCCGCCAGCTTGGAGTACGGCTGGTCCGCATAACTTCCTTTAACGAATCAGGGAATTATTACCCAACGTATGCAAGGGGGGCGGGGATGATGAAAGACAGCTCAGAGGGTGCGCCAGTCCCGTCCGAGATCCCAAAAGGAGAAAATACTATTAGCTCAGATGTAAACATTACTTATGAAATAAGGTAAATCACACTCATTTGACTATTTTCTAAAAAAGAGTATATTTAAAAAAGCCCTTGAAAGGGGGCTTTTTTAAAATAAATCAAAATTATGACTAAAATAACTGAGTATTTTCAAGAAACAAAAACAGAGGTCAAGCAGGTTCTTTGGCCGAAAAGAAGCCAAACTATTTACTATACTCTGATAGTCATAATTCTCTCTGTGTTCCTAGGATACTTTTTGGGTCTTTTTGATTTCATTTTCTCAAAAGGCCTAGAGAAATTGCTTGCCTTATAATATATTCATATGTCAAAACAAGAAACACAGGGATCTAGAAATTGGTATGCTATCCACACTTATGCTGGATATGAAAACGTAGTGCTTCGTAACCTAAAACAGCGTATTGATTCACTAGGTATGCATGACAAGATTTTTAATGTTATTGTCCCTGTTGAAAAGAAAATAAAAATAAAGGCAGGCAAGCGCGCTGAAGTTGAAGAAAAGATTTATCCCGGCTACGTACTTGTTGATATGATTGTTACTGATGATTCCTGGTATGTTGTTCGTAACACTCCGCGAGTCACAGGATTCGTAGGAGCAGGAGTTAACCCGGTACCTTTAAGAAAAGAAGAAGTAGACTACCTTTTCAAGAAAATGGACGCTGGTGGACCAAAGCACAACATCGACATTGCGATAGATGAAACAGTTTTAATAACAGATGGACCGTTCAAGGACTTAGAAGGTAAAGTAAATTCTGTGGATCAAGAACGAGGTAAGATAAAAGTTCTAGTTTCAATGTTCGGTCGCGAAACCCCAGTTGAGCTCGACTTCTTGCAAGTTAAGAAGATTTAAGTTAGTGTATTAAAATAAATTAAAATTATGGCAAAGAAAATAACCAAAAAAATAAAGTTACAGATTATGGCAGCAAAGGCTACTCCGGCTCCACCTCTTGGGCCCGCCCTTGGACAGGCTGGTATCAGCATCGGAGACTTCGTTACCAAGTTTAACGCTGCTACGCAGAAAATGGCAGGGGACAAGGTTTCAGTAAGTATTTCAGTTTATGAAGACCGAACCTATGATTTCGTAGTAAAGACCCCTCCAGCTACTGGACTTATCCTCAAAGCTGCAGGACTCGAGAAAGGCTCCAGCAAGAACGCATCTACCAAAGTAGGCAAGATCACTCGAGCTCAAGCGCTTGAGATCGCAAAGAAAAAGATGGAGAACCTAAACTCAAAGGATGACGAAGGAGCAATAGCTATCATCGCCGGATCTGCAAGGTCAATGGGCATCGAAGTAAAAGACTAGCATTTAAAAAATACCCCGAAAGGGGTATTTTTGTTCTTATGAACAACGTAGGTTATATTTAACACGTGAAAAAACCCAAAAGAAAATTGCCATATTTAACCGGACTAATACAAAAGCTCGCTCCAAAAATAGGCGCGCGTTTTGTGATTGAACCTGAATGGGGAATAGCTGGGCAGATTATTTATAAAAACGGTGTGGTGCGTTCGCTTCGCTATTTGTCGTTGGACTTAAATCATATAGCTTCCTCCGACATTGCCAAGGATAAAGACTATGCTAAGTTCTTCATGAAGCGTGCTGGTTACCCTGTCGCCCAAGGACAGACAATATTCTCCGATACCTGGGCCAAACAAATGCACAGTAAACGCTCTAGTAACTATGCGCCAAAGTATGCTAAAACACTTGGCTACCCGGTAATAGTTAAGCCCAACAGTAAGAGCCAGGGTGTAGGTGTGTCTTTGGCGACAACTGAAAAAGAATTAAAAAAGGCGCTTAAAGAAATTTTCAAAATAGATAGAGTAGCAGTATTAGAGGAATATAAGCCCGGGCATGACTATCGTATCGTAGTACTCGACAAAGAAGTGATTTCTGCATACGAACGAATAGCGCTGTCAGTGACAGGTGATGGCAAAAATTTAATACTTTCGCTTCTGAAACAGAAACAAAGGTCTTTTCTTGTTTCTGGCAGAGACACGCAAATAAATTTCTCTGATTCCAGGATGAAGCTAAAGCTAAAAAAACTAGGGTTAACTTTTGCCAGTGTTCTCAGCAAAAGCGAGAAGATATTCTTGCTAGACAATGCCAATCTCTCTACGGGCGGAGATTCTCTGGATGTAACCAACACCATACACCCAAGCTTTAAAAAAATTGCAGTGAATCTTACTCGCGATATGGGGTTACGTATATCTGGAGTGGATATTATGGTTACTGAGGGAGACATTACCCAAGATGCGAAAAAGTGTAAATATTATATTATCGAAATAAACGCTGCGCCCGGGCTTGACCATTATGTCACTACGGGCAAAGTTCAGAAGAAAATAGTAGAGGATATGTATTTGAAGGTTCTTGTAGCTCTTGGTAAGAAGGATTAAAATTTGAAATAAACCTAACTTAAGGGTATATTTAAGGGAATGAAAAAAGTTGCTATTTTGTCTCAAAAAGCATACCAGAGACCTTCGTGGGATCAATATTTTTTAGATATGGTGAAAGTGGTGGGTACCAGAGGTACTTGTGACAGAGGGCGCTCTGGATGCGTTATAGCGAAAGAAAAAAGAATTCTGACTACCGGGTATGTTGGCTCACCTATAGGATTTCCTCATTGCGACGATGTCGGTCACGAAATGCATACAGTGAGAAATGAAGATGGCACTACCTCTATGCACTGTATTCGCACGGCACACGCGGAGCAGAACGCTATCAATAACGCAGCTCGAAACGGTATTGCCTTGCTGGGTGCTACAATGTACGCCAATATGATTCCGTGTTATAAATGCGCCCAGAGCATTGTGAATGTAGGAATAGTGAGAATAGTTTGTGATAAGGATTATCATGCAGGCAAAAAAGCAAAAGAAATTTTCAGGAAAGCAAAAATCAAGGTAGAGATTATAAATAACTACGTTACCAAGTACGATAAGCAATAATTAATTATGGTGGACTTAAACGAACTGCAAAAAGCAGTAATGCGAAATAAGATAGATAAAGGATTTAACACTACTGATGTTGCCCGAGAATTTTGTCGCGCTCACGAGGAGCTTTCCGAAGCATATTCCAAGTACGAAAAAGGACAGGACGGAGTTGCGGAGGAATTCGCAGACGTTGCAATATTTTTACTTGGCATGTCCGAGATGCTCGGCTTTGATTTAGAAAAGGAACTTGTAACCAAGATAGAAAAAAACAAAAAACGCCAGTACGAGAAAGTAATTGGATCAAATGGTAACGAGGTTTTAATGCGAATCAAGACAGACGAAGATCCTTAGGATTTCTTTTTAGATTTTTTCTCGTAAGTCTTAAACATAAAGTCATATAGATGTTTCTCGTCTTTCGGGTGGAATTCTTCATTGAGTACTTCCCACTCAGCTGTTTTAAAATCCGGGAAAAAGGAATCGCCTTTGACTTTCGCTTTCACGTGCGTCAAATACATGCGATTAGCATAGGGTAGTGCGAGTTCAAATATTTCTCCACCACCAATGACAAAGGCTTCCTCATCGTCCACTTGTTTAAAAGCTTCCTCAAGGGAGCCGACAACTGTCGCACCCTCAACCTGATAGTTTTTGTTTCTGCTTATTATTATATTCCTTCTGTCCGGCAAAACTTTACCCATACTTTCATAAGTTTTCCTACCCATGATGACAGTGTGCCCTTTAGTTATTTCCTTGAATTTCTTCAAGTCGTCGGGTAAATGCCACGGCAACTCGTTGCCGAAACCTATTTCTCTATTTTCTCCTACCGCTGCGATAAATGATATGTTCATAAGTTTAATTATACTGCAATCGGCGCTCGGATGCCTTCATGCGGGTTGTAATCTAATAATTCAAAATCCTCTATTGTAAAATCCTCCAACTCTTTTTTGTCGGGATTAATTTTCATCGTTGGCATTTTGCGTATATCATTCTTCCGGGAAAGTTGCAGATTGGCTTGGTCTAAATGATTTGAGTACAAATGCACATCACCTCCAGTCCAGACGAATTCACCAACTCTAAGTCCTGTGATTTGAGCCACTATCATCGTTAGTAGTGCATAAGAGGCTATGTTGAAGGGAAGTCCTAAGAAAGTGTCACAACTCCTTTGATACAGCTGACAGGAGAGCTTACCGTCAGCAACGTAGAATTGAAAGAAGCAGTGGCATGGGGGAAGTCCGGCTTTCGCCATTTCGTCTATGTCGGCTACGTTCCACGCAGAGACTATTATTCTGCGGGAGTCTGGAGTGTTTTTAATTTGTTCAATCACATTTTTGAGCTGGTCTATGTGTCCGCCGTTCGGTGTCGGCCAGCTTCGCCATTGGTATCCGTAGACTGGACCTAGGTTTCCATGCTCTTTTGCAAAAATATCATCGGTTTTTATTTTCTCAATGAATTTCTTCATGCCCGAGCTCCACTCCTCACTTCCAGTTTCTGGTACAGTTGTATTATTTTTAATTAAATACGCCTTGTAAGGCCATTCGTTCCAGATAGGCACATTGTTGTCTGCGAGATATTTCAAATTTGTATCACCACGCATAAACCAGAGGAGTTCATGGATTATTGATTTTATAGGAACTTTCTTGGTAGTCAGAAGAGGGAAGCCGTCTTCTAAGTTGAAACGCATTTGATAACCTAGAACACTTTTTGTACCCGTGCCTGTACGGTCAGTTTTTTCGACTCCATTTTCCATAATATGTGCCAAAAGTTCTAAATACGATTCATCGACATGTTTGCCTTTGAGGTTTATTTGCATTCATTCATTATGAACGAGGAGCTTATCCTTGACAAATTTGACAAAAGTGTGTGTGTGTGCTAATTTAATGATGGAGTTTAACAAAACCTCCGCTCTTTACAAGATTATGAAAAATAATTTTTTTCTCCCGCTGGCGTTCTTCGCCATTTTTTTCACAAATTCAGTTCATGCACAAACCACGGTTTCTGAGGAGAACATGTGGCAGGCCCTCGAAAAAAACTTGGGGTATAAAAATCATGAAATCTTATGCCAAGTACCCTCCGATGACGAGATGGTCTGGCTGATTGGGGCTTCGGTTTCCCAAAGTCTGAAAATTTTAAAAGTAGGCTGGAGGCAGCCAGATGAAGGCGATTCGGTAAAAGTATATTTTCTTCAAAGTGAAAAAACTATGTTCGTTGGGGAGAATGTTACAATGGTTGACCTGACAAATGAGCCAGTAATGACACAAACCATAATTTCCACTGTATTCCATTGTCTGACACCGGAGTTCGATACATTTACGAACACGTATCGCCTAAGTTTGAATTTATTAGTCAATAAAGGTGAACTTGGTTTCGGGCCTGATTCTACAACCCAGCAGCTTTACTTCTCTGAGTCCTTTGATGATGGTGAAGTCATGATTGCTGCGCAGGTTGGCGATCCCCAAAATGAAGTTTTCGCTTATTGGCTACCAAAAAATCCAGTTGACGGAAGTCTTTACGGGAGAGTCACCCCAAAAGGAGAAGTTTTTTGGGAGAAGAAAAAAGGGAACACTGTAATTCGTCTCGTGGGACCGGATTGGCGTGGTCCATTTTTTATGCACTGGTTGGATATGATTGGCATTAAATAACTGCGCCGAAAGCGACAGGGAGCGTCAAAAGCCACCCCGAACTTTCGGCGCTTTCCTATTTCTGGTTGACAATTTTTATAAAAAATGCTATTCTCTTTATATCAATCTCATTTCTGCCACGTCGGCAGACCAACTTATTATATCGAGACTGGTTTGTAGGAGATCATCTAAGACTTTTGTGTCTGGAGACTGATATCCATACATAAAAAAATTATATGATTAAAAACACACGCAGTAATGCGCGACCTGCATTTTCAGGTTCACGCACAGCTCGCCCAGCGAGCAAATCCGCCAATGCTATTGGCGGGGGAAGTTATAGATTTGGAGGCACTGGTTCAAAACCAGCTCCTTCAGGTCGTCCAGCTTATAAAGGCGGAGGCTCAGCTCATGCAGCTTCTTTTTCCCGAGGTCCACGACCTAGTTTTGGAGGCGGGAACTTTAAAAGAAACAGTAGTCGTTCATCCGGAGGTAAAAGCAAAGGAAGTAGATTTGCTGGCGACAAGATAGATTACAACAGATTCATTCAGAAGGCAGTGCATGTAGAAGAAAAGCCGTATGTCGCTAAGCACACTTTTGCTGACTTTCCATTTGAAGCCCAGCTTCATAAAAACATCGCAAAGAAAGGGTACTCCAATCCTCGTCCCATTCAAGACCAAGCAATCCATGCAGTACTGGACGGCAAAGATGTCTTCGGTATGGCAAACACCGGTACCGGTAAGACCGCAGCTTTCCTTTTGCCTTTGATCAACAAAGTTATGAAGGACAAGAGTCAGAAAGTCTTGGTTCTTGCTCCAACTCGCGAGCTTGCGATTCAGATTGAAGAAGAACTTCGTTCGCTTGCTACCGGATCAGGACTCTTTGGAGTTTGTGTAGTCGGAGGTATGCCTATCAACAAGCAAATAGATGAGATCAAAAGGGGAGTATCATTCGTCATCGGCACCCCGGGACGTGTGACTGACCTCATTAAAAGAAAAGTCTTAGATCTTGCGCCCTACAAATATGTAGTTCTCGACGAAGCAGACCGAATGCTTGATATGGGATTCCGCGATGACATGGTGTTCATAATCGGCAAGACCTCAACTGACAGACAAACACTGTTTTTCTCTGCGACTCTTTCTCCAGAAATTAAAAAATTAACTACGACTTTCCTTAAAGATCCAGTATTCATCTCTGTAGTTTCAGGTGAGACTGCAAAAAATATTGACCAAAATGTAGTTCGTGCTAAGAGAGAAGACAAGCTAGAGAAACTTCACGAAGTGCTCAAAAGCGAAGGAGTAGAGAAGACTCTAATCTTTCGTGAAATGAAGCACGCAGTGGATGACCTTACTAAAGAGCTCTCAAGGCTCGGGTTTAAAGTAGGCTGTATTCATGGCGACAAACGTAGCCGGGAGCGCATTCGTACTTTGGAACTTTTCAAGAAAGACCAAATAGATATCCTTATTGCGACAGACGTAGCAGCACGAGGTCTGGATATTCCAGATGTGACTCACGTCATCAACTACGATGTACCACAGACCTATGACACCTATGTGCACCGAATCGGCCGAACCGGCCGTGCAGGCAAGAAAGGCACAGCGATTACTTTTGTTCCGGCGTAAATTTCATATATAATATATTCATGCCAGAAAGAATGCCTAGATACGTTCAACAAGAACAAGATGCTATAGCGCAAGAAATTGCACGAAAAGAAGAAGAAGCGAAAATAAAAGAAAAAAATTCCTTTTTCCCAGATGAACAAGGTCCATTAGAGAAACAAAGGGGAGGTAAAGAAAGAGAAGTTGAAGGTTTCTTAGATGATTTTTCCAAAACATAAATAAAAAACCGCCCCCTTGGGCGGTTTTTTATTTTAGATTTATTTTGCGTTTACAAGTCCGGCTTTAACTAGGGTAGCGTAGGCGCCGTTTTTCTTGATAGTTTTTAGCCCACGAGTGGAAACTTCGATTGCTACAGTTTTGCCAAGCTCAGGCACGAAAACTCGCTTCTTTTGAAGATTAGGATATTTGCGCTTCTTGCCAGTAGGGTTGAATTTGGTTGCACGGGTACGGTTGGAGTATCCTCCACCAACAATCGAACCTTTATTTGTGATTACACATATTTTCGCCATAGTGATTCCCATGCTATCATAGAATGTATATGGATGCAACTGACGCAGTGTTTTATATAGCCATACTTATAATGTCTGTCGTTATCCACGAAGTGGCGCATGGATACATGGCTCTGCGTTATGGAGACAAGACCGCGCTTTTCGCCGGCCGGCTTACCTTGAATCCGATTCCTCATTTGGATTTATTCGGTTCCATTCTTTTACCCGCGATGCTTTTCTTTTCGGGTTCGCCGTTTATGATTGGCTGGGCGAAACCAGTGCCTTACAACCCAGACAATCTCTCTAACAGAAAGTGGGGGAGCATTGCTGTTGCAGCAGCGGGAATCTTAGCGAACCTGTCCCTTGCCATTATTTTCGGATTGTTGCTACGCTTTACTGACGGCTCTCTTATGCCCGCTGGATTCGACTCTATTGTCTCTCTGATAGTTTTGGTAAATCTAGTACTCGCGATATTTAACCTAGTGCCTATACCGCCACTTGATGGATCCAAGATTCTTTACCCACTTCTACCATCAGCTTTTCAGCCAATCGTATCCTTCATCGAGCAGTTTGCGCTAATTTTTCTCATAGTCTTCGTAGTATTCTTCTCAAGCTCGATTTATCCAATTCTTAGCTTCCTTTTTCAGTTGATAACTGGAACTTCTCTTTAACCTAGTGAGAAAATTTGCAATTTTCCCGAGAGTATAGTACATTAACAGTCATTCATGCCAACAATAAATCAATTAGTTAAGAAGTCCCGCATAAAGGTTAAAAGCAAGTCCAAGACTGTAGCTTTAGCTCGTGGATTCAACATATTAAAGAACCGCCCAATATTCTACCCAGCTCCTTTTAAAAGAGGGGTTTGTACTAAGGTTACAACCACCACTCCAAAGAAGCCGAACTCTGCGCTCCGAAAGATTGCCCGTGTCAGACTTACTAACGGCATGGAAGTTACTGCGTACATTCCAGGAGAAGGACACAACTTGCAAGAACACTCAGTGGTTATGCTCCGCGGTGGTCGTGTAAAGGACCTTATCGGAGTGCGATACCACATCGTTCGTGGTGTGCTCGATACTCAAGGAGTTGAAAAGCGAAGACAAGGACGATCCCTCTACGGAAACAAGAAACCAAAGGCTGGCGATAAGAAGAAATAAGAAATTTAATTTTTAAATAAAATGAGAAGAAAAGTAAAAAATAGAAATATAGTAAATCCTGATTTCGTCTACAACTCACAAAAGTTGGAGAAGTTCATCAACTACGTCATGTGGTCTGGAAAGAAGGAGACTTCAAGAAAGATAATGTACCAAGCTTTTGAAGTTATCAAGGAAAAGACCGGCAATCCAAATCCGCTTGAGATCTTCGACCTTGCAATGAAAAATGCAGGACCACTTACAGAAGTCCGCTCCAAGCGTATTGGAGGTGCTAACTACCAGGTCCCTCGAGAAGTTCGAGCAGAGCGAAGACTTGCTCTCGCTATGCGATGGATCCGCGACGCTGCTCGTAAAGGTAAAGGCCGCCCAATGCACTTGAAACTAGCTGATGAATTAATTGCAGCTTCTAAAAACGAAGGAGCAGCTATCAAGAAGAAAGAAGACACCCACAAAATGGCAGATGCAAACAAAGCCTTCGCACACTTCGCTTGGTAGTCTAGATATAAACCACTTTAAAATCCCCGCAAGGGGATTTTTTATTGACAAATTCGATAAACAACTATACTGTTCGTCTTGAAACGCTGTTGTTTCTAAAAATCCTAGCATGAAAAGCTTCCTAAAGTTTCTTATGGCTATCATATTGGTGCTACTCCTTTGCGCTCTTGTGGCGTATGAGTGGGCTACTATGTTTACTACGATCTTCTCGTGGTAAAAAACCTATTCTTAACAATTAGCAGCGCCCCCTCAAAAGCGCGTTTTAAATTTGCAAAAAACATTTTTGTAATGTATATTATCGGTAGCGCACAAAGCGCTTTTTTGTTACTCAAATCAACATTTTACATAACAAACATTATTAATTATTAGTTTAAATAAATATTTTATGGAACGAGATTATCCGTTGGAGAAAGTTAGAAATTTTGGAATTATTGCGCACATCGATGCGGGAAAGACCACCACAACTGAGCGTGTGCTTTTTTATACTGGCGTATCGCACAAGATCGGAGAGGTGCACGACGGAGAGACCACCACAGACTGGATGGAGCAGGAGCGAGAACGCGGTATCACTATTACCTCTGCAGCGGTAACTTGTTTCTGGACTCCAACATACGATCTCAAGAATAAAAATCTAAAGCATCGTTTCAACATTATCGACACCCCTGGACACATCGACTTTACCGTAGAAGTAAAGCGTTCTCTCCGTGTGCTCGACGGCGCTGTTGTAGTATTCGACGGTGTGGCTGGAGTTGAACCTCAGTCTGAGACCAACTGGCGTTACGCTGACGAAGCTAACGTTCCTCGAATATGTTTCATCAACAAGCTGGACCGAACCGGTGCATCTTTTGAACATTCCTACAAAACTATCTTAGACCGTCTTACCAAGAAGGCTGTAAGAATGCAGATTCCTATCGGTCTTGAAGAAAAGCATGAAGGAGTTATCGATCTTCTTAAAATGAAGGCGTTTTACTTCGAGGGCGAAATGGGTAACCAAGTTATCGAAAAAGAAATTCCGGAAGAATACATGAAAGAAGCTCTTGGTTATCACAATGAATTAGTAGAAAAAATAGTTGAAAATGATGAAGTCTTAATGACTGAATACCTCGAAGGTATGGTGCCTAGCTATGAAACTTTGAAAAAAGTAATGCGTAAGGCAGTTATTGCAAATGCAATCTTCCCAGTCTATGCCGGTTCTGCTTTAAAAAACAAAGGAGTCCAGCTCGTGCTGGATGCTGTGGTGGACTATTTGCCAGCTCCGACCGACATACCTCCTATCCCTGGAATCGACCCAAATACCGAAGCCCCAATAGACCGAAAGGCTTCTGACTCTGAGCCATTTTCTGCGCTCGCTTTCAAGGTTGCGACTGACCCATTCGTCGGACAGATTATTTTTTTCCGCGTTTACTCAGGATCACTTGCTGCAGGAAGTTATGTCTATAACCCAAGAACTAGAAATAAAGAAAGAATTGGACGTATCCTTAGAATGCATGCGAATGACCGTGAAGAAGTAAAGAAAGTATATGCTGGGGAAATCGCAGCTGCAGTCGGACTTAAAGACACTATCACTTCTGACACTTTGTGCGATGAAAACGCACCTGTAGAACTTAACCGTATCGTATTCCCAGAACCGGTTATCTCTCTACGTATCGAACCAAAGACAAAAGCTGACCAAGAGAAAATGGGAATGGCACTCAACCGCCTTGCACAAGAAGATCCAACCTTTAAAGTTACTACCGATCAAGAAACAGGGGAGACTATCATCGCCGGTATGGGAGAACTTCACCTTGAAATTATTGTGGACCGTATGAAGCGTGAGTTTACTGTGGAGGCGAATGTGGGCAAGCCACAGGTTGCATACCGAGAAACTATCAATGGTAATGCTGAAGTGGAAGGTAAATATATCAAGCAGTCTGGAGGTCGTGGTAACTACGGTCACGTCAAGATCAAGGTCAAGCCAATGGTTGCGCTTACCAAAGAAGAAGTCGAAGACCTACCAAAGAATACCAAGCGTTCTGAAGGATTTGAATTCATCAACACTATCAAAGGAGGTGCTATTCCACAAGAGTATATTGCTCCTTGTGAAAAAGGATTTAAAGAAGGTCTTGATCGTGGAATACTCGCTGGATTTAAGATGGTGAATGTTTCGGTGGAGTTATGGGATGGATCTTTCCACGAAGTGGACTCTAACGAAATGGCTTTCAAGATAGCTGCTTCTATGGCGATCCAGGATGCATGTCGTGCTGCTCGCCCAGTGATACTTGAGCCTATGATGAAGGTAGAGGTTGTTACTCCAGATAAATTCATGGGAGACGTAACAGGGAACCTCTCATCCAAGCGTGGACTCATCGAAGGAATGGAAGATCGTGGTATGAACAAGGTTATGAAAGCTGTTGTTCCGCTTTCTGAAATGTTCGGTTATATGACAAGCCTTCGTTCAATGACTGAAGGACGAGCATCGTTCACTATGGAATTCCTACGATATGACATAGTACCTCAGAACGTAGCGGATACCATTATCGCTGCAAGGAAATAATCTAAAACTAAGGAATAAAAAATCCTCCCACAAAACGGAGGATTTTTTATTTGGTTGACATGAAGGGGGAGAGGGAGTACGGTGAAAATATATATTGTTCATCTTGAAAAATTTTGTCCCATGGATAAAAATTTACTTTTATTTGTTAGCCTTTTAGGATTGATTGGTTTTGGTGTCGCTCTGTACGAACAATACCAAGAAAATAGAAGTTACTCTTCTGTTTTTACTGAGCCATTTAACTATAAAAGGTTGGCTGGGGTTTGCCTAGCTATGTTTGTCCTAGCCCTTATTGGCTATTTTTTCATATTTTAAAACGCGGAGCTTCGGCTCCGTATTTTTTTCTTGACTTTTGCAGAGATAGAGGGTAGTTTAAAGAAAGAATTTCATATTCTTTCACTTTTTTTAAAGGCCGCTGGAAAAGCCATTGAAACCAGCAACCTATGTCTCCTTTGGATACCCTCCGCGCCGAGCGGCGCGCTTCGGAGCGCCGCGCCCAAGAAGCCAAAAATGCCGCGGAAGCGGCAAAAAAAGCAAAAAAAGCAAAACAAGCCCGTGAAAAGGCTCAAGGAAAGAAGCACCATTAACGCGGGTGTTTAGTGTGCGGCGGAGACTATATGTCTCCGCCGCATTTTTATTTTACTTTAGAATTGTCTATTTACTTAGTTCACACACCACCGCCATATGGTCACTAATGCCATTTTTCAAAATTACATTAGAAACCTCGTATTCTTTCGTAGTAAAAACACCATCTATCATCAGTGGTAAAGGTGCCTTTAAACGATGAATGTTCTCATCTATACTTCTTTTATATTGTTCTGGAATGTTGTCTTTGAGCTTATGAGCAAACATATCAAAAATTTTTTCACCTCGCGGAGCATTGAGGTCGGCGCAGAAGACAATATCGGGAAAAGTGTCGAAAATATCAAACAATCTTTTTGCATCTTCGGTTTGCTCGTTTACAGTGCCTTCATCTATTTTCCAAATAAATTTTTTATTTTCTTTATCAAAATGTCCATAATAGGCCCAGGTAAAATGGGTTGTGGATATGTTCAATTTCTCACCTTCATTTTCTATTACTGCTACTAATAATTTTCTATAGTGTTGTTTGTTTATGTATCCTTTGTCCGTATTGTGTTCAGGTAAGTCTTTTACTGATATTTCAGATGTTTCTTTTTCACTTACGTTTGTGTAGGGGATAGCTTTTGAATTGATTATAGGCAAATGACTCAGTATGGCTAATCCTTCAGAATGCGCTACACCATCATCTGTTTTGTATACTACCTGGTGGCAAAACACACCACTCATATTTAATCCCCAAAAATTCCCCGTGGCTTGCCACGCGTTTCCATAAAGGAAAGTTTGAAAACCTTGGTTTTCAAGTTACTATAGAGGCATGAGCCTGAAGAAAACCTACCACAACGTATATGATAC
>JALYQS010000024.1 GCA_030855725.1 bacterium | reverse complement strand
ACTGGAAGAGTGTCGAACGTTATGTTGCTAACCAAGGAAAGACGGAAGATTCACCATATCAGTTACGATTACTGTAGGCTCATGCTTCCGATCATACCCTGTGGGCTTGCCCCAGGGTGGTTGATTCTATTCACTTTACTCTTCTCAAGGGGTATTCTTAACCCTAAATCGTTTTAACTCAATAACTTTTACCAATCTTTGCAAGAGCAAGAGGTCTTTTGATATTTTATTAACTATAACTATTAACTTAAAAACATGAAAAAAAATCTTATTATCGTTATTGTCCTTATCGTTGTTGCAATCAGTGCTGCTTTTTTTATCTTGAAGCCAGAAAGTAAAATTGCCTCAGATGGCCACACAGACCATACTCATGAAGCTACGAGTGAACATACCCCCATCCAAGATGAAAGCCAACCACACAGTCATGACGAATAATTATTAGTCTTAAAAAATATTAATCTATGAAAGAAAACAAAATTCTTATTATGGGTGTAGTTGTAGCAGTACTTATCGTAGGAGGTGCAATTGGGTATAAAAAATTTTCAAGTAATGGTACTGTGCAAACACAGGTACTATCGGATGAAAATATTTATCCAAAAGTATCCATTTTAACGATCGGACAGACAACTACACCTGAAAATACGCTCGACATCGGCTCAGGTGTTTCTTGGGCTGGAGAGATACTCTCAGCTAATGATGTCAATGTGCAACCAAAGCGTGAAGGTACAATTGCAGAGTGGAATGTAAAAATCGGACAAAAAGTATACCAAGGCCAAACCTTGGGACGTCTCTCTACTCCACCTAAAACCCCGGACATTGTCCAAGCTATAGCCCTTCAAGCAGAATCTCTTGCTCGGGCGAAAGCAGAAGCACAGGCGGTCATAACCTTCAATCAAAAGAAAATAGAACAATTAAATCTATTAAAAAGTTCTTATTCTGATTTAAAGACTTCTTATTCAAGTTCTACTTTGGGAAGTAATACTAGTTCTCTTACTCAAATAAAAAAGAGTAATATTCAAGTAGTATTGCAAGGATCAATATCGAAAATATATCCTACCATTTCAGCAAATGGTGGAACTCCGAACGTAAATTCCTTCGTTGTTTTAAAATGGAATGTAGGTGTTAGTGGTACAACTAGAAACACCTATCCGGAGAAAATCCATCAAGCTCTAAAAGATCTGGGGAATAAAGAGCTTATCCCTGAAGCAAGTGGGCTTGCGTATTTTGAGGCAACAGTAAAGCTTCTCTCAGAAACAATCCCCGATGGGAGCCTTGATGAAGCAACACTTACTGATCTTAGATTAGTCGTTACAACCGAACAACAAGAATTCATAACTGCGTTGAAAGAATATAAAGAAGCGCTTGTGAATAATGATGTTAGGCTTCAAGAAACTGCTGGTAAAAATCAAGATATCATAGGCAAAAATCAGGAAATTGACGCCCAGATTATTCAACTCGAAAAGGACCTTGCTCTCGCTAATGCAGAAGTAATAGCAAAACAAGCATCATACAACAGTGTTGTAGGTGGCCTTACTGGAGGCTTAGAAATAGTAGCTACAAAAAGCGGAACAATTTCCAGTATTTCAAAACGGATTGGAGAATTTGTGCGACCAGAGGATACTCTAGCTTCTATCAATGGAACAAACAATAACGAAAAATTAATCCGGTTCCGTATTCCTAGCAATGCCATCGCTCCAAAATCTGGCGACATACTTACTGTCGTTCGTCCCGGCTTTCTTGATACTAAGATAAAGATAAAAGTTATCGGGGTAGGAGTATCACTCGATACTAATGGCTCATACATGGCGGATGCACAATTTGTCGAACCTACTGATTGGCCGGTGCATGCATCTGTGCGGGTAATACCAAATAACACAAGTTCCACAACAGCAGTAATACCCTTCACTGCAATTTTCTGGAGTGATGACGGTGTGACTCGTGTGTGGACAGTTACAATTGAAAATAAATTGCTATCAAAAGAAATAACAGCAGGTAGAACATTTGGTGATACAGTCGAAATCACTACGGGACTCTCAAATGGGGACATGGTGGTTACGCGTCCAATTCCTGATATGAAAGAAGGAATGCTTGTCAGTGTATCTGGTGCTGACGTTCCGCAAGTTGAAAAAAAATCTGAACACAAAGAGGTTCAAGACGAAAGTCAGCCACATAGCCATGATGAATAATATATATGTTCAATAAAATAATAAAATGGTCGCTAGATAATACTCGGGTTGTAGTTTTACTTTCTCTCGTTATTGTTGCTCTAGGAATATGGAGTTTCAGTACCATGAAAGTGGACGTCCTTCCAGACATTAATAAACCTACAGTTTCTGTATTTACCGAAGGGGAAGGCCTGTCGGCTGAAGACATAGAAAGATTAATTTTGGTTCCAGTAGAATCAGCTGTAGCAGGTGCGCCGGGGGTGACTCGGGTCCGTAGTACGGCTTCGTTCGGGCTTGCTATTGTAAATGCCGAGTTTGAATGGGGGTCAGATATTTTCCGTAATCGGCAGATTATTCAAGAGCGACTCTCGCGACTTGAATTACCGAGTGGCGCACGTCCGATGCTTGGTCCAGTTGGATCAATTCTTGGTGAAATAATGTGGGTGGGAGTTACAACAGACAACCCAAATATGTCAGGTATGGATTTACGTACACTGGCTGACTGGACGGTGCGCCCGGCATTACTTCGCGTACCTGGTGTATCAGACATCATAGTGCTCGGAGGAGATGTAAGGGAATGGCAGATTCAAATGAATGCCACCCAAATGAAAAATTTAGGGATAGGAGTCGAAGACATCGCAAGTTCACTTGAGCCTATACTTAACAACAAAAGTGGAGGTCTACTTGTGGAGAAAAATAAAGAGTATCCAATCCGTATTATGGTGGCACCTCGCGAAGTTGCTGATTTGCAGAATGTTGTTGTTGGTAAAGATAAAGCCGGAGGAATTGTCAGACTTGCAGACGTAGCAGCAATTATTGAGGGCCCGAGTCTTGTTCGTGGTTCCGCGACTATTGATGGCAAGCCTGGTGTAATAATGCGTATTTCTCGTCAGCCCGATGCAGAAACGCTCAAAGTGACAGCGTCAGTTGACGAAGCATTACTAACCATCGGCAAAAGCTTACCGGAAGGAGTCAAAATTCAAAATGATCTTTTTCGTCAGCAGTGGTTTATTGATTCTGGGTTAAATAATGTAAAGAAAGCATTAGCGGAAGGAATTTTATTTGTAATTATTATTGTTACACTCTTTCTCATGAAATGGAGAATTACATTGATTACCCTCAGTGCTATTCCTGTATCTATTCTGGTCAGCGCTATTATTTTCAAATTCATGGGTTTGTCGGTGAATGTAATGACCTTGGGTGGTATTGCTATCGCCATCGGTGAACTCGTCGATGATGCTATTGTGGACGTAGAGAATATTAATCACAGGTTAACAGAGTGGAAAAATAAAAACCTGAGCACTCCATTTAAAGATGTTATTTTTAATGCTTCTGTTGAGGTTCGAAATTCGATTGTATATGCCACACTACTGGTGGTGGTTGTATTCCTACCTGTATTTTTCATTCCTGGGGTTGAAGGAAAACTACTCTCATCTATAGGTATTGCATACCTTATATCTCTAGTCGCATCGCTTTTGGTTTCACTCACTCTGACACCAGCATTATCAGCGTTGTTATTAAAAAATGTCAAAGCAAGTAAGCAAGTAAGCAAGGTGAAACAAAATTGGTGGCATGGTTAAAAAACAAAATCACGCCCTATATTTATTGGAGTATCAATAATATAAAAAAACTCAGTTTGGGAGTATTGATCTCTCTTGTCATCGCGGTAGGATTGTATTCTTTTGCAGGCAAGGAAGGCATACCACCATTCAATGAAAGCTCGCTTACTATTTCTGTCACACTTCCTGTGGGAACAGATCTTAATACTTCGAATACCTTTGCCTCTATCCTTGAAAAAGAAATAGGAAACATTAAAGGTGTCGCAAGAGTAAGTCACTTTACCGGTCGAGCTGGAGCAGACCCACACGATAGTGGAGCAAACAGCAGTGAGATACAAGTAATATTCGAGCCAGGGCTTGAAAATAAAGTAGACGAATTATCAAAAGAAGTACAAGGAATTCTAGAGCTATACAAAGGTGCTGACTATGGGCTTGGCAAACCCATCACACACAGAGTAGAGGAGTCTCTCTCTGGAGTGCGAGCACCTATTGTGATGAAAGTATTTGGGGATGATTTGGGTGCCATGAAAGAAACTACTCAGCTGATAAAAGATGAGTTAAAAAAACAAAATGGGGTAAAGAATCCTCAAATTCAAAAAGAAGTTATCGTTCCTGAATTTAGAATTTATCTGGACACTAACAGAATTGGGGAGAATGGTGTTTCGGTTGCAAGTGTTGCAGATGTCTTAGAAGAAGGTCTACTCGGTAAAGAAATAGGTCAAGTTCAAAAAGACGGTGCTCGTATCAATGTAGTGCTTCGTTTTGATCAGAATTCAAAAGGTAGTGCCACCGCACTTCGTGATTTGTCATTACCTATAGAATCAGTAGGCACACTTTCTGATGTTGGTGACATTAAGATAGAAGGTGGAAGGAATAAATATAGCCATGAAGGAGGAAAACGAGTGATGAATGTTACTGCCAACTATCAGGGCAAAGACATAGTTGGAGCAGTTGAAAATGTAAAGCGTGTTATGGACACTAAAAAATTGAAAACCGGTGTCACCATATCGTATGAAGGAACATATAAAAGTCAGAAAGAGAATAGCGCTAGGCTTGCTTGGATGTTTGTCATTGCACTTGGTTTAATTTTTGGAATATTATTTTATGCCTTTCGAAAGATTCCGATTGTACTACAGATAATGCTCAATATTCCAACTGTATTTATTGGAGGGATTATTGCTATCTGGCTTACTGGGGGAGTTATCAACCTCGCCCATACCGTTGGATTCATATCTCTCGCCGGTATTGTGTCGCGAAATGGAATTCTGCTCATTGAACGATGCTTGAGTAAAGCAAAAGAAGCCGGTAAATTAACCAAAGATGTTGTGGTCGGGGCTACGATAGATAGATTGGTGCCAGTACTCATGACTTCTATGGTGACAGCACTTGCACTCATACCATTAATTCTTGGTTCGACAGAGCCAGGCAAGGAGCTACTGCATCCGCTCGCAGTGGTGATATTTGGGGGGGGCTAGTATCGTCCACCATTATCTCAATATTCCTGACCCCTGCAGTATTTTATTTTGTAGAGACACATCCTGATTTCTTTGCTCCAATACAGAAATGGCTACAAAAACAAAAGAGAAAGTTACAAAGAATTGATAAAAACCCTTAAAATTGGTAAAATGAATAGGTAATGAAAATGCTTTCACTGAAAAAAATAATAACCACTTTTGTCCTTTCGAGCTTTATATTCTTTGCTTTTTTTGGATTAAATATACATGGGGCTATGGTGAATGACGGTCATGGAATGATGAAAATGTCTGATTGCCCATATATGGAAGGTGGCTCTGCTATGTGTCCAATGAATCTTTTTAGCCACATACAGGCTTGGCAGAATTCTATGAGAGCTACACCGGTAGAGAACGTACTGTTTTTGCTTGTAGTTATTTTTGTATTTTTAATTTTATACAATACTTTCTCCAGAGAACTAGAGTGGCTCTATCAAGAATACAGCCCCACTAAAACACGCCTGTACGAAAAACTATGGTTTCAATATAGCTTACTTCTTTCTACATATTTGTTTTCTCAAGGAATTCTGAATCCTAAACTATACTAGAATCATAAATACTGCTGTGCTATTTCGGCATGGCTATTTATTATTTTCTAACCGCATTAAACAAAAATTTATGAAAAAATATATAATTATCACAATCTCCGTTTTCTTGTTTGTAGGTATCTTGGTAGCTTGGGCGGTCAATCAAGATTCAAAAGTATCTCCATTTAAGGCAGAAAAAAATATTGAAAATCTGGGTCCGACAGGACAAGTATTTGAAGAACAGAAAGTTTCTCACATAAAATCAGGTGAAAATCACGAAGCATATAATTCAAATCCACCAACTTCAGGAGCACACTGGGCCGATCAGGCCCCTTGGGGAGTTCATGACAAGCCTCTCGTTGACGAACAAGCTGTCCACAACCTCGAGCATGGTGGTATTTGGATTTCGTACAAGGAGGTAGACGAAGAGACCTTAGCTAATTTAGTTAAAATAGCTAAAGCTAATTCTGGTAGTGTCATACTTTCTCCAAGAGAAGGCAATGACGCCAATATCGTGCTTGCGTCTTGGACGAGATTAGAAAAAATAGATAGTTATGACAAAAACAAAATTCTAGAATTTATTAGCCTTAACAAAAATAATTCACCCGAGCCGTTAGCCAGGTAGTGGTGTATAATTAGAAAATAAATTTATGAAAAAATATACATTACATGTTTCGGGGACACACTGCGCGTCGTGCAAAATCTTGATTGAAGATATTTTGAAAGAGCAGGATGTTGTTCGAACAGCAGAAGTAAACTTAAAAAATCAAACTGTTTCAGTGGAAAGTTATAGAGATGTAACGGAAGAAGAATTAGCTGGAATTTTAACGGAGAAAATAAAATCTCATGGCTATACTTTGTCTAGAGAAAAAGTAGTTTTAGAAAAACAAAAAGACGATGTTATTTGGACGGCTTTGCCTATTGGACTTACATTTCTTATTTTATTTTTCATCTTACAAAAATCAGGAATTCTAAACTTAGGTATTGGTGGGTCAGTGACTCCAGCAACGAGCTTTATCATAGGACTCATCGCTTCTGTTTCTTCGTGTCTCGCGGTGGTGGGAGGACTGGTATTGTCTCTTTCTGTGAAGGTATCTCAAGATGGAGACAATGTAATAGATAAAAAAAACTTCACCCTTTTTCACTTGGGTAGAATTTTAAGTTTTGCCACTTTAGGTGGCATGCTCGGAGCAGTAGGGAATACAATAGGTGTGAATTTTACTTTCACGGCGATATTAGGGATCGTGGCTTCAGTTATCATGCTTTTGCTCGGGTTAAATCTGGTAGGAATTTTTGCGAAAAATAAAGTCACCCTTCCGACAGGCGTGTTCAACTTCTTTAGAAGAATAGAACACAAAACCTTAACGCCGCTTATCATCGGCTTCGCGACGTTTTTCCTACCTTGTGGATTTACTCAGTCAATGCAAGTATCCGCTCTTTCTAGTGGGTCATTCATGTCTGGTATGTTGATCATGTTAATGTTTGCACTTGGTACACTTCCTGTCCTTGCCCTTCTTTCCTTTGGTTCAGCTTCTTTTGCCCACTCTCGCTACGCACCACTTTTCTTTAAGTCCGCAGGGGTGGTGGTTATCGGACTTGGACTTTTTGCACTCTTGTCTGGGCTCGCGGGACTTGGGGTTCTTCCACCATTATTTAATATATAGTAAAATGAATGAAGATATGAAAAATTCAAATGACACAAAAGAAGATAATAAAATCACACGACCTGTCTTAATCGTGATTGCAGTTTTGCTTTTCGTTGGACTTGGTTTTGTTGTTTCTGGTAGTCCTAAAAGTTCTGCTCCCAATGAAACAGTTCAGAACGTAGAAATAAAAGAAGGCGTTCAATATGTGACCATCAATGCCAAAGGGGGATATATACCAAGAGTTTCGAGCGCTAAAGCTGGAATACCCACAAAGCTAGTTATGAACACTGCCGGCACTTTTGACTGCTCTTCCTCGCTCTCAATTCCCGAACTAGGACTAAGAAAGATGCTACCTCAAAACGGTGAAACAGAGATCGACCTGGGAGTAAGGCAGGTGGGCACTCTCCAAGGTTTGTGTAGCATGGGGATGTATAATTTTGAGATTAATTTTATTTAAAGGCTAGCAATTGCATTTTCAAGCAGTTTCTGTTAGATTGTATCTAATATGCCAATAACCAAATCAGCCCATAAAGCAGTTCGAGGTTCTCTTCGCAAGAAGGCTTTTAATGACCGCCGCAAGCGCGTAATGAAAGAAGTCATCAAGAAGTTCGAGAAAGTCTCTAAGACCAGCAAGGAAGAAGCAGAAAAGATGCTTTCCAATGCATTTTCTGTTATTGATAAGGCCGCAAAGAAAGGTGTTATCAAGAAGAACAACGCTTCTCGCAAAAAGGCTCGCTTATCAAGATTAGTAAAATAATCCTATGAGTCACCTATTAGAATTCTACGGTACAGAGTGCCCTCATTGTGTGCGGATGCACGAGCTTGTAGAGCGGGTAGAAAAGGAAGAGGGTGTCAAAGTAGAGACTTTTGAAGTCTGGCACAATAAAGAAAACGAAAAGAAGTTGCTCGCAATAGATAAAGATCTGTGCGGAGGAGTGCCATTTTTCTATAATACCGAAACCGAGAAATTTATCTGCGGAGAGACTGACTATGAAATAATCAAAGCTTGGGCGAAAGGGGAACCATTTACCCAAGAAGAATAGTTAGAAAACGAAATTATAAAAATTTTCCAAGTCCTCGGAAAAAATCCCCAGACTGTGAAAAATCTTTAAAATCTTTAAAATTTTATTTTCTTAAAACAAAAAACACCCCAAGCGGGGTGTTTTTTGTTTGATAAGAGTAGCTTATGCAGCTGCTTCTACACGTTGTACGTTTGTAGCGTTCAAGCCCTTTGGGGACTCTTCAGTTTCGAATGAAACTGTATCGCCTTCACGTAGTTCGTCAAAGGTAACTCCTACAAGAGAGTTACTATGGAAGAATAAATCCTTCGCAAGTCCTTCTGCTGTGATGAAGCCAAAACCTTTATCAGTGATTCTTTTGATTGTACCAGTCATGATATTTTTTGTTACGTTGTTATTAAATACAAGATAGTGTGCTCGACTCTTTTCTAAATTAGAGAGTCGAGACTCGATAAATTAGATAACCTATTTGTGCCCTAAGTATAGTATTTTAAAATGAGTTTGTCAAGCTTTTTTACATGTTTTTTTATGAAAAAGGGCAAAAAAACAGCCCGTCGCGATTGTCTCGCGACGGGCTATCTATATTGATTAAGTTTAGTAGTTGGAAACTTCTAAACTGGAAAAATTTAATGCTTCCTTCCACCACCACCGGAAGGGCGGTTTCCTCCACGATGACCGGAGGAGCCGGAGGATCTGTTGCCTCCACGTTGTCCGGAAGCGGACTGTCGGTTTCCGCCATTGCTTTGTCCACGGGGGGAGTAAGACTTTCCGGGTTGTCCGGAAGGTCTGGCTTCTTGCCGCCGTTCGGGTCGGGCCTCTTGGCGCGGGACAGGTCGTTGACCACGCCCGGTCGGTCGGGTCTCTTGGTGCGGGACAGGTCGTTGACCACGACCGGTCGGTCGGGTCTCTTCACGAGCAGGTCGTTGTTCACGTTGAACTGGGGAGGTTCGTTCGGTGGCGGGTTGATCCGGTTGAGTTCGCCTGTTTGAAGGGCGCTTCAGTTCGACAGTTGGAGCTTGCTTAGCCGGTGCTAACCGACTGGACCTACCATCTGTCCTGGCGTAGCCCGGGTTGACGACAGAACCATGGCGGCGTACACCTGTATAGGTTTTGGTTTGGTATCCACCATCCCCATGGTGACTACCATGGCCACTGTAGTGACCGTGACCCCAGTTGTAATTCCACCCAGGACCGTGGCGTCCGCCGTTACCACCGTGACCATAATTGTGGTGGTGTCCATACCAGTCATAGTAGGACTGGTGGGCAAATGGGTTATACCCATTCCAGGTCCAGTACGGATCGCAGTAGTAGTTGTTTCCTGAGTAGCTTCCCCAGGAATTCCATCTTAATCCGATAGTAGCATGGAAGTTCCAACTCCATCCATTGTTGTAGTGAGGCTCATCCCAGCATGTCCATCGGGGATATGGGCGCCAATAGTGGTCGATTACGTAAATTGAGGTCCCTGGACTGTAATACGGGTCGTACCACCAGGCATCTATGAAGCATGGATCGTAGTAACCCATTCCTTGAATAGTGGGCTCGTGGAATCTCTTAATGCGCAAGGTGAACTCGAATGCATAATCTTCCTCGTAATCCTTAGGTTTATCCGGAACATAATCGTCTTCGTAATAGAGATCATCGGTTTTGGTGGTAGCACAGGCGCTGAGCACGAGTGCAAGAATTACTGAAAAAAAGAGTCCTTGTTTCATGTTGCTTTATTTTTGTTTTAGATTTTGTTTAATGAATTTGTCCTACTAGGCACTAAGGTTAACGCCCAAAAGGACAAATTCATTATCTAAAACTTTTTTCAACGAGCTGCAATTTCCTTAATGAATTAGGACACTTCTGTTAAAGTATTTAAATGAAAAAGGCTAAGAAAATACAGAAAGCGGAACGAAACGAAATCTTCATTCTGCTAGGTAAAAAGTATTCAATGAGAGAGA